>CASCWU010000004.1 GCA_949155905.1 uncultured Lachnospiraceae bacterium
CAACTTCCCTTACACACGCCAAAATGTTATTCATCTTTTGAATCCATAAGAATTGGTTTTCGGATTTCAACTGTTCTGTCCCGCCCATCTATTCAAACAATGTCTTTTCCATAGTATTAATCCTCCATAATTTTATTTTTGGGTTAGTTGTTGACTGCTTTGATATGCACATTATCAACCGCTAAGTGCTGCTTTGAATTTTGCATTACTTTTCCGCATTGTGGCAAAAGAAATTACATTTTACGAATATGTGATTATATTTTTATATAGAGTAAGCCAGCGTGAAAAGCATTCCTACTTTTACGCTGGCTTTTGCCTTTGCTATCGCCCATAAGCTGTATTCCAATTATGTTTTCAAATTATCTCCTTATGTGGTGACAGCCTTTGCGGTTTTTCTTTTGTCGTTTTTTATCAGATTAAGGCATGAGCCTGTTTCTGCTGTAGGTTGCCGTTCACCACCGTCCAATCTGGATTTTTCAAAAAATTCAGATTGGAGGTAAAGACAAGTGGCTTATAACCACGGACGAGAAGAAAGGAAATGGCGGCTTTGGAAAGAAGCTGAAGAAAAGATATTGCGTGAATGTGGTGTTTCGGAAAGTATCATTAAAGAAATCCGCAACTATGACAGGGCAGAGTTTAACTCTAATAGACGATTTTACAGACGCTTAAATGATGTCGGGGAATACATAGAGGATACCGCCGAGCAGGAACAAGTTGCAGAGGTCAAGACAATTATTGAGTTACTTGACGAAATTGAGAACGAAGCATTGTATCAAGTCTTACTTATGGTGGACAAGCATACCCTGCAAATCATACTGCTGAAAATGCAGGGCTATTCCACGAAAGAGATTGCTGTAATGATAGGTTTAACCGAAAAGGCGATTTACAAAAGGCTTGACAGACTACGGGAAAAATTAAAACCGATTGTCGGGGAATTTTAGGCTTTCCCGTGGACTATTGGGTGAGAGGGCAAACTTCTCACTCAATTTTTTCGGGAGGAAAGAACAATGCTATATCGCACAAGAGCCTATATGCTTCGGCAGGTTGTCACGGAGGACGGCACACAATGCTTTATCGACTTTAAGGACGGGCAAGGCGTATTCCACGAATTGAATGTACTGTATGACTTTTTTATGGCGTTTCGGAGATTAGAGCTTGACAATCGAAAATTGGAAAATTGGGATTACCGACATCGGGAGTTTAACGAAGTATATGAAGAAACGTTGAACAGACGGGCATTGAGATTACCAAAGAATGTAGACGAGCTAATCATTGAGGAAGAACAGACGGAACTGCTCTATAAGGCAATCAAGGCTTTGCCAGAAATACAGAAGCGGCGTTTCCTGCTCTATCACGAATATGACTGCAATTTTTATGAGATTGGGAAAATGGAACATTGTACGCCGCAGGCGGTAAGGCGTTCCGTTATTCTTGCCAGAGAAAAGATAAAGACACAGATGAAAAAATATCTCTGTGCCTGATAGGGATAACAAATGCCCTTGTATCTTCGGATATGAGGGTATTTTGTTATATGTTCTCTAATGGAATTTTGCAAGTGAAAAAAAGCTTGATTACAGGAATCAAATGTTCTACAATAAAAATAAGCTTTTGTCTTGTAACATTTTTTTTAAAAAGGGGGCTCTTTCATGAAAAACCATATCCGCGCTCTGCTGGCCGCAGTCCTGCCTGTCCTATTGCTGATTACAGCTATTCCGTCCATAGCAGACACAGAGCCTGTTGTTTCTGCTGCCGATACGTTTCAGGAAACGGCAGTGATCCGCAAAAAGCTGATTCCGCTTAAAACGGAACTGGAGACGAAAAGCTATCAATATGGCTCATCTGGTAATTTTAACTGGAACGAGGTATCTCCTGTCAGCGATTTTTTTGACCAAAACGGAACGTATACCATTGCCTATGCTGATGAGAATACCGTCTATATTTCTCATATCGGAAAAAATCTCGCGATTTCCGACACGATTGAAATTGCCAGGCCGATGCCTTTGATTGGCGGGGTTTGCTGCGGCGCAGACGGCAAATTTTATATTGCCTGCGGCCAAAATGATGAAAAAAGAGACCACAGCGTTATGACCTTCGCCATTTACCAGTACGATTCTGCCGGGTGTTTTTTAAGCAAATGCGAGGATCGGGATTCCCTGAACCCGGAAGAGGACTGGGCCACCAGCAGGCCGTTTAGCAGCGGCAACTGTGCGATGGCGTTTCGCGGCAATATCCTGATTTGCTCCTATGGAAGAGGCATGTATAATGGCCATCAATCTAACAAAGTCTTTTGCGTGGATACCACTACAATGGAACGGAACCGCGATTACGGCAGTTATACCAGCCATTCCTTTAACCAGGCTGTTCTGGTGACGAACATACTGGACGAGGGTGCGGTTGTGTTTGCCGATCATGGAGATGCCTACCCGCGCGGCTTCCATATCAATATTAACCGGGAACCGATACAATATGAATATTGTCAGGGACAGGTTCCGTTTCATTTTTACGGGGACATCGGCGATAACCATACCAATGCCCGCCTGACCGGGGTCGGAGAGCTGGAGAGCGGGATCGTCCTGGTTGGTTCCTCTGCCAAATCTCTGACTGCTGCAGAAAAAAATGAAAAGCAGCAGATGTTTTTACAGATTTTGGATTTTGATACCGTAGAGCCGATTCTTTCTGCCTCTTCCCGCACAGGAGGCTCTAAGACAGAAGATGCAGAATCCAAAAGCGAGGCCTATACCGATAAGGGAATTGTATGGCTGACCAATTACAAAAGCGCCGAAGCCAGAGCATCCGCCATGGTGCCGATTGCAAAGGACAAGGTTTTGGTCATGTGGGAAAAATGGGATAAAAATGGCAAGTTTGTCAATTCCTACTATTCGATCCTTTCCTCTACTGGAAAGATTTTAAAAAAGGCTGTCCCAATGCAGCACGCCCGGCTCAATGGAGCGGAAGAGCTGAAGTACCAGGATGGTTTTGTTTACTGGGTATATTCCGATGGAATGACTCCTTATGCAGAGCTTTACCAGATGGACGTGACGAAAACGTCAAAAGATAACATCCTAGAGGCAGTAGTGACGGTGACAGGCTCGACTGCTTATACTGGTAAGGCGGTCAAGCCTTCGGTAAGCGTTATCTATGAAGGGAAAAAGCTGAAAAAAGGCACCGACTATACCGTTTCCTACACCAACAATAAAAAAATAGGCTTCGGACAGATTAAGGTGAAGGGAAAAGGACGATATCACGGAACACTTGTCAGGGAATTTGTACTTGCTCCGGCAGTAAAGGGCTTTACGGGCAGCTATACCAAAGGAACTACGGGCACTACAGGCACTCTGAAGCTTTCTTGGAAAAAAGCCGCCGGAGCAACAGGGTATGAACTGCTGGTTTTAGATTCTTTTTTCGGCCCGCCGCAAAGTAAAAGCTCCGAGGGCTTCCCTGTCTACAGCAAACAGATTGGCAAAACAAAGACCTCTTATTCGGAAAAGCTTCCACAGAATAAAAACTCTACGTACTATATACGGCCTTATACGGATGTCAACGGGCAAAGGATTTACGGGGATTGGTCGGATTATGTGTATACCTATCTGCTGCACTGAGCTTCACGGAACGGGTAGGGCTGACTTATCGAGAATGACAAAAAGACTAAAAAAGGGAACCGTCCTGACTGCCCCTGGAAGGACGGTTCCCTTTCTCTGCAAGCGGAATTCACAATTATTTCCTCTATAAATTATTTTTTAAATATGTAAAAATAAAATTATAGTATTTGTCTTTCTTGATATTATAAAATTCAATAATTTTATTAGCAGTAGAATATGCCATAGCAAAGTCTTCTTTTGTTATAAATCCATTGTCTAATAATTCCTTTAATTCTTCTTCGCCCATCATAAAGGGTTCCTGATTATATGGAATGCACACATCTAATTTCATATCTATAAAAAACGGATTTTCCTGGTTATAAAAATTGTTTAATCTAGTAATGTCAAAGCGGCTTTCTATTAAATTGTTATCACTGTCAAACATAACCGTTAGCCACCAGTTATCATTTTTAGGAGCAATTATAATATTTTTAATACCTATAGGAGAATTCACCTTCAAAGGCCTTTCTACCTCGTTCATAGTTAATATACAAATTTTACCCTCCAAACAGTGATTCTTAAAATCCTCTATTTTAACAATTTTATCTCTGATTCTACTACAATCCTCTCTTTTTAAATCCCTTATTTCAAAACAAATGTTCCTATTGTTATTTAATTTTATCCGTGTTAAATATTCATCTTCCTTTTCTCCGCATAAATATGCACCACATTTCATTTGTACCTTCAATGATGCAGGGTTATTTTTATGAGAGGACAAATATATCTCCTCTTCTTTCACTAATTTTCTACATTCCTCTATTGCAAGCTTTAAACCTTTTGTCGCATACCCATTTCCTCTGTACTCTTTTAAAATTGCATATCCTATATGGCCTGAACCTTGTTTCAAAAAATCATTTAAGTAATGTCTTATTTTAAACAGACCCACAATATTTTGATTATTCCATAGAAAAAAATAAGAATCAGGAACATGTCCTTCGGGAAGCTCCATTCCCTCTGAATTCTTTAATAACTTTGGTATAATTTCATTTTTGAAATTTTCTTTTGATACATTCCAATATTCATTTCCAAACCCATTTTCATTATATGGAATTTTTGTTATTGCTTTATATTCTTCATCAATATCTTCAAAATTTATTTTTTTTAAAAACAGCATAATATCCCCCTTAACCTAACAGGTCTCCTTATCATAATTAGATTTTCTCATAGAAGACCTGTTTTGTTTCACCGTTTACCAAAAGCTTTCATACTCTCAAAAAAACTCCTCCAAATATTGGTTTAGCTTCTCCTCTGATAAAGGATAACGCTTAAAAACAATATCCCTTGTATCTGCCCGGCTCATACCAAGCTCGCAAAGCGTCAGAACCAGATTTTTAATGCCTTCCCGAACACCTTCCTCTTTTCCTTCCTCTTTCCCTTCTTCTCTACCTTCCTCTCTACCTTCCTCTCTACCTTCTTCTCTACCTTTCTCTCTGCCTTCCTCTCTACCTTTCTCTTTACCTTCCTCCATAAGCCTTTTTATCTCTGGCTCCATAATCCTCAATAACGCCTGGCACATATGCACATCTCCTCTCCATTCTTTGATTAGATCTTCGTTGGCCTGTATACTGACCTCCAGGACGGAATCCATCAGACGATGATCGAACTTCTCCTGTAATTTTTTGGCATATTCCAATAACCGCCAAAGATGGTCCTTTTTTAATTCCCTCGTCAATGCCTTCAAAACAATATGAACGTCGGATTCCAGTTCTTTTGTTACGATGATTTGAACAGGAAACAAAAACCCTTCTAATATATAATAAATGCCCGGATAAGGGTTCGTTGATTCTATCTGATTTGCTGCAAAATATTTAAAAAGCTTTTCCGGTTTGGCTTCTCTGACAAAGGAAACCGTGATATCCTTTACCGGACGGCTATCTACACCCTTTCCATAGGATTTGTAAAGACAGGCATAGCCAAGTACCTTGTATAAAACATCAATGTCCATCTGATCCCCTGGCGATTTATATTCTAAAAGATTGTCCCGACGAAAAAACTTCCCGATTTCGTTTTTGATTTCGGCAGAAGCCTCTTTTTTGATTACTAACAAATCAACCTCTAACGGCTTGGTGTTGAGGTTATACTCTGCTTCAAAATACAGTTCCTTCCGGTTTTCTGATAACTCCAGCTCCATAGCAGCCACAAAGGCCGGGTGCCATTGAATGAGCGTTTTTTCCATATCATGCCCCTTTTTTATTTTTTATTTAAAAGTCGATTTGATTGTCAGTTACTGTCAATTCTATTATAGAATAGTTTCTGGAATTTGGCAAGACAAAAGCAGCCTGTAAGATAAGATACTTTCACAGGCTGCTTTCTTTTTTATGCACACGTGCCTATAGAGGCGGGAGTCCTCACCTATCTGATATAAGGACTGCAGAAATTTACTTCGCTACAACGCTGACCTTTCCTACAATTCCACTCGGTGCGATCACAGACGGGCCGCCTCTCATCGGGCTTCCGCCTGCTCCGTTCATCGCCTGCACACGGTTAAACAGAGTATTGGCCACTTCGATCCGTACATGATTTTTTCCGGCCTGTACTGCCTTGGTAATATCAAACGTATACGGAGGACAGATCTTCATACCGATATATTCCTCGTTGATCCATACCTCTACGCCCTCATAGGCATCTTCGATATGAAGCAGCGTCTGATGTTCTCCGATTTGTCCATCTGCCTCCTGGCTTCCTGCCGCTGCCAGTACAAGGTCTGTCTCATAACGCATAAATCCAGAGAAATCCGGGTATCTTCTGCCGACATTGACGAGTTCGCTTACCGTCTCCTCGTCATGGAACTCAGGGTATTCCTTATTTTCTGCAAGAGAAAGTCTCCATTCCTTTGCAAGCGCCTTCCACTCGCCTCCGGCCGGACAGGCTTTTACCGTTTCATACTCCTTTAAATCAGCAAATACATATAGCTCGGTCTGATACGGCTCCAAATGAACGTGAAGCCTTGTCCCTTCCTCCACCTCCGCGGCAAGAGCCGGATACACCAGGTTCTCCATGGCATCATAAAGGGAAACTGCACCTTTTACCGGAACCGTCACCATCCCGTCAAATGCCTTCCCTGGGTCTTCGTTGGAAAACAGATACAGATGCGCTCCATTCTTATTATAGTGATAATAGCGCAGACGTGCAAACGGCGTTTCCGAGGCTACCTCATATAAGAGCTGTTCTCTCAATGTTTCTGCCAAATCCTCCAGATAAACTACCTGGCAGGCTTCTAAACCCTCTATCAGCCCTTTCTCCGTTTTTGGATCGCACTTTCCGCAGATTCCCTCTGGAAGCCCGTCTATAAACAGCACAGGAAAGCCCTCTCTGGCGGCGGCTCCTGCAAAGGCCGCTACCTCCTTCGTAATAAACTGTGCATATGGTACCACCAACGTCTGATATTCCTCTCCGTTGACCTTTAAGGTCTTGTCAAAAGAGGCGTTAAAATACTCCATATCGGCAAACAAATCCGATGGTACAACGTCAAAATCGATCTGATGCTCTAACAGCTCCCTGGACGGCTCCTGAAGGAACATATAGTCTCCCGTCCACTCTGCTTCTCCATGATAAAGCATAGCAACCGGCGCTATGTGTAAGCCACCGTTTAACAGCTCGCACATCCGGTTCATATAGTGCATCAGCTTTCCGAAATGGCGGTACTGCGGGTTTTCCCCATGCGCGTAAAAATGCGGCGGACAGTCCGGATCCGGAAATGCCTTCGGCGAAAACGCATGAGGCACATAGGTATTGACGCCGCGCACAAGGAAATGATCCAGTACATACTTCATTTTCCGCACACCAAAATCCCAGCCATAGGCGCCAAAGATCTCACACATCGCCCGTCCCTGCTTCTTCGGATCGATATGGGCAAAGGAGGAACCAAGCTTCCCTAAGGCGAAATGATAGAATTCCCCGTCTCCGGCAGGCCCGAAGCCCTTGACACGGTTATGATTTTCCCCGCCTAAGAGTACCTGGCCGCCAATATCGTCAATCCCGGACATATGCTGCCCGTACATCGAACGGAAATAGTGTCCCTGACTGCAGCCTAAACGGCTATGCTGGTTATTGTCCTCAATGATATGGCCAATGTATTCCACACCATGCTCCTCACACCATTTCCCAATCTGGCCGGCAAAGCAACGGTCTACCAGCTTCGTCACGCTATCCATATAGGCATAGCGTACCTTTGCCGTCAGCTCCTCGTCCCCGGCATCCGTCCAGAGCGCCGGAAGCAGTCTGACATAATCTGCACCAAGCTGTTCTGCCATCATCCCCGGCATATGCTTACTCCATGGCAGAGGCATCGCACGCCGGCCGATGGATTCGTTCATATCAAAGCCTACGGTATTGCCAATCGCTGGTTCATCCGAGAAAAAGCCTGCAATCGTTTTCCCGAAATCATCCTTATAATGCTCCCAATGCGGCTCATAGACCGCATCGATCTGTACCCGGCACGACTCTTCGTCAAGCATATTGATATAATCCGTCCGACCACCGCCGTTCTTTGTTGCATAGCATACAAAAATACGCCACATTCCGTCCGGCACATCCCAATCCAGCACGCCATCCTTCACGTATTCCGTAATATCCAATAACGTATCGTCTACATGATCTCCGCTTCCCTCGCCGTCCAGCTTAGAAGCAATCACAGCAATCAGCCTGTCATCGTCGAATTCTCTTACTTTTGCCCCGCGCATAAACATCGAAGCCATTCCGCCGGAAAACGGATTCGGCGTATACCTTGCCATTTCACCTACCTTTAAAATCGCCTGCGGCATCGGCCCGCAAATATCCGCCTGGCTGACGTTGATATACTGCTTACACAGCTCCGGTGCGGCGTCTGTCATTTTTCCTGCTGCAAAGCCTGTCGGAAAATGAGCGTCATCTAAAATCCATACCTTCATCTCCCGCTTTCTGGCCTCGTCTAAAATAATGTCCATATCGTGCCACCACTGCGGCCCTACATAATCCGGATGCGGTCTGGCCTCTACGCACACCGCTCCAATCCCGCAGTCATAAATAGCGCCCATATACTCGCGCAATACCTCTTCGGTTTCCCCATGCTGCCAGAAAAACGGTAAAATATAATTTCCCCCTGCATCCTGCAGCAGATTTTGAATCGTTTGTTTCATGTTATTTTTCTCCCTATCCTTCCTGCTGCGACTAACTGTTTCAAAAAATCATACGGT
This sequence comes from uncultured Lachnospiraceae bacterium, assembly GCA_949155905.1. Taxonomy (GTDB): domain Bacteria; phylum Bacillota; class Clostridia; order Lachnospirales; family Lachnospiraceae; genus MGBC131033. The sequence continues at coordinate 8,813 of CASCWU010000004.1, forward strand.
TTCACAGGACCGGCGCAGCACAATCCCGTTCCGGCCAATCAAAACAGGCCAGAATATTCCTGTATCTTATTGTAACGGATTTTTTCTGGAAATGTAAGTCCTTGTTTTTTACCTTTTCAGGCTTCTGACAGGATGAATGATTATTTTACTAGGACAAAAAAGGTTCTTGATTTTTTACAGCTAAAAGAAAAGAAGTTTGCTATTCTCCGGCCTGATAAGCACTATGCCATGAATAAAAACTATTTTCCTGCTGCTTTAAAAAAAACGAACCCCTCTATTTTCCCGGAATAGTTGATATTTTGCGTTAAATAATTTACAATTATGCTGTGACAGACAAAGAAGGACACAAACTACCTATTATATAACGGACAAGAAAAGACACAAAATACTTATTCTATATTAGAAAGGATGAAAGCCATGAATTCATATTCTCCTCGTTCTTTTCCCATTATGCTGCTGCGAAATCATCCGGAAGCCTTATCCGCTGCCGCCACATGGTTTTCAGAAAAATGGGGTATCCCGACAGAGGCCTACCAGGAAAGCATGGAAGAATGCCTGGCAAACCCGAGTTCTGCCGTTCCGCAATGGTATTTTCTTCAAAATGAACAACAGGATATCATCGCAGGCTGCGGCATCATCGAAAATGATTTCCACGACCGCAAGGATCTGGCTCCAAACCTATGCGCTCTCTATGTAGAAGGGAAATACCGCAGACAAGGCATCGCCGGACGTCTCTTAGCCTTTGTATGCCGGGATATGGCGCGGCTTGGACTTTCTGCTCTTTACCTGGTGACGGATCACACCAGCTTTTATGAACGGTATGGCTGGACGTTTGCCGCTATGGTAACGGGCGATGATGGCTGTATGACCAGACTGTATAAACGGCAGCTTTCCGAATTCCTTCCGCCCGTCTCTAAGGTATTGGTCTTTGGCTCCTTAAACATAGATCATGTCTATCAGGTAGAGCATATTGCCGCACCCGGAGAGACGATTGCCTCCAAAAAGCTGCAGATCCTCTGCGGCGGAAAGGGATTAAACCAGGCAATCGCCTTTTCCAAGGCAGGAGCTAATACCTATCTTGCGGGCAAAATCGGCCCGGACGGCGGCATATTAAAGGAGGCTTGCCAACAATATGGCGTAAAAACGGACTTTCTTCTCTCCTCCGACCTGCCGAGCGGCCACGCGATCATCCAGGTAGACCAGGAGGGTCAAAACAGTATTTTACTGTTCGGCGGGGCAAATCAGGCACAAAGCAGGGCAGAAATTGACCGGATATTACAAAACTTTGACGCCGGGGACCGGCTCGTGCTGCAAAATGAGATCAACGAGCTTCCTTATATCATCGAGTCGGCTGCCGCCAAAGGAATGGAGTTAATTTTAAATCCGTCCCCCTACCATCCTGATCTGCAAAACTGCGGTCTTGGGAAGCTGTCCTGGCTGATTTTAAATGAAGTCGAAGCCTTTCAAATGACCGGAGAAACGGAACTTACTGCTATCCTGGCAAGATTAAAGCAATATTGTCCCAATGCAGGCATTGTCCTGACGTTAGGAGAAGAGGGAGCCGTCTGCTACCAGAATGGCAAGCTCTATAAACAAGCCTGCTTCCCGGCAGACGTTCTGGACACAACGGCTGCCGGAGATACGTTTACCGGCTACTTTTTTACAGAATTATTGCTTTCTAAAAAAGAATTTCCTAAGGAAATACCTCTTACAGAAGAGCTTTCTTGTGAAGAACTTCCATTGGAAGTGGATTCATTGGAAGTGAATTCAATGGAAGTGGATAAAGCTGCAATAGAAGCGGCACTTTATACCGCGTCAAAAGCCGCCTCCATCACTGTTTCCAGAAATGGGGCGGCAGACTCGATCCCTACCAGGCAGGAGCTTTTTACCGGATAACCTCCGGCTCCTTGGTAAAGGAATATTTGGTGCAGACGGCATCCTCAATCCGCAGTACTTCAAAGATTCCGTCCCCTAGCTTATACAATCTGCTAGGGCCGGTCGGATCCTCTAGCATTGCCTTCCTTGCCTCGTCCCGGTCATCACGGACGGCTCTGCCTGTCACCCGTATCCAGGTGCCGTCCTCTCCCATACCGCAGATCTCTATTTTGGCATTTTCTATCATCTGCTTGTAGCAATCCTTTGTATTGTTGGTGCAGATGTAGGGACTGCCATCGATCTCGGTTACACTGCCAAACGGACGCACCCGCGGCTGATCGCCGTCCATGGTGGCCACATAAAAGGTCTTGACTGCTTTTAATTCTTCTACGATTCGGTTCATCGTAACGATCCTCCCTTCGTGATTCTTTTTAAACTACCTGGAAAAGCTGTTTTATTGTAACTTTATTTATTACACCATAAGCATATCACAACCTCCAAATGCTGTCAACACCTTAACAAATAGCTTCCTATTTTTCCTGTTCGTTTATTTTATTGGTTTATTTTATGGCTCGCATACCAATAGCTTCCAAGCTTTAAAACCGCTGCCGTGGCCAAAATCACCGCAGAAGTGTAAAAAGCTGCCATATTAAACAACGCTGTTGTCCAGGTGATCACCAGCAGACAAAGCAGCAAAGCATCCATCACCCATCCGCCGCTTTTATCGTGCAGATATTGGTTCCGTTCATCCTGCTCCTCCCGCCGTTTCTCCTTTAAAAGCAGTCGGCTTTTCAACAATCTTTTATCATAAGTAATCCGACTGATAATAAAAATGATTCCGCCAAAATAGAGAATCCGGCTAAGACTCTGCGCAAGCTCGCTCATCCTTCGGGAGTCCCCGCCGCCCAGTTCTACTATCACTATCATATACACTGCCATTACTGCAAGCAGCGCATACATCAAACGGACGCGCCGCTGCACCCGCTCCGTATACGTCATACGCCTAGATTTCCTCATCCTGTTCCTCCTCCCTTCGTCTGTTTTCCTCCAGACAGCACAGCTCCTCCACTGTCGTATCAAACACGACCGCCAACCGGTAGGCCAGCATTAAGGACGGATTGTACTGCTCCTTTTCAATGGATATAATGGTTCTGGCTGATACATGAACCAGCTCCGCTAATTGCTGCTGTGTCAGCTCTGCCTCCATACGCAGCTCTCTTATTTTTGTTTTCATTCTGATTTCATCCTACTTTCCCATTTCCGCCAAGCACTAAAAAAAGCTTCACCCGGCACGTTTTCCTCTCAAAACGTTTCCACATGAAGCTTTGTTTTTACAGGCGGCAAAAGCGAAAACAATTCCTGATACAAGTTTCTCGCTGCCGGACATTTATATGAAGTATACTTCATGTGAAGTTTCCTTCATAATACCACATGACCCTTTCCTTGTCAAGACTGGTCTTTCTTTTTTCTATCCTTTACTGCCGGTAGTATCTTAAAAAGTCCGCCAGGCCGTCCACGGCATCCTTTAATACCTCAATCCGCGGCAAATAAACTACCCGGAAATGATCGGGCTGTTTCCAGTTGAAGCCTCCTCCATGGATAATCAAAATTTTCTTTTCCCGCAGCAAATCAAGTGCAAATTTTTCATCATTTATGATATGGAATTTTTTCGTATCCAGCTTAGGGAAAATATAAAAGGCCGCCTTTGGCTTCACTGCGCTCACTCCCGGAATATCATTTAACGCCTTATAAATAAAATCCCGCTGCTCATATACACGTCCGCCTGGTACGATATAATTATTGACGCTCTGATAGCCGCCAAGCGCCGTCTGCACAATCGACTGCGCCGGTACGTTAGAGCAAAGCCGCATATTGGAAAGCATATTCAATCCTTCCATATAATCTCTGGCTATTTTTTTATTGCCGCTTAATATCATCCAGCCAATCCGAAAGCCTGCTATCATATGAGATTTGGAAAGGCCACTATAGGTGACACAAAACAAATCCGGCGCCAGAGAAGCAACCGAGATATGCTCCTCTTCATCCATCACCAGACGATCATAAATCTCATCCGAAAAAAGAATCAGCTGATGCTCCCTGGCAATCTCTACGATTTGTTCTAGCACCTCTTTCGGATAAACAGCTCCAGTTGGATTATTTGGATTGATGATGACAATCGCCTTTGTCCGGTCTGTCACCTTTTTTCGGATATCCTCCATATCTGGATACCACTCTGCCTGCTCGTCGCAGATATAATGCACGGCCTTCCCGCCCGCCAGCGTGACACAAGCCGTCCAAAGCGGATAATCCGGAGCAGGCACCAGCACCTCATCCCCTGTATCTAACAAGGCCGACATGCTTAAATTGATCAGCTCGCTTACGCCGTTTCCGGTATAAATATCCTCTATCGACAAATTCGGAAGCTGTTTAATCTGGGCATACTGCATAATAGCCTTCCTGGCCGAAAAAAGCCCCTTTGCCGCAGAATAGCCCTCGCATTCCGTCAACTGCCTCTGCATATCATAAATCACCTCGTCGGGGGTACGAAAGCCAAACGGAGCAGGATTGCCGATGTTCAGCTTTAAGACGCTGACACCGCTTTCCTCCATCCTGGTTGCTTCCTCTACGACCGGCCCTCTGACATCATATAATACATGATCTAGCTTTGATGATTTCTTTATTTCCTTCATAGGAATCTCCTCCTTTTTTTCTGATGGTTTACTTTTCAGTTCCATATTTCCCGGCAGTTTATTTTCTGCTTCTATGTTTTTCGGTTCTATAGGTTCTGATTCTGTACGTTCCGGTTCCGGCCTGTCACTAGCTCTTTCTCCCGTACATAGCCATTCCTCGCTTACTCCCAGCGCAGATGCTAAAAACGCAGCAATCGCCTTTCTTGGCATCGCCACTCCATTTACATATTGGCTTAACTGGCCTTTTCCGAGCTTTACACCTGCCTCTTCGGCCATCCTCAGCAAATCTATCTGTTTCTTATGCTCCTTGCGCATGGCAACGTTTAATCGTTCTGCAAACCTAGTATGAGCCATCTCCATCTCCTCTTTCTTTCCCATTCTAAACTTTTCTTATGAAAATTTCTTTTCATCTCAAAGTTTCTTTTAGTCTTAAAGTTTCCCTTAGCTTTAAACTTCACTATAGATTTAAAATTTATTTAGCCTTGAAGTTTATTTTGGTTTTAAAGTTCACTTTTACCTCCTGTTTATTTTAAACTCCATATTAGCACAGTTTTAAAAAAAGTTCAAGTAAAAGTTTATTTTTATTAAATAGTCAAAAATCCGGCCTTATACAGCGAATCAACATTGACATTTTCCTCTTCTGCGCATACAATAGAATTAAGTAATCTGGAAAAGCAAAGGAGATTCTGCGTATGCCTCACATTCTGATTTCCGGCTCTGATATCAGCCGGGCCAACTATGAAAATGCCCTGCAGGCCGTAGGGGCTTCCTATGATTCTTTTTATCTTCCAAAAGCAGCCGAAGATTTCGCCAGCCCCTCCTTTCTTCCTGCCTATGACGGCCTTTTGCTGGCAGGGGGAGGAGATGTGAACCCGGAGCTGTTCGGGCAACAAAATACTGCCTCTGGTACTCCTGATACAGAACGGGATCGCATCGAATTAGATCTTATCCATTCCTTTATGGATGCAGGTAAGCCGATTTTAGGCATTTGCCGCGGCTTTCAGATCGTCAACGTCGCATTAGGCGGCACACTGCACCAGGATGTAGGAGAAGCAGGCCATCTGATTCACACACCGGAGCGCGGAGAAACGCCCCCTGCCGATAAGGTTCATCTAACCCGGGCGGCGGAATTTTCCTTTTTAGGACAGCTCTATGGCTCTGTCTTTTCGGTCAACAGCGCACACCATCAATCGGTGGATCGGCTGGCTGAGCCGCTACTGGCCATTCAGTGGGCGATGGAGGACGGCTGTGTGGAAGGAGCGTTTCACCCAAGCTATCCCTATATCGGCGTACAATGGCACCCAGAACGGATGTGCCTGGAAAAAGCACGTACCGATACCGTAGACGGACTAGCTGTTTTCCAATACTTTCTTTCTCTATTTTCCACACTTTAGCCGGAACCAGGTTTTGAACAGCATAAACCGTTTTGATTAGCAAGCATGAGGACACCAAAGTTTAGAATACAAAAAGTTTAGAATACCTACAAGGAGAGCTATATGCCAAAAGTACCGAGAAACTATACACGCAAGGATTATTCTTCCTTATTAACCGAATTGCAAAGCACCTACTCTGCTTCACAGGCCAGAAAAACGATTGATGACGACGCCAAAAAACGAGAACAGGAGCCTCTTACAGCCGCCCGCAGACTGCGTTCCAGCAAGATGGACAACCGTCGGCTCAAATATGCCTATTCCAAACGTCAAATGGTGCTTCACGACAAGGCCTGTGATCTGGTGAGATATATCCCAGATATGGATTTTGATATGGTAGAAACGATTCCAAAGGGTATGACGATCTGCCAGAAATGCTACCGAATGGTTTTGATTCGCAACGCGATTGGCGATGATGCCAAAAAGATGAATGCCTATCTGCGTTTTTTTGATATGGTAGAAGCCTCTAATTCCGATTTATACACCCTTCTGGTAGAATACCGCGCTTCTATCCACTGGGAAAATTCCTATACACTTACTATTAAAGTAAACGACGACCGCTGGCAGCTCGTACATATGGAGCGTGGAGAGAACCTGCTTTATCATAATAATTACTATATTTTGGATGATTATTCCAGACATTTTCTAAACGATTACCATGAACAGCATGTAAATGGCACACAGGATTTTCATCATTATTCCTACATTATGTGCCACTATTCCTGGGAAGAGCATGTAGAAAGCATGAAGGAAAAGGCCAGAAAGCAAGAGGAAGAAGCGAGAAGAGCAGCGGAACCGATCCGCAACTGCATGAAGCTGAAAAAGCTTTCTTTGTTCTACGCCCACTATATTTTTGTAGACAAGGAAGAACATCTGGCAGATTCTCTCCTGCTCTCAAAAGGCGTGGAAGTGCGCTGGGGAAAGGAATTTGCAAAGCCAGGCGTAAGCTATCGCTTCCGCTTCTGCAAGGTTCGCAAACGTCAGGAAGCGTTGTTTTTAGAGGCTCTGCAAAAGCTGCAAGACGATATGCCTCTATCCCAATATCTGGAATATGCTCAGTTTTGCAAAACCTTTCCGACAACGATACCCGGATAGCAAATACCTGCCTTGATGCTCCATGACAAAAGATTCCTATCTATCCTCTTAACAGATCATTCCATCCGGCTTCCCCGCTTTCTTTCTGGACAGCTCCGAAACTCCCGGAGACTTTATCTCCTCCGCCACGGCTCGCAGCGCTGCCTCCAGCCCTCTTGTGATCGCCGGAAGCTCCATAAACGGCGTGCTGGCTGCCTTTTCCAATACCTGTCCGGACGCATATGGCACATGGATAAAGCCACCAAACACTCCCGGATATCGCACTGCACAAAGATCCAGCAGTTCATACATCGTCGAATTGCAGACATAGGTTCCTGCCGTATAAGATATATGCGCAGGAACTCCGGCCTCCCGCATTGCCGCGACCATCGCCTTTACCGGGACAGTCGCAAAATAAGCGGCCGGAGCGTCCTTCCTAACTGGTTCATCCTGCGGCTGGTTGCCGTCGTTGTCAGGAGCCGACGCTTCCATCAGGTTAATCGCTACCCGCTCTACGGTCATCGCCGCCCTTCCTCCGGCCTGTCCAATACAAAGCACGGCTGACGGCTGGTAACGCTCCATCAGCTCCTGCAGCACCTCGCCGCTTTTCTGGAATACCACCGGAATTTCTTCCTTTTGGATTTTCATTCCCGCTATCGTATCCGGCAGGCACTTTACCGCCTCATACGCTGGATTGATCGCTTCCCCGCCAAACGGCGCAAAGCCTGTAATTAAAATCGTATCAGTCAAGCTCATATCTCCCCTTTTTCATTTCTATTTTTCCTAAACGGAAGCCGCCGTCCTCAAACAAAAGCTCTGCCCGCAGCTCTGGAGAATCCTCCTCGTACAGAATCATGCCGACTCCCTTCAGGCGGTAGCCGCCGCTCATCATCAGCCAGAGTGTTCCATCCTCTGCTGTAATCGTCACCTGCTCCCACCAGGAAATTCCCAGGAAAGCTCCTTCTCTCTCATAATGGTTCCCGATTCGCTCCGCACCTTCTGCCAAACCATCGAACAGCTCCGTCAGATCCCAGCTTCCGTCAAACGGCTTCCCATCCAGAGAGCAGGAAAGCCTTTCCTCCTCCAGATCCCATTCCCAGGATACCCTTTTTTCTGCTGGTTCCAAGTAATCCGCCTCTTCCAGAGGAAAAGCCTGCAGTCCCTCTTTCTCCTCCTTTATCACTACCAAAGCATCCACGCAAACTCCGGTTCCATGGCCGAATAGCCATATGAGCGCAGCTTCCTCCTCGCCGTCTTTATCATAATCTCCACAGAGAAGCAGCGGCGGCGCCCAAAAATCCAGCCCTGCCTCAAGCTTCTTCCGCTTTCCATGGAAGCGTATAAATACTCTGCCGTCTGACTCGCAGTAATACAGATAGCAGCTATGCGCTGGAACCTCCGCAACCAGAATGAGGCCTTTTTCTTCCTTGTCCTCCCATCTTCTATGAATCTCCTGAAAATCCACACACTCCAGACGGTCTAATTCTTCATCAGTCATGGTTTCCATATAATATGCCACATCCCTGACTGGCTCCGAATGTTCCTTCTCCTTGGCTGCTTCTCCTTCCGTTCCTTCTGCTCCTACCTCATTTCTGGAATCGCCCGTCTCTTCTTCTATCTCCTCATTTCCGGCTCCGTCTGTCTCTTCTTCTGTCTCCCCATTTCCAGAACCATCTGTCTTCTCTTCTGCTTCCTCATCTGGTATCGCCTCTCCACCGGACAGAGCCAAATCCCCCAGCGTAAACGCACCGTCTTGTACCTGAACCTCTGCTTCTAACAATGGATATGGATCGCCCGATTCGCCATAGTACAGACTGCCAAAGCAGCTCAGACGATAGCCTCCTGACATTACCATCTGCAGCGTCCCGTCCCCTATCTCAAAACAAACCTGTTCCTGAAATTCGATTCCTTCAAACAGCTCTTCTCTGGCCAAATCGGTTCCGATCTCCTGCTCTGCCGTCCAAATCCGTTCCATCATCTGGCTCAAATCCCAGACCTGTCCAGACGATGCTCCATCCTGGCTGCAGGTTAGCTGCTCCCGCTCCGGTTCCCAGCTCCACTCCAGTCTCTCCTGGAGCTGCGCCAGATAATCCTCCTGCTCAAATTCTGCAATCTCCAGCCGATCCCCTTCCTCCTGGATCAGCAATAATTCTTCCACTAAAATTCCGGTTCCATGGCCGCCCAGAAGTTCTAACGCCACTTCCTTTTTCCCGTCTCCGTCATAATCCTCGCAGGCCAGCGTCGGCGGCATCCAAAGCAAACGGAAATCCATATGTTTCTCCGGCAGGATACTCCGTTTTCCATGGAAGCGTATAAACAGCCCGCCGCCCGGCTCACAGCAATATACATAGCAATCCTCCTCGGAATCTGCTGCGACCAGGTTAATCCCTTCAGAATCCGCCTTGGCTGAATCCGAAACCAACTCCAGACGGTCTAATTCTTCATCGGTCATGGTTTCCATATAATATGCTACATCCCTGACTTGCTCCGAATGCTCCTTTGCCCCCGCTGTCTGGACGGTTTGGACATGATTCTCTTCCTTATTCTGCCCTGCAAAAGCAGACGGATCTCCCTCCGGCTCTGCCGCTGCAGGTCTTTGGCAGGCGGACAGGCTTCCTATCGCCAGGCACGATACTGCAAGTACTGCTAAAAAACGTTTCTTCATTGTTTTCTCCTTTGCATATATGGCTTTTCTGTTTTCTACTTACACAACTGCTTCAACAATCTTCTTTCCCTCCCAGGCAATTTCCCGGATGCCTCTCGTTTTCTTCTTATTAAAATTGAAGCTTAGCAAATACACTTCCTTTACCTGATAATAATCCAGATAGGCAGAAAGCTGTTCTCTGCCCCGTTTGTTGTACTCTTCCCCATGCCAGATTTTCATTTCTATCACATACTGCTACCCCCGGTAATCGACTATAACATCCGTCCGTTTCTGATCTCTGGTTTGTGCTTCAATATAATAGTTCCCCACTCCATGGATAATCGGTTTTAAGTAGAGAAGGAAAAAACGCCGTCCGTTTTCCTCTAAAAAACTTTCTGCACTATCCGCATAAACTTGTGTAAAATGCTCTGCAAATTTTGTAAGCACCAGCTTCATATCTAATCTGCCGCCTCTCTTCCAGTATAAAAAAATCTCCCTGATCTAGCAAGAAATTTCCAGTTACAGTTCTATGATCTTTTGGTTTATTTTCTGTTTCGCTTTTGTTTATTTCTATTTCCACTTTGTTTCAATTTTCGTTTATTTCTATTTCGTTTCTGTTCCAATTTCGTTCATTTTTATTTCTATTCTATTTCCATCCCATTTCATCTTTACTACTATCAATCTTTCGTTTCATGGCTCCTCCAGCTTCAGCTTTGCAAACGCATCTGCAAACGCCGTATTCATCGGGGTAGCTGCCTCTTTTTTCTGCCGGTTCATATAATTGGCCACATCCTTTTTCGACACGCCTGCTCCCTCTCTCTTCCTCCGCTCCTGGAAGGCCGCCAGCTTTTCCTTATGGCCGCAGCTACATACAAATTGCTGGGCGTCGCCCTTCCCGCGCAGTTCCATTTTTTTATGGCAAACCGGACAGCGGGCATTCGAGGTACGGGAAACCGTCTCCCGGTAGCCGCATTCTCTGTCCTGGCAAACTAACATCTGGCTGTTTTTCCCCTTGACTGAAAGCATCCGCTTTCCGCAACGCGGGCATTTGCTGTTCGTCAGGTTATCATGGCGGAACTGTCCCTGTCCGGCTTTAATTTCCTGTATCAGCTCCTCGGCATAGCCTCGGATCTCCTTCATAAACACAGACCGTTTCAGGCTCCCCTTGGCAATTTGCCCCAGACGCAGCTCCCAGTCCGCCGTCAGCTCCGGCTTCCGCAGATCCTCCGGCACCAGCTCCAAAAGCTGTTTGGCCTTGCTGGTCAGATAAATATCCTGCCCCTTCTTCTCCAGTAAAAAGCTGGAAAACAGTTTTTCGATGATATCCGCCCTGGTCGCTACCGTTCCCAGCCCGCCGGTTTCCTTCAAGGTTTTCGCCAATATTTTTTGCGAAGCTTCTATCGCAGAGCCTCCATCTGACCACTTTTTACTCTGCTTGCTTTCAAACTTCGTTTCTTCTGTCCATTTCTCTTTTTGCTGCAACTCTCCCTGTCCTCTATTGCCTGTCTCCATATAGGCCACCGGATTTTCCATCGCGGAAAGCAAGGTTGCTTCGTTAAAACGAGCCGGAGGCTTTGTTTTTCCTTCCGTCAACTGAAAAGAAAAACCGGTCAGCTTCTCTCCCTGACGCAGCTCCGGTAAGTTTTGTGCTTTTAACCGGCTATCCGCTTCCGCACGGTCTGCATTTCGGCTCTGCCCGGACATCCCTGAACTCTGACGGATACCATTTCTGTCAAAATTCTCCTCATACTCGTCTTCCTCATCTCCATATTCTCCGAAAGCACTAGCCGAACCGACGCCATCCGTATAGATCTCCCTCCAGCCCAGGCTTTTTACGATTTTCCCCTGCGCCACGAAGGTTTCCTTGCCAACCGTCACCTCCAGGCTTGTCTGTTCGTATTCATATGGCGGATACAGCACCGCCAGGAAACGCCGCACGACCAAATCATAGATTTTCCGCTCCTCCACTGTCATATGATCGAGCTGGACGTATTGCTCCGTCGGGATAATCGCATGGTGATCGGATACCTTTGCATCGTTGACAAAGGCCGCCTTTGCCGAAAAGTTCTGTCCGGCCAGACGTCCTGCCAGCTTCCGGTACGGCCCTGTCGCGCACGCCTGCAGCCGTTCCTTTAACGTCGGGACAACGTCGCTGCTTATGTAGCGCGAATCGGTTCTCGGATACGTCAGCACCTTATGGTTTTCATACAGACGCTGCATAATGTTTAAGGTTTCCTTTGCGGAAAACTGGAACCGGCGGTTCGCCTCCCGCTGCAGCTCGGTCAAATCGTAGAGCAGCGGCGCAGGGGATTTCTTTGGCGTCCGTTTTACCATTGTCACTGTCCCGGTTTCCCCTTGCAGCTCGGTAAGAAGCCTTTGCATCCGCTCCTTATCAAAGGAACGGTAGGAACCGGATTTGCTGTCCCTCCAGGTCAGCTTTAACATACCTCCTGCTGTTCCTGCGTTACCCTGGCTCGCCGTTATCCCAAAATAAGCCTCTGGCCGAAACTCCCGGATCTGCTGCTCCCGTCTGGCAATGATCGCTAACGTCGGTGTCTGCACCCGCCCGCAAGAAAGCTGCGCGTTGTATTTACAGGTCAGCGCCCTGGTCGCATTGATTCCGACAAGCCAATCCGCCTCTGCCCGGCACATCGCCGCGTCGTAGAGCGGTTCGTATTCCCTGCCGTCCTTTAAATGGGCAAAGCCCTCCCGGATCGCCTTATCGGTGACAGAGGAAATCCACAGCCGCTTGATTGGCTTCTTGCTGCCTGCCTGCTTTAAAATCAGCCTTGCTACGAGCTCGCCCTCCCGTCCGGCATCGGTCGCAATGATCACCTGCCCGACGTCCTGGCGGTGAAGCTGGCTCTTTACGGTATGGTACTGCTTTCCGGTCTGCTTGATCACGACCAACTTGAACTGCTCTGGCATCATCGGCAGGTATTCCAGCTTCCATTCCTTATACTGTGCGCCGTACTCCTCCGGATCGGCCAGCGTCACCAGATGCCCCAGCCCCCATGTTACGATATAGTCCTTTCCTTCTAAAAAGCCGTTTCCGCCCTGCCCACAATGCAGTACCCTGGCAATGTCTCTGCCTACGGAGGGCTTCTCTGCGATTACCAATGCTTTCATTCCTTCTCTATGTTTCCTTTCTGCTAGATTTCCTGTGCGATTCCAGCTTATACCCTTTGATCCACATTCATCCCCCGCAGCACGGTTCCTTCTACGGCCTTCCGTCCCTGATCGTAAGGATTTTCCCGGTAAGTAAGCATTTTCGTATGGGTGGTTCCGCCTGCGATATACGTCCGTCCGCACTCCGGGCATACACCGGTCTTTAACGATACGCTGACCGACACCAGCTTTTTATTTTCCTTCTGTCCCTCCGCTACTGCGTTCCTTACATGCTCCCGCTCATGGGACATTACCCTTGCCGCAGCCTGTCCCGGCGCGATATGGGTCGGAGACTGGAAGGAAACGTTCCCTTCGTTGGACTGATCCATGTATTTCCGTTCCTTGCAGGTCTGGCATTCTGCCTTCTGCGCCTTCTTTGCCTCCTGCGTCCCGGTTTTCTCCTGTGCGCCTTGCACCTCTGCTGGCCGTCCTGGTGCGGCTGCACGAGTTCTCTCAAGCGGGCTGGCCGCCTGGACATTCTCGGTCGGCTGCACTGCTCCCCTACTACCTGGCTGCCCGCCATATAATCCGGCGCCATAGTCTGCCGCGCCTTCCATCCCCCATGTTGCTTGTACTGATCCGATTCCTGACATCTTCATTCCTCATATCCCCGTCTCTTCTTATATGTATGGCTCTTCTCTGAGCCAGGCCTGCTGTCTGCTCTCTGCTTTCCTTCTGAGCCAGGCTTGTTGTCTGCTCTTTGTTCTCCTTCTAAGCGAGGCTTTCTATTGCTCATGGCTCTCTATCCGCTGCCAGCTCTTACTGGCCTTATTCCTCTTCTGGAGCAATTACCTGGTTATCTGCTAACACCTCTGGCATATGTATCATGCTGTCTGCTTCTGTTATCTCCCGTATCACCCGGCAAGGCACTCCGGCGGCAAAGCTGTTGGCTGGAATATCCCTTGTCACTACACTGCCGGCACCGATGACACAGCCATCGCCAATCGTCACACCTGGACAAACCGTGACAGAAGCCCCGAACCAGCAGTCATTGCCAATCTGTACCGGCTTCGCATAGCAAAGCAGCTTTTTCTCCCTCTCCGCAGTACGCATGGCACGGCGCTCACTGGCCACCATCGGATGTATGGGGGTTACAATGGTGACATTCGGGCCGAAATTGCAGTTATCGCCGATAATCACCTCTGCGTCGTCCTGGACAGTAAAATTAAAATTTGCAAAAAATTTTTGCCGATTTTAGTATGTTTGCCATAATGAAATGCAATCGGCCCCTGAATACGCACGCCCTCTCCCATCTCACCGATGATTTCGTGTAGAATGGCGTCCCGTTTTTCAAACTCATCCTCGTATGTCTGGTTATAATCTACATTCAGGTTATGTGTTTTTCGCTTGATTGCCACCAACTCTGGTTCCGCAGGACAAAACAATATCCCGGCTTTGATTTTTTCCTCTGCATTTGCATATTTTCCCTTCATATTGAAAGCCTCTTTTCTTTTTTTCCAGTTTACGCCTTTTTCTCTACCCTGTCAATGCAATCCTGTCCTGATACTCTTTTTCAAAGGTGGGGGGAGACAAAACCCCGTCCAAGCTTCCTGCCAGACGGGGCTTTCTGACATTTCCCGGATGATAACCAATCTCCGCACAGGAAATGTTTTCTTCTTTAACTGGAAAATTTCGGAGCATTTACCTCATTTCCGGCAAAGGTATTCGGCCCAGGGTTCGAGAGAGAAAAATACATCTTCGCCGCCTTCGTCGTACCGAAATCGCGGTTCGATCCGGTATCCTGCACCTCGTTAAAGGCGTCCCGGAACATCTGGTTGTGCGCCTCCTCCCGGTTCAAAAGAAAATCTATCGTCTCCCGTACTTTATTGTCCTTAATCTGACGATACAGATATTCGTACACGACCTTCGCCCGCTGCTCGGACGCAATGTTGCTAAGCAAATCAGCGCATAAATCACCTGTCACCGTTACATAATCTCCTGTCCAGGAATAACCGGAGGCATTGATTAGCCCTGGATTCAAGCCCAACAGGACATGCGTTTGGATCTCTCCCGCCTGAACCTGTGCCGCCTCTAACTCATGCCCGTTTAGCAAATTGATGGTCTGCGCCACCATCTCCATATGCCCTAATTCCTCTGCCGCAATATCCAGAAACAAATCCTTGATCCGCTGATCCTTAATCCGAAAGGATTGGGACATATACTGCATCGCCGCCTTTAGCTCACCATTCCCGCCGCCTAGCTGCTCCTGAAGCAAGGCGGCGTACTGCGGATTAGGGCGTTCTATCTCTACCGGATGAAATAGCTGCTTTTCATGTTGAAACATACCTCATTCCTCCAATCTGAAAATCTGTATCCAAATGCTTTGTATTGGAAGCTTCTGCTTCGCCAAACGGCACAGACGAAGCTATCCGTACATGATAATAAACGGCAAAATAAGTTGTCGTTCACTATAGTTTGTCCCGGCGCCCAAAAAATATGCAGCCCTCTTTTTCTCCGTCAGAGAAGCCTCAGAAACGCTTTTCAAAAACAAAAACGAATAACTTTACACTTCTTATTCTCCGTTTTTTCGTCAAAATACCAATAATTCGCCCTGTAAATTCAAAAATATAAATAAGTATGTATAAAAATACAATTCACATATTTACAAATCCACTTTATCATGATAAAATGTCTGACATAGTTTTGCTGCAAGTACAGCCAGCCAAACAGTCGGCAGTCAGATAGGAGAAAAGGCTGCCGGAACCAGAGAATCAAATCAGCAACCAAATAAGGAGAGGATGGAGTATGAAGAAAACCAAGACGCCAAAAAAACTACTGGCATTGCTTTTGCTTGCTGTCATGCTGGTCGGCACATTCGCTGCCTGCAAGGGGAAGGATAAGACAGACGGCGACGATACACAAAACCCTTCCGTCGGCAACGATACCGAGCAGACCGGTGACAATGACAACCAGACAGACGATAATGACACAGAGACAGGCAATCCGCCTGCAGATGATGCAGAATACACCCTAAACCTGACGCAGACCACCTCTGCTGTCCACACCTTAAACCCGCACGAATGGGAATATTCCCCGGAATATGATATTATGCAGCTGACACAGTCCGGGCTGTATGGGATTATCTATTCCGAAACAGAGGATTTCGCCTATTCCTGTGAAATGGCAGCAGACTTCCCGACGGATGTCACCTCGGAGTATGCCGGAAATGAGACCTATGGTGTCCCGGCTGACGCGACAGAGGGCTATGCGTTCCGCATTCCGCTTCGCCAGGATGCAAAATGGGAGGACGGCACCCCAATCAATGCCGATACTTATATTTATTCCTATCAGCAGCTATTAAGCCCGGAAATGGTAAACTACCGTGCTTCTGGCCGTTATGAGGGTACTTATGCTCTGGCCAATGCCTATCAGTATTTCCTCGGCGGCGCTGACCAGTATACCGACTATTTCAATGCAGAAACCGGAGAATATGCCGAAGTAAAAGACGGCAACCTCTATTTCAGCACGACGGAGCCGACCGCCTTCTTTGGTATGAGCCTGGCGGATGCTGCTGCCGGTGATTATGCAGAATACTTTACCGCAGAGGACGGCACAGATACCTTGGCCGCTTTGCAGACGTTGCAGGGAGACGAAGCCTGGATTCCGGTAAATGAGGAAGTTCGTACTGCTCTGGATGCGATGATTGCAGCAGTAAACGCCCATACGGATACAGCGGCTTATGATCAGGAATATTTAGAGTTCTGTACTTATAAGGAAGAAATGGAAGCTGTCACCTGGGATCAGGTCGGCCTGGTAAAAAATGACGACTATACCCTGACCTTTATTTTTACCAAGCCTATCCTGGAAGAATTTATGTTCTATTTCGGCCATACAGGCGGTCTGTTAGTAAAAGAAGATGTTTACGAGGCCAACAAGTCCGATATCGGCGGCTTGACCAAAACTACCTATGGAACCTCTGCTAACACCTATGTTTCCTACGGTCCGTACAAACTGACCGAGTGGCAGGCAGAAAAGGTTCTGACCGTGGAGAAAAACGATCAGTGGTTTGGCTGGAACGATCCTGCCTATGAGGGACAATATCAGGCCACCAGAATCAGCTATCAGTTCATTGATGAGCATACCACGGAAATGCAGTTATTTTTACAGGGAAATGTAGATACGGTGACACTGGATGCCAACGATGTCCAGACCTATGGAACGAGCGACTATGTCGTATATGAGCCTACCAGCTATACCTTTAAGCTTTCCTTTAACACCGAGAAGGAATCCTTAAAGGCCAGAGAATCCGCTGGAATCAATAAGACTATCATTACTTATGTAGACTTCCGGAAGGCCTTCTCCCTGGCTGTCAACCGTACCGAATTATGCCAGGCGGCTTTCCCTACCCACAGCGCTGCCTATGGACTTTTGAATGATCAGTATGCCTATGAAACCAACAATTTCAGCACCTACCGCGATACCGAACAGGCCAAGTCCATTCTCTGTGAGGTATATGACGCAGAAAATTATGATACGTTAAGCGGCTACAACGTAAAGGAAGCCTCTGAGCTTTTAGAAAAAGCCTATCAAGAAGCCCTGGCTGCAGGCGATATCAAGGAAAATGATAAGGTGGTACTGGACTTTAATGTATCCGTTTCCTCCGATACCAACCAGAAGGCCATTAACTTCTTAAATGACGCTATCGTAGCCGCTGCGGTCGGAACCTCCCTGGAGGGCCGGATCTCCGTCGAACTGAAAGAGGTAGACGACTATTATGCCGCAATGAAGGCCGGAACCGCCGATTTGATTTTCAGCGCCTGGGGCGGAAATGAAATGGATCCATATTCTCTGATGCAGTGTTATGTAGATATTGTTTATTTTGATGACGGCGAGCATGGCTTTAATGCCGAGCTGCCGCTTACCATCCAGATAGACGGAAAGGATTACACCTACTCCCTGTACGAATGGTACAAGGAGGTATGCGAGGGACAGTGGGCGCAGGCTCCTTCCGATACCCGGCTGCACATCCTGGCGAAGCTCGAGGGCGGCGTCCTGGATCAGTACTGCGGTATCCCGCTCTACTCCCGTCGGGAAGCCAACCTGCTTTCCCAGAAGGTACAGTATGTCACCGATGAATTCAGCAATGTCTATGGCTACGGTGGTATTCGGTTTATGAAATTCCTCTACAACGATGAGGAATGGGCCGCTTACTGTGCAGAACAGAACAATCAGCTTTCCTACTAAGACAGGACGGCTTCTAATCACAATCGCGATACAAATGTTTGAAAAACAGGTAAGGCAGCGCAAGCTGCCTTGCCTGTTATAGCGCTTCCTTGAAGTTTTATCACTATGTATGCCTGTTTTTCTCAGCCGGAGTCTGGATTTTAGGCCAAGCTAACCGTCTGCCATCTGTTTCGCGGCCAAAGTCTGCAGCACAGAGCCTTGGGCAGAGAACAGGCAAGATTGGAGATTGTTATGAAAAAATACATCGCCAAACGTATCATGCTGATGTTTGTCACAGCCTTTGTGACGATGACGGTGCTGTTCGTCCTGATTCGTCTGCTTCCGAACCACGTCCATGCGGCGCTCGGTGGCTATGCCAAACAGGAAGAAATGATGCGGGAGGCCTGGGGCTACAACAAGCCAATCATCGTCCAATATGGTATTTTCCTAAAAAATGTTTTTACCGAATGGAACTGGGGCTTTTGTACAGAAGTCGGTACTTATTTGCAGCCGGTAACGGAATATGTCACCTCCAAGCTTCCGGCTACGATTTATATCAACGTGATTTCCGTCGTATTCAGTATCCCGCTTGGTGTTATTTTTGGTGTGATTGCCGCCAATTACAAAAACCGCTGGCAGGATCATATTATTAACTTCTTTATTATGCTGTTTATTTCCGTGCCGTCGTTTGTCTTTGCCTTTTTCCTGCAATACATTGTCGGCTTTAAGCTGGGACTGTTACCTCTCGTGATGAAATCCGGGACGGACTATTTCACCTGGGCGATGCTGCGCTCCGCGATTATGCCGATCTTGGCTATGTCTTTTTATATCATTGCCGGGGACATGCGTTATGTCAGAGCGGAGCTGACCGAAACCATGACCAGCGACTACATGCTTTTAGCCCGTACGAAGGGACTGACCAGACGGCAGGCATTGTTCCGCCACGCTTTGAGGAATTCCATGGTGCCGCTCGTTCCGACCTTTTTAGCAGACGTCATTTATGTCATTTCCGGCTCCATGATCATTGAACAGATTTTTGCAGTACCTGGCATCGGCAAGGTCTTTGTCCTTTCCGTCACCTCCAGAGACTACAGCGTCCTTCAGTTCGTCGCGATGTTCTATACCTGTATCGACCTGGTGGCCGCCCTGCTGTTTGATTTAAGCTATGGTCTGATCGATCCAAGAATCCGTATGGGAGGAGGGAAAAACAATGAATTATCCTGAGCATATTCCGGCCAAAAAGTTCGAGTTCGTCCAACAGGACGCCCAAATCCACGATCTGAAGTTTGAAACAGAGCCGGTTGGCTACCTAAAGGATGCGTTCCGGCGCTTCCGTAAAAATAAAAGCTCCGTTATCGGCGGCATTGTCATTATTATCCTGATTTTATTTGCTCTGATTACACCGTTTATTTCCCGTTACGGCGTATCCGACCGAGACGCCTACTATGCGTATGCCCTGCCGAAAAACAATCTCTTTTCCAAGCTGGGCTTTTGGGACGGCTGCCAGACTGTCACCGTTAACCAACAGACCTACGACCGTTATGAGGCCATTCCGGGAGCCGTTGTCAAGCATATCAGCGAGGAAGCAGCGGATGCCAGAGACAGCCGAAAAGGAAGCACCCATAAAATCCGGCTGGATACCTACGCAAAGGTCGGCTATATTTATAAAACCATTACTGACCAGGAATACCAAGATATCCTTGCCTATGAAAAGAAAACCGGAATCCAGGTTCTTTACCCGCTCATTGACTCCTCTCAGGTCAAGGCTGCTGCTTATCAAAACGATGCCAACGCCTGGTATCTGACCAATGAAAAGGGCGTGGCCAAACGGGATAAGGAAGGGAAACTTCGGGATATCTACTTACTGGACGAGGAGGGAAATCCCCTCTATACCAAACCGGTAGGCAACGGAACACAGCATGAGGTACGGGTTCTCTACAGCACCTGGTATCAAATGTTAAACGGCGAACATGCCAGCTTTTTATTTGGTGCAGACGCCAATGGTTACGATATCTTAGTCCGTATTGCTTCCGGCGCCAGGCTGTCCTTTTTGCTGAGTATCGGTGTTTCTGCCATCAACCTTTTCCTGGGTATTTTTATCGGCTCCTTAGAAGGCTACTACGGCGGAAAATTTGACTTAATCATGGAACGGATCAAGGAATTTCTCTATGAAATCCCGACTATCGTCATCTTTTCCCTGTTCCAGCTCCACCTGGCCAGCAAGGTCGGCCCAGTCGTTTCCCTGCTGTTTGCCTTTATCTTCTTTGGCTGGATTCATACCTCCAGCACCGTACGCGCTCAGTTTTACCGTTTTAAGGGACAGGAATATGTCATGGCTGCCAGAACCTTAGGAGCCAAAGACAGCAGACTGATCTTCCGTCATATCCTGCCAAACGGCATCGGCTATATTATTACTGCTTCGGTATTAAGCATTCCAAGCACGATTTTATCCGAGGCTTCCCTTTCCTACCTAGGTATTTTAAACCTCCAGACCGACACGATGACCAGTATCGGAACGATGTTAAGCAACGGCCAGTCTACGTTGTCCACCTATCCGCACTGTCTCTTCTTCCCGGCCGCCTTCATCGCTCTTTTGATGATCTGCTTTAATATGTTCGGGAACGGACTGCGCGACGCCTTTAACCCATCCCTGCGCGGTGCGGACGAGGGTTAAACAGTTATGATAAATAGGATATGATAATCAGAAAGGATGGCGCTTTATGAACCATTCAGAACAAAATGAGGTTATTTTGGATGTGCAGAACCTGGCGGTCTCCTTCCGTACCAACAACGGAAACGTCCAGGCCGTCAGAGACATCTCCTTTACCTTAAAAAAAGGAGAAACCCTGGCCATCGTAGGAGAATCCGGTTCCGGCAAATCCGTAACCGGAAAGGCTATTCTTGGTATCCTGGCTCCAAACAGTATCATCGAGGGCGGCCAGATTTTATACGATGACAAGGAACTGCTGCATCTCTCCGAGGAAGAATTCAACAAGCTCCGCGGCAATAAAATTACAATGATTTTCCAGGATCCGATGTCAAGCCTCGATCCGATCATGAAAATCGGCAAGCAGATGACGGAAGCCACCCTGCTCAATGCCAAAACCAACCGCAAATACGCGAAAAAAGCCTTTAAGCTCCGGCTCAAACGGCTGAAAAAGGATATGGAGGCCGCCGGTATCCCGTCCACACAGGCAAGTGAGGAAATCAAACAGTTTGAAAACCTGCTGCAATCCTATGGAGCAAATTCCAGTAAGGATGATAACACTAGCCCTAAGAACAGAGAGGCTTCCGTAATGGAAGAAAAACGCTCTGCGGTTTTAAATTCCGACTTTATCAAGCAATTCCAGGAACGGCTTATCCAGGTATTGGGCAGTGAAGGAGCAGCGAACGCCTTTCTTCACTACATGCTGGATCAGGTTGATTTGATGAACCGTTTCGTCACCAAAAAGGAAGCCTATGAGCAGGCGATCAAAATCATGGCGGACGTTGGTATCCGGGAACCGGAAAAGCGTTTTCATCAATATCCGTTTGAATTTTCCGGCGGTATGCGCCAAAGAATCGTCATCGCTATCGCTCTGGCAGCCAACCCGGATATTTTGATCTGCGACGAGCCGACGACCGCCCTCGACGTCACGATTCAGGCACAGATTCTGGAGCTGATCGCCGATTTGAAGGAACGCCGCAGACTGTCGGTCATCTTTATCACCCACGATCTGGGGGTTGTGGCAAACATCGCCGACGAGGTGGCTGTCATGTATGCCGGGAAAATTGTCGAGCATGGTACGGTAGATGATATTTTCTACGATCCGAAGCATCCGTATACATGGGCGCTGCTCTCTTCCATGCCGGATCTGGACACGAAGGAAACACTTTCCTCGATTCCAGGCACGCCGCCGAATATGATCCATCCGCCAAAGGGCGACGCCTTCGCTGCCCGAAACCAGTACGCGATGGCGATTGATTTTGAGGAGCAGCCTCCGCTTTTTCAGGTATCACCGACGCATTCCGCTGCTACCTGGCTGCTTCACCCTGACGCGCCGAAGATCGATCCGCCGGAAATCGTGCTGGATCGGATCGCCCGGATGAAGCGTCTAAACGAAGAATAGTTGCTTTGAAAGGAGCATTTTTATATGAATGAACGGGAAACCCTGCTCCGAGTGGAGCATCTAAAACAATATTTTAAGGATGGCAAGACGGATTTTAAGGCAGTAGACGATATCAGCTTTGAAATCAAAAAAGGAGAAATTTTCGGCCTGGTAGGGGAATCCGGCTGTGGGAAAACTACCACCGGACGCTCCATTATCAAGCTTTATAACATCACCGGAGGTAACGTCTACTTTAAAGATCAGCGGATCAGCGCCGGTATCCGAGACTATCAGGATACGATCTGGTACTGCCGTACCAAGCTGAAAACCGCTTCTCCAGAACAGAAAACCGAGCTGCAGCAAACCATTGCCGAGCAAAAGAAGTTGATGTCCGAGGCTATCCGGGATAACAAAAGAACCAAGAGCGTCACCGATATCCAGATGATTTTCCAAGATCCGATTGCCTCCTTAAATCCACGTATGACGGTAGGCGAAATCATTTCCGAGGGCTTGATCATCAAAGGAATCAAGGACAAGCAGGCGATCATGGAAAAAGTCTATAACATCCTGGAGACGGTCGGTCTGGTACGGGAACATGCCACCCGTTATCCACACGAATTTTCCGGCGGACAGCGGCAGCGTATCGGTATCGCCAGAGCAGTTATCATGAACCCGGAGCTGATCATCGCCGACGAGCCAGTCAGCGCCCTTGACGTATCGATCCAGGCGCAGGTCATCAACCTGCTAAGCGACCTGCGAGATAAAATGGATCTGACCATTCTGTTTATCGCCCACAACCTGTCCGTCGTCAAATATTTTTCTGACCGGATTGCCGTGATGTATTTTGGCAAAATCGTGGAGCTGGCAGATTCTGACGAGCTGTTTTTGCACCCGCTCCACCCTTATACGAAGTCCCTGCTTTCCGCGATTCCGTATCCGGATCCGCACTATGAAAAGAAGCGTGTCCGCATGCTTTACAACCCGGAGGAGGCGCACGATTACAGCCGCGAACAACCGGAACTGATTGAGCTTCTGCCAGGACATTTTGTGAGCTGCAACAGTGTGGAGGCAGTACGGTATAAGAAGGAATTAGGGATTTAGCAGAGTGAACGGGCGTTTATATACTTTCTGCCTGAATATGTTTTCTGCCTGAATACAATCTCTGAGAATGAAATGGTTAAATAGGAAACAAGGAAAGGAAGTTATACGATGTTTCAGCTCTTTCAATCAAAAAAAGGGTCCACAAAATTTGCAGATTCTGCAGAATCCATCAGAGAAACACTCCGCCGTCTGGCCTTCTCCTTTCTGGGAGGGCTGCTTCTGGCGACCGCGGTCTTTTTCTATGAGGGCTTTTTGTACCGCCCGGACACGCTTCCTTTCCTCCATCAGCTCAGCGACGCTTGTACGGTTTCCGGCCTGCTCCTCCTCTGCGCCGGAATGTTCGCCTTTGTGTTAAACGGGGGAGGTTTTGATGCCTTTGCCTATATCGGACACCGCTTCCGCTGGAGCTTTTCCCGGCAGCTGCGGGCAGAGGAACCACGGCTGACTCCTTATCATGAATTTCTTCAGAAAAGACGGGAGAAAGGGAAACGTTCCGTCGGGCATCTGTTTGCGGCAGGGGGCGTATTTTTGCTGGTGGGGATTTTGGCGGCGATGCTTTGCTGATTCCAGAACGCCTCCAGCATTCTTACGACAGCGCACAAGCCTATCCCCATCCGTTTATCCGCCTGATCCGCTAAAAACAGGGGAATATTCAGCAGCAAAGTTTCTAAGGCTCTCGCTTGTCACATTTGCCTCCGCCTTTACTTCTATCGGAATCATTTCATTTTTCCGCTGGATCAAAAAATCAACCTCATAAGGCGGATTGCTCTGCGACCAGTAGCAGGACGCATTACTCTTGGGCAATCCTAGATTTCGTCAAAAATCACCCGCGACAAAATATTATCTATTCAGATTTTTATACGCCTTTGTCTTTCTGTATTTTCCCAAATCCTCCCTTTCTCTGTATGCCCTGATTTCCTCTATATCAAACTCCACATAGTAGATCGTCTCCTCCAGCTCGTCCCCTACAAACATCGTATTATCAAGAGACTCCCCTTCCTTTGTCCATACCATAGGGCTAAAGGCACAGGAATTTCCCATTCCCTTTGCCGGTGGATTTGCCATCGCGATACCTACCATATTTTCCATAGCCCGCACAGACAGCTCCCGCAATCTAGGAGGCATCCCGCCGCAGCTATTCGGATGGAGAATAAGCTCCGCTCCCTTTAACATCAATTCTCTGGCGCTCTCCGGGTATTCCCTATCATAGCAAATCATACATCCTAAGGTGATTCCGTCAAACTGGCACACCGGAAAAGAATCGCCTGATTCAAGGTATCGTTCCCAGTCAAAATCACAGGTATGTACCTTGGAATATTTTAAAATCACCCTTCCGTCCCGGTCAATCAGCCATGCCGTATTTTGCGGATATTGCTTCCCTTTGGAAAAGCCGGTTATGACCACCCCTATTTTCAGTTCGGCGGCAAGTGCCGTTATTTGCACAAAATGTTCTTCCTCCTCTGTCAACGCATTTTCGCACCATGCCAGAAATTCCGGGTGATGCTCTATTTCCTGAACCGGCAATAACTTCTCGCAAATATCCGGTGCCGCATATGCTGTCAGAAAACATTCCGGGAATAATACCAAATCTGCACCGTTTTTGCTGGCCTCCTGGATAAGCCTGATAGCTGTTTTGGTATTCTGCTCCACATCCGGCATAATCGTATCATATTGAACAAGTGCTACCTTCCATTTTTTCATAAAAACCTCCTGTTGATTGAGACGATAACTCTCAAAAAATGTTTCACATGTGATATTTTTATTATAGCATATCACCCGTGTCCTTTCCAATCCTTTCTGAAACAAAGTTCTTTTTTTACAAAGCCTCTGCTATTTGACAAACATACAAAAATAGGCTACCATCCTAATAAAAAGCTTTCTTGCTACAAACAGGATAATGGAGGTAGAAGCCATGCTCAGGCAAATCAAATACTTTCAGGCAGTCGTCCGCTGCGGCAGCTTCACGGAGGCCGCAGAGGACTGTTATATTTCCCAATCCGCCATTTCCCAGCAAATACAAGCACTGGAGCAAGAGCTGGGCCTCACGCTTCTGGAGCGTAAAAACCGGCGCTTTACTTTGACTGCTGCCGGAAAGCATTTCTATGAAAAAAGTCTAATTCTGACCGCGGATTTTGACAAGCTTTGTATGGAAACCCTGCGGATTGCCCGTGGAGAAGTACCGCAGCTTCATGTCGGCTGTCTCCAGGGCTACAGCGGACAGGAATTCCAGCAGGCTTTGGCGGAGTTCACAGAAAAACACCCAGATATCGCTCTCCATATCAGCAACGGCACCCATGAAGAGCTTTATGAAGAACTGATTTCCGGGCGGCTGGATCTGATATTCAACGATCAGCGTCGTGCCTTTTATGAGGAATACCAAAACTGGATTCTGGCTGTTCGTCCTTGTTATATTGAACTCTCTGCCCGCCATCCACTTGCCACGCAGGGGCAGGTAGAGCTTGCCGAGTTAAAACAGCTTCCTTGCATTTTAGTAGCTCCTAAAAAGCAACGTAAGACAGAGGAAAGCTTTTACCGGGAGGTCATCGGCATCCAGGGAGAATTTCTTTTTGCGGAAAATATCGAAGAAGCCAGACTGCTTCTCGTCAGCGGCAGAGGCTTTATGCCGATAGAGGGCGGCGGATCGCCCATCACAGGGCCTTCTCTCTGCCGTATCCTGCTGCTGCGTAACGGCCAGCCCATCAACCGCAACTATTGCGTCTTTTGGAAGCTGGAGCATACGACGGATTCTATACAAGAATTCGGAGAACTCCTCAAAGCACAGTTTCCAGAGATGTGAAATTTCCTAGAATGCTAAGTTTCCTAAAACGCTAAGTTCGCATAAGTTTTTCTAATGAATTATCTTAGAAAATCGAATAGCTTCCTTTCTTTCTTTTTGCTATAATAGCCATAATCAAGCAGAATAGAACGGCAAAAGGAAACATAAGAATCAAGCAAAAACAAGAAAGGAAGGTATTCCTATGTCAGAGTATTTCGGCAAAGATACATTTAAACTGGGCTTCGGCCTGATGCGTCTGCCAAAATTGGAGGACGGAAAAACAGAGGACATCGATCAGGTCTGCCAGATGGTCGATCTGTTTTTAGAAGCAGGTGGTACTTATTTTGACACTGCCTATGTATATGACGACGGCTTATCCGAGGAGGCAATCAAAAAGGCGTTGGTTGACCGCTATCCAAGAGAGCGTTATACCCTCTGTACCAAGCTGTGCGCCTGGCTGCAGTGCCATGACGAAGAAAGTGCCAAGCAGCAGTTTTATACCAGCCTGGAGCGTACCGGCGCAGGGTATTTCGACTACTACCTGCTGCATGCCCTTCAGCGTAACAATTACAAAAAATACGACGAATACCATATCTGGGAGTTTGCCCAGGAACAAAAAGCAAAAGGGTTAATCAAATATTGGGGCTTCTCCTTCCATGCGGATCCGGATCTGTTAGAGGAGCTTCTTACCGATCATCCAGAAGTCGATTTTGTCCAGCTGCAAATCAATTATGCTGACTGGGACAATCCTGGCGTTGCTGCCCGTCAGTGCTGGGAAATTGCCCGGAAGCACGGGAAATCCATTACGGTTATGGAGCCGGTAAAGGGTGGAGCATTAGCCAACCCGATTCCAAAGGTACAGGAAATTTTTAAGGCTGCTGCACCGAATATGTCCTTCGCCTCCTGGGCGATCCGCTATGCTGCCTCTTTGGATGGCATTATTACTGTACTTTCTGGTATGAGCAATCTCGAACAAATGAAGGATAACCTTAGCTATATGAAGCAATTCCAGCCATTATCGGAGGCGGAACAGGAGGTCATTCAAAGGGTTCAGATCGCTTTGACCGAGGATAAGTCAATTGCCTGTACCGCCTGCCATTATTGTACCGGCGGCTGCCCGATGAACATACCGATCCCGGAAATTTTCGCTATCCGCAACGATGCCCTGGCCAATCAGCCTTGGGACGGCGGCAAAAGAGGATATAGTATCGCGACCGCCAACAAGGGAAAAGCTGGCGACTGTATTCAATGCGGCCAGTGTGAGGCTGCTTGTCCGCAGCATCTGCCGATTATCAGCTTGTTAGAGGATTGTGTAAACGCGATGGAATAACAGAAAGATGAATGTGTCTAAAAAAGGAGCGATTTTTTATGGTTACAAGAACATTAGGAGCTACCAATATACCAATTTCCCCGGTCGGCCTAGGCTGTATGGGGCTTTCCCATGCGTTCGGCACGCCGCTGGAAAAAAATGAGGCCGCCGACAAAATCCGTCAGGCCTATGAAATGGGTTATACCTTTTTTGATACTGCAGAATGTTACACGGGAACAAATCCAGACGGTACGACAGCTTATAACGAAGAAGCCGTTGGAATCGGCATCAAGGACTTCCGGCATAACATCACCCTTGCAACGAAATGCGGCGTTTCCTTTTCCGGGAACCAAATGCTTTTAGACAGCAGCCCGGAAACCATCCGACGCTCGGTAGAAGGGAGTCTAAAACGCTTGCAGACGGATTATATCGATCTGTACTATCAGCACCGCCTTGATCCAAAGGTAGAACCGGAAACCGTAGCCGAGACGATGGCACAGCTGATCAAAGAGGGAAAAATCCGTTCCTGGGGAATCTCCTGCGTCACCGAGGACTACCTCCGCCGCGCTCATGCTGTCTGTCCAGTATCCGCCGTCCAAAATGTCTACTCTGTCATTGATCGGGAAACAGAGAACCTGTTTTCTGCTTTTGAAGAGCTTGGTATCACCCTGGTGGCCTTTACCCCGTTAGCAAAGGGCTTCTTGTCCGGACGTTATCAGGAACGTCCAAGCTTTGAACATCCAGAGGATAACCGAAGCGGACGCTTCCAGTTCTCTGAGGAGGGCTTTTCCTACTATCAGCAGGCACTTAACCTGATCCGTACGGTTGCAGAAAAGAAGCAGGCTACAATGGCTCAAATCTGCCTGGCCTGGATGATTCATAAAAAACCATGGATTGTGCCTATTCCCGGCACGAGAAGCCCAGAGCGGATGAAGGAAAATCTTATGGCGGCAGAGGTTGTACTAAGCCAGGAAGAAATCTTTGAAATTGATCACGCCTTAAACCAAATGAATCTGGCGGATGCCGCTAGCAGAAGGCTAAGTAAGCCAAAGATGGTTCCATAACCATGTTATCCTTGCGGGAACTTCCTTCTCAAATATCGATCCATGCACCCTTTAACATCACTCCATACACCCTCCATTAAAAAAACGGCCAGCTTCTTTTACGTTATTTGACAAATGGGTAAAAATAGGGTACTATCCTATTAAATAAATTTAGGAGGTGGCATATGACGACTGTTACTACAACAGAACTACAACAAGATTTCGGAAAATATTTACAGATGGTGCAGGCAGGAGGAGAAGTTATCATTTTAAAAAACGGAAAAGAAGTAGCCCGGTTAATTTCCCATGAAAAAAGTATTTCTTTTTTGACGGATTCTTTAACTGGTATTTTAAAGGGAGATTATGATGACAAAATGATAACAAAAGAAAGGATGCAGAAATATGAAAATATTGGTTGATACAAATGTGCTTCTTGATGTACTTTGTAAAAGACCAGCCTTTTATGAAGATTCTGCAAAAATATTCAAATTATGTGAAGCCGGGGAAGTATCTGGTATAATTTCTGCCCTGTCTGTTCCTAATATTGTTTACATTATGCGGAAGGAATTAGATACAGAAAAAATCAAGCACACTTTAGAAAATTTATCTCTTATCTTCTCTATTATGGATTTAACAGGAGAAGATTTACACAAGGCAGCAAATATGGACTTTAAAGATTATGAAGATGCTATACAAAGTGCCTGTGCGGTTCGCGCTAAAGCAAACTTTTTGATTACGAGAAATATTTCTGGTTTTGGGAAAAGCCAGATCCCTGCCCTTCTTCCTTCCGAACTATTGACCAACTTCACCTGTTCCATATGAGTATTTTACGGGCTGTGAAGCCAGCCGATCTGATTCTTATCACTCCGGCTCCTTCACAGCCTTTATTTCTATCCCTTTTCTTTTTCCCTTTTCCTTCTTCTCGTTTTCCATACAACCATGTTATCCTTGCAGGAACTTCCTTCTCAAATATCGATCCATGCACCCTTCATCGGGGAAACGGCCAGTTCAGAAAAAATCCGCAGCACCCCGCGCGGATATTTGGCTGGCTTTGGCTTCCAGGCCTTCCGCCGTTCCATGAGAATCGCCTCGATCTCTTCTTCGCTCCGGCGCTCTCCCTTTATACCAACAATCGCCAACCGCCGTTTTTCCACATCCAGCTCAATCAAATCCCCTTCCTCTACCAAGGCAATCGGCCCGCCTGCCTGCGCCTCCGGGCTGCAATGGCCAATCACTGGGCCGGTCGAGGCACCGGAAAAACGTCCGTCGGTAATCAAGGCAATGCTGCGTCCCAGCTCTTTATCAGAAGAAATCGCCTCCGAGGTATAAAACATTTCCGGCATCCCGGAGCCCTTTGGCCCTTCATAACGGATAAACACCGCATCGCCTGGCTTTACCTTATGGTGCAGCACCGCGTCGATACATTCCTCCTCGCTGTCAAACGGCCTGGCAGAAAGAACAGCAGAAAACATTTCCTTTGGGCAGGCGGTATGCTTGATCACTGCCCCTTCTGGTGCCAGGTTTCCTTTTAAAATCGCAATCGATCCGTCTGTCCCAAGCGCTTTGTCCCATGGACGGATGATATCCTGGCGGGTCAGCTTCGTCCCGCAGCGTCTGTTCGCCTGCCCCAGCCAGTCCTCACAGCGTTCGTAAAAGCCGTTCTGCTTCAATTCCTCCAGGTTTTCACCCAAGGTCTTTCCGGTCACGGTTTTCACCTCTAAATGCAGCACGCTTTTTAATTCCTCCATAATCGCCGGAACGCCTCCTGCATAATAAAAGAACTCGGCAGGCCAACGTCCCGTTGGGCGTACATCCAACAGGTAATGCGCCCCGCGGTGCAGACGATCAAACGTCTCCCCGGTGATCTCGATTCTATATTCGTGCGCTATCGCCGGCAGATGGAGCAGACAGTTCGTGGAACCGGAAACTGCCGCATGAACCAAAATCGCATTTTCAAAGCTTTCCAAGGTGACAATATCACACGGGCGCATCCCTTCCTCATACGCCATCTGAACGGCACGCTCCCCCGCTCGGCGGGCATACTCGAACAAATCCGGACTATTTGCCGGAAGTAAGGCACTTCCTGGCAGCGCCAGCCCTAATGCCTCCGCCATAATCTGCATCGTCGAAGCCGTCCCGATAAAAGAACAGGCTCCGCAACCAGGACAGGCATTTTCCTTTGCCCAATCCAGCTTTGCCGCATCGATTTCTCCCCGCTCGTATTTGGCTGAATACATACCAAGCTGCTCCAGCGTCAATAAATCTGGTCCTGCCGCCATCGCCCCGCCTGTTACTACGACGGAAGGAATGTTCACTCTTGCCAGCCCGATCAGGTTGCCTGGCAGCCCTTTATCACAGCTGGCTATGTAGACTCCTGCGTCAAACGGCGTGGCGTTCGCCTGAATTTCTATCATATTGGCGATCATTTCCCTACTGGCCAGAGAATAATTGATTCCATCCGTTCCCTGGCTCTCTCCGTCACAGATATCGGTACAGAAATACCGCGCACCATGGCCGCCCGCCTGGGCAATCCCTTCACAGGCCGCCTGCACCAGCTTGTCCAGATGCCCAGAGCCTGGATGGCTGTCGCCGAAGGTGCTTTCGACGAAAATCTGCGGCTTGGATAAATCTGCCTTTGACCAGCCTGTTCCCAGGCGCAGAGGATCCAGTTCTGGAGAAAGGCGGCGCATTTTTTGGCTGGTTAGTTCTTTTTCTGACATAGATACTATCTCCCTTTCTTCTTTGTGTGTGATGATATTTGACTGCAAAATAATATGGTATCATTATACTGAACTTTTTTATATTGGTCAATGAAGGTACGTGTTTTATAAGGAATATAATAGATAACTCTCATTACCGGGCAGAATAGAAAGATCGCAATATTTAAGAAAAACAAAAGTTACGCAAAAAGTTCTTTGAAAAATATTTCTTTTCTTACAAAAAGTCCTTGAAAAAAGATAGTATTTTCCTCAAAAACTCCCTTGAAAAAGTTATCATTCTTTTTATATGGCGTTTTTGCTCCAGGCAGTCTGACACATTTAGCAAAGCTAACAAATGAGACAACATTCCTATTGCTCTTGACAAACATGTGCATATAGTGTATATATAATTATATACAGTTTATGCACACTATTTATAAGGAGTGTTCCCTATGCTGAAGCTGGATCATATTTCCAAACAATTACTGTGGCCTTTTGGAAAATGGCAGCGCCCGGAACTGGCTCGCCGGGCTTCCGCTGTTGTTTGCCCTTTTTTGTGACCTTGCTGCGTTGGCCGTCAGTTTTTGAATTCTGGTAGATTTTTGCCGTACTGACTGGATTGCTGCTGCCGATGGTCATTTTTACTGCCAAACGCTGGAAGCGGCTCCGCCGCAGGCTTGCCGAGTGCCGCCTACCCGTCTGCTGACAAGGTCAGTTCGTTTCCGGCGCACAAGGGCTTTCAGAAATCGTTCCAGACAGGAGGAGGATTATGCAGATTATCATCGAACCGCATAGCACCTATGCCATTTATGAACAAATCGTCAACCAGATGAAAAACGCCATTGTTTCCGGTGTCCTGTCGGCTAACGAGGCGCTGCCCTCTATCCGTGGGCTGGCAGCGGAAATCGGCGTAAGTGTTATCACAACCAAACGCGCTTATGAGGAGCTAGAAAAGGAAGGACTGATTCGCTCTGTAGCCAACAAAGGTTTTTATGTCTGCGAATACAATACGGACTATTTGCACGAAAAACAACTGATACAGTTGGAAAAGCATTTTTCCGAATCGATCCGGCTGGCGCGGCAGGCAGGGCTGTCCGATGAGGAAATCCGGGATATGCTGGATGGATTATTATAAAGAAAGAAAAATAGGTTCTTGGAGTGAATCTATAAAATGGAAAGCTCGGAAAGCGCATAAAATAAGGCTTAGAAATTCCAGTTAGTCTTTGCTATCTCACATCGTCCGAAGCTCTTTTGTGGAAACGGATATACAGAATAATAGAAAATATACAGAAATATAGAAAATTGGGGAGAAATAGTCCAGCTTAGCTACCTCTTCCGCTTTTTCTGGAAGCTGGCGCTTATCGGAAGTATCCTGCAAGCCTTAGGCGCTGCAGTCGAATTTCACACTGTTTCTCTGGCCAATTTCGCCTATGCAGCAGAAATTTTACTGCTGGCTCCTCTGACGGCAGGAATTGTCTTAATCTGGTCAGAACAATACTGTGTTTCTGCCCTGAAATAAGGAACGAATCTTTTGCAGTTATATACCACAAAAGCCGCCTTAAAAAATACCATATAAAAAAATGGCAAGAAAGGAGTATTTTCAATGATGCAGACCTATACCCTCTCCGGCCGGAGGAGCGCTTCCCGTTACGCCTCCCAGGACAGCCTGGAGGACGCCCTTTTCTATTTAAAACACCCTCAGTCCTTCCGCACCTTTAGCAAGGGACTGACCGAATTATTGCAGAAAAAAGGCTTTTCCGGCGACAGCACAAAGCCGGAAGAGCTGGCGGACTATCTGTTTCCCCGTCTACAGGAGATTTCCTCTGGTATCAGCCGGAAAACACTCCTCTCCTGGCTTTCCGGAAAGCACAGTCCCAAAATCGAAGCAAGCAGCAGACGTTCGATGTACGAGCTTTGCTTTGCTCTAAATCTGACCTATGAGGAAACACTTTGGTTTTTCCAGCATGTCTACTACGACCGAGCCTTTAATTGCCATACGATAACGGAATCTGTCTTTTACTATGCCTTCCTGCATGGGCTTTCCTATGCCAAGGCTTTAAAACTGATCGAGTATATCGAATCTGCTCCGGCCGGAGAAGCGGCCTCTCTGTCTCCTTCCTACACACACTTTGTTCAAAGCAGCATCACCAACTTTCGTTCCGCCGAAGAGCTGACTGATTTTTTGATCCACAACCGGGAAAATTTCCATCTCTGGAACCAAAGCGCCCAGACACACCTTCATGCTCTGGTAAACGATCTGCTTGGCTCCTCTGCCTTTCGGACAGAACTAGACCGTTTGAAACGGCTGCTGGCAAGAAATCGCCGCTCCGGTCATCTGTCTCACCCTTCCCTTCCAAAGCAAATCCGTTCTGACCAAAAAGGAGCCTACGGGCTTATTCTGCAGGAAATCTTTTTCGATGCCTGCTGCTCCTCTGCGGAATCTGCCGCCGAGGCAGTTTTAGAGCAGATCGAACATCAAAACGTATTTTCCTACAGCTTTTTGCTGCGCTATCTTTTGTCCACTTCAGCAGGTACGAAAAGAGAACCTTCCATTCCTTATGTAGTGCGAAACAACTTTCCCAGCAAGAAAGTACTCTCCGACGTGCTTTCCGAGGAAAAGCTTTCTGTCTCCAAATCCTATGACTCCATCCGAAAAATGCTGGTACTGCTGGATTTTTACCGTTTTTGGGTTCGGATCAAGCTAGGTCTGGCAGAGCTTACCGATATCCCGGCAAGTCAGCAGTTTGACATTTACTTGGAGGAAGCGGATCACCTTCTCTGGCAATGCGGCTACGAAGGCCTGTACGCTGGAAATCCCTATGACTGGATTTTTCTCTGCGCGGGACAAAGTGAAAATCCGCTGGACTTTTTCCGTTCCTTTATCAGTGAATTGCTCCCGGAGTAGGCTGTATCCGATAGCCCTCCTTCTGCCGATCATATATTAGCCTTCTGTCCCGCCCGCTTTCTACCCGTTCCTCCGCCAGAAACGCCTTGATGTCCGCGATATCGCGTTGTACCGTCCGTATTGTCACCTGAAATTCCTGAGCGGCCTGTACCGGGTTAATACATTTGCCCTCATCCAGCCATACATACAGCCTCAAAATTCTGTAATTTTTGTTTGTCTTCATATGAAAAGCCTCCTACTGGCAGTCGTTCTGCTACAGCAAGCTTATCATATAGACCATTCCAGTTTGTAAAAGTGTTGTAACGTTCCGATAGAACGTCTGAATGCTTCTATTTTCTTAATTTAGAAGCGATGCTTAAATTCAACCTCTTGGTGCTGATACTTCTCCTCTATCCGCTCCAAAAGAGCTATACAGCGTTTTTCCTCCTCCTCACTGCCACAAACATCCCGACATCCTGCCATCCTCTCCTTCCATCGTATCACCACATCCACCAAATCCGTCTCAATCCCCTGCTCCAAAAGCAGCCAAGCCTTCTCCCATAAGAAAAGATGGTTCGAGTTAGAGGAGCAGCCTGACTGAAATATACCTTTCGGGAAAACCCGTTCCACCTCCGGATCGGTTTCCAGCCCAATATACAACGCTGCCAAATAAATTCCGATTGCTTCTGGCTTTCTGGATACCTCCATCAGAGAGTCGGCGATCTGGCTGACCTTTTCCATCCATTTTCTTCTTTGAGCCTGATTCCATCCATCCTCCGAATCTTTCAAATCCTCTGCCTTCCTTGCTTCCGCTGCCTTCTCTGCCAGATAATCTCTCGTCCTGCCATACCACTCTTCCAATAAGCGTTCCGCCACTTCCTGTTCTGCATTCCCGCCCGATGGCTGCTTCGCTTCTTGTTCCGCACTTCTGGCTGACACCCAAACTGCTTCCTGCATCATATCCCAGTAACAGCCGTCCAGTCCGTTCCATTCCTCCTGACCGAAAATCGGTCTGATCACCGCTAATGCCTTGTTTAAGCAGGCGGCTTCCTTCTCATAGCAATCCAGATAACGATACTGTCCTGCCGCCTCCCGCCAAAGCTCCACCTGCTGTTCCTTTCCATAGCTTCCCTCTTGAAGTTCCCGCTCCGCCAGCAGCCAGAAATCACACTTTGCTTTTACTGCCCGCAGCTGCTCATATCCGCATTCCTCGTCTTTCAAAAGCAAATCCGCCCTTGTCCGGTAAATCAGGCTTTGAAGATACGAATCCTCCAGGCCATATCGATCATACCATTCCTGCGCCCGGTTACAGCTTTCCTGGGCAGAATGCAGATCTCCGTCTGGATATTCTGCATACAACTCCGCTAATTTACATAAAAGTATGATAAAGCAGGAAAAATCCGTCGATTTTCTTGTCCTTTTTTTTGCTGGCATGTTATCCTCTTCTACGGACTCTGTCTTTGGAAGATTTTTCTCCAGAAATGTCTCGATCAGCCGCTCCTTCCCCCGGTTCCCGTTCCATTCCTCCAGCCGATCCAGCAAACCGGACAGTTCTTCACCAGTTACCGGCTCTCGTTCGACATAGGTAAGGATAAAGTCCAGGCAGTTCTGGTCAATTTCCTGATCGCCCAGCCTTTTATACGAACGCAGACATTCCTGCCACAAGCTTTCCCGTTCCGTCTCTTTTTCCTCTAACAGATACAAAAAATAATATCCGTCCAGGACGCACGATGCCCTTTTATCTGTGATCAGTCTCCTGGCATACTGTTTTGCCTTCTCCCGTTCTCCCTGCTGGATCAGGATTTGGATAAGGTCAATACAAAGATAGGCCGAACACAACTCCTCTTCCTCAAACAGCCGCTCCAGCCAGGAGATTGCCAAAGCCGCCTCCCCTTGCTCCAGATACACATGAGCGATTCGTTGCACCGTCTGATCGTACGGCTCATATTCTTCCTCATACCCCCTTTGATAAAATGTGATTGCCTCTTCGTACCGTCCCTCCTTCCGGCACCTCTCTGCCAAATCTACAAAAGAAACCCCTCCTATTTGTATCGTCTCTAACTCTTGTACTTCCTCTACTGTCTGTACTGTCTGTGCTGCCTCCGATACGCCTCCCATCGTTTCGGCTTCTCTTCTTAGCTGCCGGATCTTCTCCTGATATCCATACGCTTTTTCCGCGTCAGAAAAATACTCACAGCGGTACAGCGCCGTAAAATCGTCTTCTTTGTAAAATTCCTGAATCCTCCTGTAGAGCCTTTCCTTCTCAGAGGCTGAATAAGAGGTAAACGGAAGCCGCTCCGCTGCCTGGTCAAACAGCTCTATGATGCTTTCATAAATCCGATCCAGCTCCGGCTCCCGTTCCTCAAAGTACCAGAGCATATTTCCGGCGAGGACGCTGTCTACCTCCCTCCCGATTGCAATCCATTCCCGCACCATCCAATCCAGCTTCCGAGAAGGTTCTGCCTCCTCCTTTAAAGCCTCTCTTGAGCCTTCCTGTAAAGCTCCCTCAAAAGCTTTTCCGCAAAAGAGCACCGCCTTTTCTAGCAGCCCCTCTATCGCATGAAAGCACCTCCTGGAATATTCCTCCAGTTCCAATCCAGACTCCAGGATATCCTCACATTCCCCGATCTGCCTGATTTTTTTCCGGTAAATTCTCTGCAGCAGATCAAAGGCCTCCGCTGTACCAGCCTGGATACAAATCTGCTCCGCTTCCTCCAGCTTCTCTGCTCTCCCATCCCTCAGACACAGTCTGGCATAGGGAAGCGTCCATCCGGACAGGCGATCCATAAAGCCTGCAAACACCCGTTTCCGAACCGTCCGTTCCGCTTCGTTTGCAAGATCAGCAGAAAGATAAGCAGACATCCCCGCTACAATATGGGGACAGTTCCCGGCGTCCGGCTGTAACTCGGCATAAACCAGATCCTGGATCACCTGATGGAGCGATACCTTCCCGGAAGCCTCCCAAAGCTCTATCCAGCCATTTTTGATCAGGCTATCCAGCCTTGCTCGAACCCCTTCCATGCCGCACAGCTCCTCCAGCCTGTCCCTGCGGATACGGATTCCGCCCAGCAAGGAAAGACTGCCCATCAGCTCCCGTTCCCCTTCGTCAAAGCTGGAGCAGTCAAACAGCACCTGCAAATGGCGGTTGACACTTTCCAGACGCAGCCTCCGATCCTTCCTCTGCCGAACCTCTATTTCCCCAGTATTGGTAATCCCTTCTTTTTTCAGAAAATCCTTATACAGACGGATCGGCGACTGGCCGACATTCCTCAAATATTTGGCGATCAGCTCGACCGTCATTGTATGGCGTTCCACCAGCTCTATCAGCTCTACGATAGCCTTCTCTTCCTCCTCGGTATAAGGCAAATCGTTGTATGCCATGAATATTTCTAACATTTCCTGTAAATCGTCAAGCTGCCCTACCGAAATCTGCTCGTAATTGTAATCCCGGAAATCCTTTCTTGTCGTAATGAGAAACTTGCAAGGACAGCAAAACAATTCCTCCAGGTTTTCGTCCAGCTCCTGATCCATATTGTCAAGGATAATCAAATCGTCCGGCGCCGCCAACTGCTTTAACAGCTCCAGCTTTCTCTGAAAATATTCACGGTCAGATTCTGTTTCCTCCCTGTTGAGCTGATGAAAGCCGATTTCGTCACAGACAAGCTGCTCGATGCTTTTTTCAAACACTGCAAATACCACTGTGCGATATTGCCTGCGGCGGCTTTGGGCATACTGTTTTGCCAGCTCTGTCTTGCCGATTCCGCCGATCCCGGAAAGAAACACCAGTTGACTGTTCGCCAATACCTCGTCGATCTGCGCTAACTCCCTTTCCCGTCCGGCAAAGCAGGCGGAATGATACGAAAAAGAATCCAGCAAATAGATTTCCTCCAAATCAGAAAGCCGAATCAGTTCGTCTAGCTGTGCCAAAACCGGCTCAACAGACTGCCACCGGGAAGCTGCGGCAATAGAAAGTGTTTTACGGAAAAAATGCTCCAAAGCCCGATAAAGTCCCGGCGAATATGGCTCCTCTGCATAGCGCATCGACTCAAAGCAGTAATGGCTTGCCAGTCTTCCCTCCGTTTCACCGGGTGTCCTGCCGAACAGCTTCTCAAACACCAATGCGCCGATGGCATAAATATCCGTGTGCATCCCGATTTTCTCCCGGTTCCCCTGCACCTGCTCCGGCGCACAAAAGCCCTCCGAATACGGCAGCCAAAGCTCCTTTTTTCCGGCCAGATCCTCTATGCGGATCACCGAATCCACATCAAACAGGACAACATGTTCCTCTGTCTCTGGCAAAAGAAAGATATTTTCCGGCTTGATATCCAGATGAAGATACCCGTTTCTGTGATATTTTCCGATCAGCTCCGTCAGGCTTTTCGTATGTAAAAACAGCTCCTTTAAGGAACGATCCTGGTAGCTCCTGTAATCCTCGCCCTCCTCCATCGCTACCCGGAGATAGACCGTGTTATGAAAAAACAAAAGATCCGTCGGGTTACTGGTAGAATTGATAAGCCCTAATGTATTCCTAAGCGCTACGTTTCGCTCGTAGGTCTTTAAAAAACGCTCCTTCGCCTGTTCCAGCCGCGCCTCTTCTTTTTCTTTTCTTTTTTCTTTTCCTTCCTCTCCCCTTTCCTCTTCCTCTTTCTCTACGGTCAGATCTCCCTCGCTGTTTCTGGATACCGCCAGGGAAACCGGATAGCATTCCTTTAACCGGATCGTATGCGGTATACCAATGCTATCCTGATAAACCGCGTTATAGACAAGGCAACTCGCCCCTCTTCCAATTTCTTCCTTTATCTGGATGTGTTCCTTTGCCGAAAGCGGCAGAAGTGCGCCATATGGCAAGGCGATTCTATGATCCTCCATAAAATCCCCCTTTCCCTTACCTTTTCTTTTTCTCACATTTCTTTTTCCTATTTAGAAAGAACTTCCTCAAATTGCCCCTTTTGTCAGCACAATATCCTCCAGCCGTCTCTTAGGCACATAATGAACATCCTGCTCATCCCGGTAATACCCGGTAGATCCGCCCTCCTCCGCCTCGGTCAGCACCACCGTCTCGTCCGGCTTTCCAAAGGCCACGATCAGCATCGGCACAAGATACTCCGGCAAGCCAAGCTCCGCCTTTACCTCATCTCCGTTAAAATTCCCGATCATGCAGCCGCCCAGTCCCTGCTCAGTCGCCGCCAGCAGCATGGTCTGTGCCACGATTCCTACATCCTTTAAATACCGCTGCAAAGATTCTCCCAACCGGGTATCCTGGCAAATCACAACAAAACCAGTCGGACAGTGTCCCGGATGCGGTAGCGTCAGTTCCGGCAACCCGCGCGCCCATTTGGTCAGCGCCTGGATCTGGTCTACCTCCCTCTTCTCCCACGCCAGATAGTAGCGGAACGGCTGCGCATTGACACTCGACGGCGACAGTCTGGCGCACTCTACAAAACTTTCCAACTCCGCCTTGGTGAGGCGGCGGGATTCGTCGTAGCCGCGGTAGCTTCGGTTTTTTCTTACTAAATCCTGAAAATTCATAATTTTTCCTCCTTTATTGCGTTTCCTCTCATCATACACTGGGTTCTCTGCCAGCATAGATAGTGTTCATTTTGTATCACTGCCCTTTTCCTGCAACGCCGGATGCTGCATGTAAAAAATCTCTTTTTGCCGTTCGACTTCCGCCCGAAGCTGCTCTTTCGTCGGAAGATACGTCATGTACTTGGACATAAACAGCCGTTCATTGTCATGCAGCACAGAGTATCTGGCAATGTCCTCACTGGTTTCACTGCAAAGCAGTATTCCCAAAGTCGGATTGTCTCCCTCTTTGCATTTGAGTGCATCATACATCCGTACATACATATCAATTTGACCTACGTCCTGATGGGTAATTTTCCCCATTTTCAAATCAATGAGAACATAACATCTCAGCTCGATATTGTAAAAAACCAAATCAATATAGTAATCCTCTGTATCTGTAATAATGTGCTGCTGCCTAGCCACAAACGCAAAGCCCTTTCCCATTTCTATCAGAAAGTCCCGAATATGCAATAAAATAGCCGTCTCCAAATCCGTTTCAGCAAAGGAATCTTCAGACCGAAATCCCAGAAATTCTGCAACAACGGGATTTTTTAGCAGCTCGAATTTGTTCTGTTGATACTCCGCCGTTTTTTCTTGCATCTCTGCAATTACAGTTTCCTTTTTGGGTGACTGTAATAGCCGATAATAATATTGCGTACCAATGTTGCGATCTAACGTTCTGTAATTCCAGCCTTCGTTGGCCGCTTCCCTCATATACCAAATTCTTGCATTCTCATCCGGTACACGCAAAAGACTCCTAAAATGCGTCCAGCTTAGATTATGAACGCATGCGTTCACAATCTGCTTATCTGGAAAATACAGATAGAATTTTCTAAAATAGTGCAGATTCCGTTCGGAATAGCTTTTGCCAAACTCTTTTTTCAGTTCCTCTGATAATACGGGAATCAGCCGCTTTCCATATTCCGCCCGTTCACTGCCTTCCTGTTCCTGCTCTACGATCCGTTTACCAATGTGCCAGTAAGTCAGCACCATAGCGGTATTTGCGGCACTGTATGCGTTTTGCTGACCTGCTGAAATAATCTCTTTTATCTCTGTGATGATTGGCTGGTATAGCATGAAATCCTTTTCCATATCAGCCCACCTCGATTTCCGTGATGATTTTGTCAATTTCCTCATAAGGTACACAGCGGGCGAAATACTCAACATCCGCAATCGTCCATATCGCACGATGGAATTCCTCACACTCTTGTTCTTTTCTAATATCAGCCATTACCTTCATTCTCCCTTTCATCGGAAATAAGGTCCAGAATCTCATCTGACTTGCAGCCAAACGCAAAACCTATCTTTTCGATACTGTCCAAAGATACCTGCTCCCCACTAACCATCCATATAAACTTTTTTGCAAAACTCCCTTTTATCATATCATAGAACTACACCTCAGACAATCAAAAAATACACCATACAGATTGTTTACTGACATACCTTCTGTATGGTGTACCTCTATCTCCTACTTTCTCTCCCTGCCCAGCATCCTTTGCTTAAACGCCCTGATTCTCTTTCCATACCGGCTGGTAAACAATGCCCCGACGAGCAGCATTCCAAAATCCAGCCCCAACGCGGCATCCGCTATGTTCGCATACACGCCCTCCGAGGTCAGACCCCGGACGTCCAGCACAAAATAAACGATAAACGCTGCTACTGCAATCAGGAACAGGATATTCAGCCGTTTAATCAGAAGCAGCCGTTCCTCGTTCCCATAATCTGCTACTTTCAATAACGATTCCTTTGTTTTCTCATCCATACTCTCTGCCTTCCTTTCTCCCTCTAATAATTCCTCGATACTGACATCAAAATAATCCGCAAGCTCAATGACCAGATCAATATCCGGCATATTTGTCCCGGTCTCCCATCGGGAAACGCTTCGGTTGCTTACTCCCAGATACTCAGATAGCTGCTCCTGCGTTAGTCCCTTTTCCTTGCGGAGTTCTTTTAAGAACGTCCCAAATTTTTTTTGGTTCATGCTCCAGGCTTCCTCCTTTCCCTGTCAGCATAGCACATTTTGATATGAAAAAACACGACATAGAACGAGAATTTCTCCATTTTCCAGCCTTTCCTGTTTTATGGCAATCCAAATTTCAGCCTGCCAAGAGCGTCTTCTTTTTCCTGACAAAACAAGGAAAGGCGCTGTTTTTATAATGCCGAATTTTATATTGTGAATATATGCACAATATTCATGCGCTTATTTTTCAGGCATAATCATATCATGCTATAAATTCATGCACAAAAGCACACCTGGAATCAGACAGGCGAAAACGCTGGGAGGGAGATTGCAATGATTGATTTTACCCCTTTATGGGAAACGATGGAAAAAAAGAACATCTCGCAGTATAAGCTATTAAAAAGCGACATCAACAACAAGACCTTGGATATTTTGAAAAATGACGGAAATATTACTCTTCTCACTTTAGAAAAAATCTGCCGTGCTTGTGATTGTACGCCAAATGAAGTAGTGCGCTTTATAGAGGGAGAAAACCAGGAGATATAAAAGGGGGAATAAACTAAAAACAGAAAACACTATCGTCGGATTCACTTTGTAAAGAACAAAAGAAAAGGAGAAAACAAATGTCTTTTCATTACTTTTCTACAACAAATCCCGCTTGGGAAAAAGCAGGCGACAAGGAAAAATTTGCCCGTCTTTACCAGACCTATAAATCGGATATGTATCAGACTGCATTCTCCATCCTTTTAAACCATACTATGGCAGAGGATGCAGTACAGGATGCCTGTCTCAAGCTGATACACTATCTGGATAGTGTTGACGAGGAAGATACCCATCGTACAAAAGGCTATATAAAGGCGATTGTCCAGACAACTGCCCTTCATATGCTAAAAAGAAGCAAAAAGGAGTTTCT
This sequence comes from uncultured Lachnospiraceae bacterium, assembly GCA_949155905.1. Classification (GTDB taxonomy): domain Bacteria; phylum Bacillota; class Clostridia; order Lachnospirales; family Lachnospiraceae; genus MGBC131033. The sequence goes on from CASCWU010000004.1 coordinate 51,198, forward strand.
TTACGAGCCACATTTATTAGAGGAATTATCCTCTGAAAAAGCCGCCTCTCCGGAAATTCAGTTTTTAGGGAAAGATTTAGCGGGTTATTTAAGACAGTTTATTGGCGAATTAAAGCCAAAGGAACAGCATTGTATTTATCTGTTTTATTTTAAAAGGCAAAGCACCCTTCAAATAGCGGAGAGCCTGGGTGTCTCTCCTGCGGCTGTCCGAAAAAGACTGCAGCGGGGCAGAGAGGCTTTGCGCAAGCATCTGGAAAAGGAAGGCCTGCTCTAAAAGGCAGCCTTCCTGCCTTCTTAGAAAATTTATGCTTTGTCCTTGCTAACGGTTCTTGCCTATGATAAGCTATAGGTATCACATTACCGTTTCCAAGGGAGGCCGCCATGAACGAGTCCTTATTTCCTACCACACCCCATTCGGTTATCTCTGACCGTATCCTGTATACCCCTGCCCCGTGGGCGAAGCATACCCTGCTTACGCTGCAGGAAGCCGGAAGCCTGCAAGCTACGCATCCGCACAGCTCCGGGCGGGAGGAGCTTTTCTCTTATCTTTGCTTTGTCGTTCTGTCCGGCACAGGTTCTCTGGACTATGCCGGACAGCATTATCTTTTGTCGGCAGGAGATTGTGTGTTTCTTGACTGCCGCCGCCCTTACCGCCATTCTACTTCCGAACAGCTTTGGACACTGCAATGGTGCCATTTTTACGGAATGGCACTTCCGGCAATCTATGCCAAATATCAGGAACGCGGCGGGCAGCCTGTCTTTCATCTTGAGGATAGTGCGCCTGTCACAGATCTGCTCCGCCAGCTCTATACACTGGCTGCTTCCTCGGACTATATCCGGGATATGAAAATCAATGCTGCCTTAAACCAGCTTCTGACTGTCTTAATGTCTTATTCTTGGCACCCGGAACAAACTGCTCCTTCCAGAAAACGGCTGCAATTAGACAAGGTCCGGGCTTATTTAGAAGAACATTATACGGAAAAAATCACACTGGAGGAGCTTTCCGGCCGTTTCTTTATAGACAAATATTATCTGACCAAGCTCTTTAAGGAAGCCTATGGAATCACAATCCTGACCTATCTCGAGCAAAAACGGATTACACAGGCAAAAAGTTTTTTACGCTTTACGTCTATGACGATGGAGGAAATCGGCAGCGCCGTAGGGATGAAAGACGCTAATTATTTCAGCCGGCGCTTCAAAAAGATGGAGGGGATGAGCCCCAGGGAATACCGGAAGCTATGGTAAAACCAATATTGTGCTAATAGAAGAATAGATCTGCTCTTCCTGATCCAATCGAAATCCTTTAAACTAACCTCATAATTTCGCAGAAAGATGAGGTAACGTTTTATGAAAAAGGCATTGATTACCGGTATTACCGGCCAGGACGGCTCTTATCTGACAGAGCTGCTATTAGAAAAGGGCTATGAGGTACACGGCATCGTCCGCCGCGCTTCTCACTCCAATACTTCCCGTATCGACCATCTGTTACATCGTATTACGCTGCACGACGGCGATTTATCCGATTCTTCTTCTTTGATTCGTATTATCCAAATCGTACAACCAGACGAAATTTATAATCTGGCGGCTCAGTCTCATGTTCAGGTATCCTTTGATGTACCGGAATATTCCGGCGATGTCGATGCGCTAGGCGTCCTGCGGATTTTAGAGGCCTGCCGGATCCTGGGACTGGCCAAAAAGACACGGATCTATCAGGCATCCACCTCCGAGCTGTTTGGAAAAGTCGAGGAAATCCCGCAGAAAGAAACCACTCCGTTTCATCCATATAGCCCATATGCAGTCGCCAAGCAGTATGGCTTCTGGATTACCAAGGAATACCGGGAGGCTTACGGCATGTTTGCCGTCAATGGCATCTTATTTAACCATGAATCCGAACGAAGAGGTGAAACCTTTGTCACCCGGAAAATCACGCTTGCTGCCGGACGGATTGCAGAAGGGCTGCAGGATCACCTGGAGCTTGGCAACATGGATTCCCTACGGGACTGGGGCTATGCCAAGGATTATGTAGAATGTATGTGGCTGATGCTCCAGCACGACACACCGGAGGACTTTGTCATTGCCACCGGAGAACAGCATACGGTGCGGGATTTCACAGAAAAAGCCTTTGCCGCCAACGATATCACCATCCGCTGGGAGGGCAGTGGCCTGGAGGAAAAGGGCTATGACGCCAACACCGGAAAGCTGCTGGTCTGTGTCAATCCGCAATGGTTCCGTCCGACAGACGTCGATAACCTTTGGGGCGATCCGACCAAGGCCAAAACCGTCTTGGGCTGGAATCCACAAAAAACAAGCTACGCCGAATTGGTAGAGCTTATGGCCAAGCATGACCGAGATTTGGCCAGACAGGAAAAACGTATGTCCGGCGTGTAAAACGAAAGCAACTCATTTTATCTCAGCTCATTTGATTTGGGTAGCTTATTGGAAAAGAAAGGAAGTTTCATACTATGATGGAAAAAAACGCAAAAATTTATGTCGCCGGACACCGCGGTATGGTAGGCTCTGCTATTGTCCGGGAACTGAACCGGCAAGGCTATACCAACCTGATCACCCGCACTCACGCGGAATTGGATCTTTGCCGTCAGGAGGCAGTAGAGACCTTTTTTGCCGAAGAAAAGCCAGACTATGTTTTCTTGGCCGCTGCGAAAGTAGGCGGCATTGTCGCAAATCAGGACGCACTGGCTGATTTTATGTACGACAACATGATTTTGGAGATGAACGTCATCCATTCGGCCTGGAAAAACGGCTGCAAGAAGTTGGAATTCCTGGGTTCCTCCTGTATTTATCCGCGGATGGCGCCGCAGCCGATGAAGGAAAGCTGTCTGCTGACCTCTGAGCTGGAAAAAACCAACGAAGCCTATGCCCTGGCCAAAATCTCTGGACTGAAATACTGCGAATTTTTGAACCGGCAATACGGCACAGACTATATCAGTGTTATGCCGACGAACCTTTACGGGCCAAACGACAATTATCACCCAACCCACAGCCATGTACTGCCTGCCCTGATCCGGCGCTTCCATGAAGCAAAGGTGAACGGCCTCCACGAAGTCACCTGCTGGGGAGATGGTTCTCCTTTACGGGAATTCCTTTATGTAGACGATCTGGCCAATCTGTGCGTCTTTTTGATGAACCACTACAGCGGCAACGAAACGGTCAATGCCGGAACCGGGAAGGAACTGACGATCAAGGAGCTGACCGAGCTGATCGCAAAGGTTATCGGCTACGAGGGCGAAATCAAATGGGATACGAACAAGCCAAACGGCACCCCGCGCAAGCTTTTAGACGTTTCCAAGGCTGCTGCTTTAGGATGGACATATCGCATCGAATTAGAAGAGGGTATCCGGCTTTCCTATGAGGATTTTTTACAGAACCCGATGCGGGCAGAACGCTAAAGAAAGGGGAACTCACTATCATGAATATTGTCCTGTTATCCGGCGGATCCGGCCAGCGCCTCTGGCCTCTTTCCAACGATATCCGCTCCAAACAGTTTATTAAAATTTTCCATACCAAGCAAGGCGAGCTGGAATCTATGGTACAGCGGGTATACCGCCAAATCCGCACAGTCGATCCGGAAGCGGTCGTCACCATCGCTACCTCCAAATCCCAGGTGTCTACCATCCACCATCAGTTAGGGGAACAAATTGGTATCAGCATCGAACCATGCCGCAGAGACACCTTCCCGGCGATTGCCCTAGCTGCCGCTTATTTAAAGGATGTCCAGGGCGCAAGCGAAAATGAACCGATTGTCGTCTGTCCGGTCGATCCTTATGTAGAAACCGATTATTTTGAGGCTCTAAAGGATCTGGGCGCACGTGCCGCTACCAGTGAAGCAAATCTGGTGTTAATGGGAATCGAACCGACCTATCCCAGCGAAAAATATGGTTATATTATTCCAACCAGCTCCGATGCCATCAGCCAGGTTTCTGTGTTTAAGGAAAAACCGAATCAGGAAATGGCGAAATCCTATATTGCACAAGGAGCGCTCTGGAACGGCGGTGTATTTGCATTCAAGCTGGGATATGTGCTAAAGCGCGCTCATGAGCTAATTACATTTTCGGACTACCAGGATCTCTTTGACCGCTACGATACTCTGACCAAAATCAGCTTTGATTACGCGGTGGTCGAACAGGAGTCCTATATTGAGGTCATGCGTTTTTGTGGAATGTGGAAAGATCTGGGTACCTGGAATACCTTAACCGAGGCGATGGACAGCCATAACGTCGGAGAAGCCCTGTTCAATGAAACCTGTGAAAACGTCCATGTCCTGAACGAACTAAACGTCCCTGTTTTATGTATGGGTCTAAAGGATATTGTCGTATCCGCCAGCCCAGAGGGCATTTTGGTTTCCGATAAGGAGCAGTCCAGTTATATCAAGCCGTTTGTCAATACCTTAGATCACCGTGTGATGTTTGCAGAAAAATCCTGGGGAAGCTTCCGTGTACTGGACGTGGGACAGGAAAGCATGACGATCAAAGTCACCCTCAATCCCGGCCACCGGATGAATTATCACAGTCACGAACACCGGGACGAGGTATGGACGGTCATTTCTGGGAAAGGGTATACGATAGTTGATGGCCTGAAAAAGCAGGTCGAAACCGGGGATGTGATCACGATGGCGGCTGGCTGCAAGCATACGATTGTGGCAGAAAGTGAGCTTCAGGTGATTGAAGTACAGGTTGGACGGGATATCAGCGTGGAGGATAAGAAGAAATTTCCGTTGGAGGGGTGAAAGTTTCTGTTCTGTCCTTGCTAATGCTTCCTGCCTATGGTAAGCTATAAGTAGCCTCCGTATCGGATAGCCTGCTAGCTATTCGGGAACGCAAAGGCAACGGAAAGGAAGGGAAAGAAATGAAAAAGGTCAATATTCCTGTTGGTCGTTCCGATTTTGAACACATCAGAAAAAATGATTTTTATTATATTGATAAAACTGGATTAATCGAGGAATTGTTGAAAACAGATGCTACACAGGTCACTCTGATCACCCGTCCCAGACGTTTTGGAAAAACACTTGGCATGAACATGATGGCAGAGTTTTTTGACATCCGAAAGGACAGCCATGCACTGTTTGAGGGACTATCCATTTCAGAAAATAAGGCTCTGTGCAAGGACTGGATGAACCAGTACCCCACTATTTTTATTTCCTTCCGAACTGTAGATGGGCTCCGTTACGAGGAGGCATATGCCAGCTTGTATAGTACCATAGAAAATCTATATACAGCTCATTTTTATTTGATGGACAGTGAGAAATTAATTGCTCCCCAGAAAGCATTTATCCAAACGATTCTGGAAGAAAAAGCCAAACCGATGCACATAAAAAACAGCCTGTTAAAGCTGACCGAAATGCTCTATACCCACTACGGCAAGCCTGTCATCCTTCTTATGGATGAGTACGATGTTCCTCTGGCAAAGGCAAGTGTAAACGGCTATTATAAAGAAATGCTAAGTACCATTCGGGGTGTTATGTCCGTACTCAAAGATAACCCCGCCCTGTGCTTTGCCGTCGTGACTGGCTGTTTACAAATTGTAAAAGAAAGCATCTTTACCGGCACCAACAACTTTGTATCCGATACCATCTCTGACTCTCGGTTGGACGAATATTTTGGATTTACACAGACAGAGGTAGACAAACTCCTGCTGGATACTGAACTGACAGATCATGTGGATGAGATTAAGGATTGGTATGATGGCTACCATTTCGGCAAGCATGATATTTACTGCCCCTGGGATGTGATGAACCATGTAAAAAATCTATTGCTCAATCCTGCCACACCGCCTGCTGCCTACTGGGAGCATACCAGCCACAACGACATCATCTACCAGTTCATCAGCACAACCGAAGCAGACGTCAACGATAAGTTTGAAACGCTGCTCACCGGAGGCTATATCATGGAAGCGATTGAACCAAACCTGACCTATGATATACTACACTCTTCTGAAAAAAATATCTGGACGCTGCTGTATTTTACCGGCTACCTGACCAAAATGTGTCCGAAGGATATCCCGGAAAAATTGGGGGATGGGAGCTTTGCGCTGACGATACCAAATACAGAAATTAAGAGGCTGTTCCGAAAAAGTGTGAACGAATGGTACCTGGCCAAAACAGAAGCCAGCGACCGTTCTGAGTTATTTGACGCTCTGTGGAAAGGCGATGCCGAACGGCTGCAGGAGTATCTCAATGATACACTTTTTGACACGATCAGCTTTTATGACTACCAGGAAAACTTTTACCATGCCTTTCTGACAGGCCAGCTTTCCCGGAAAGGCTACGTCGTAAAATCCAACCGTGAAAACGGACTGGGCCGTTCGGATATTACAGTAAAAGACCGCAAAAACCGCCGCGCTATTGTCATCGAAACGAAGGTTACAGGCTCGGAAAGTGATCTGGATTTCCTCTGTGACAAGGCTCTGGCACAGATCGTAGAAAATCAGTATAACAAGGAAATAGAACAGTCCGGCTATCAGCAGGTGCTTTGTATTGGGATTGCATTTTATAGGAAACAGTGCCGCGTGAAAGTGGCAGACTAATGCAGGAACGCCCTTGAGCCTCTGGCGTTCTTGCAACAGCGTGAAAACCCATTCCCAGAATAAGCATGTTATTAAAATAACGCGGCAGCTTTGCAGTTTTTATTCGTGCAGTTCCAGCGGCAGTCCGTCCGGATCCTGGAAGAACGTCATCTTTTTCCCGGTATAAGCATCGGTTCGTATAGGCTCGCATTCGATGCCAGCTTCTGTCAGCTCCTTTACCGTTTCTTCCACGCTATCTACAGAAAACGCAAGATGGCGCAGGCCGCAGGCCTCCGGTCGGCTCACACGCTTCGGTGGGTTTTCCTTTGCAAAAATTTCCAGCTCTGTATGTTCATTGATACGCAGGTCAAGCTTCCAGTCCTTACGTTCCGGACGGTAGTTTTCCCGGATGATGGCAAAACCCAGCTTGTTTACGTAGAAATCCTTGGAGGCTTCATAATCGGATACGATGATTGCGATATGATGTAGTTTAGATAAGTTCATGGTAATTTTTTGTTTTCCTTTCTTTTTATGAATAACACGGTAGAAATCCTGCTTTAGAATTTCCATCAATTTTGCTGGTGTCACATTCAAGAATGCTTCTGGCGTTCTTACAGGTTGTGGCTTCTGCAGCAAGCCTGTATTACTACTCTCTGGAAATCCGCAAATACTCAGGAAAAACGGCTGAGTAAAGGCTGTCCTTTGTTTTCAGACATTGCCTCAAATATGAATTGGGAATCTAACCGTATAGTTTCGGTAAGTAGGAGGTAAACTTACCATTACTTTTTTGTTCCAGCTTACCCTCCTCACACATTTCTTTTAAAAGTCTAAACGCCTTTGTACTTTTAAATCCTGTAATTTCTTCGGCTTCTTTCCTGCTAACAGCGCCCTGTTCTAAAGCAAACTGATACACGGCTTGCTTTACCTGTTCAAATGAATTATCTCTGTCTTGCATTCTTTTTATCTTTAGATACGCGCTTGCAGCAGGTTCCCCTCCTTCATTACGATTATACAGCAGAACAGAAAATGCCCCCTCCGCTGTCTGGAATACAGGTTCATAGCCTGCTTTTGGATACAGGCGTTTCATCTTTCGGATACCTGTTCCGTAACTCTCTACCAGCTTCAGGCGGTAAAAGACAGCCGCGAGATTCGGATTACGCGACTGGGAAACGCCCATCATGATCGCATCCATTGATAAGCCGCTTACCAAACCTCCCAGAGAATTAAACTCCACATGTTCATCAAACATATTGATGATTGTGCTGCCGCTAAAGAGATAATCTCTATGGATAATACTGTTTAAAAGCGCTTCTCTGATGGCTTCTTCCGGATAATCCCTCTGATCTACCCTCTCAAGACCCAAAAATGCCGCCCTTGTTTTATTATAAAAATCCAGAAATTGATGGGCATCCTTCAGTTGCTTCAACACAGAACCACCAAATTCTTTTCGCTCTCTGAAAACCGCATTATCACAGCCTTGAAAAATAGCAGCCTTTATCGTATACGGACACTGTTCCGATAAAAGCAATGCCAGGTTTGTATATAGCCCATCTCCGCCAACCATCTTCAGCGTTTTCATCTGCATGAAACCAAATTCGAGATGCCGTTTCTCCATTTCAGCTTCTAAAGTTTCAAAGGTCAGCTCCTGATTCATGCTTCTGCTTTCCTCAAAGGATTTCCCGGATGTTTCCATAATCATAGAGCGAATACCTGCTTCATTTACAGGAATACTTGCAGCTCCTCTTCTAAGATAAACACCCTCTGGAACCAGCCCCTTCTTTCTCAAATAGTACGGCCTCTCCGTTCCGACAGAGACCGTAACCTTCACAATTGTCTTTCCCTCTTCCTCTTCCTCTCTAATCTGAATAAATGGTATAATATCCGGAAGAATCGTATCGTGCAGTGTATTGGAGACTTTCGTCATCACATCATCCAGATCCGTAACTCCTATGATTGTTCCATCATCCCGAACACCAATATACACTTCCCCACCCTCTGTATTTGCAAAAGCACAGACTTCTTTTGAAATGCTTTCTGGCAATTTCCCAGTTATACGATCCAGTTCTTTGAACTCAGTATCGACACTCTCGATTCTTTTCATAGCATCTATCCCTTTCTTTCTTGCTTTCCTTCTTTCTTTCCTTTCTTGCTTACTTACTTTTTTATTATAGCTGGAAGAAAAACAAAAATCAAGAATAGAAAGCAGCTGCCATCAATATTCTTCTGGACTCATGGCTTTCTGACGAATATCATCCCACTTCTTTTATGCCATCATAACCATACATTCTTTCTCACAAAACGCTATACCATATTTTATCATTTTCTTCATGCCCCGGTGCTTCAGTCCTTCCGCATATTTCTTATCCTCGATTTGTTTTAACGCTTCCACACAGGCTGCCTTCAGGTTGCCGCTATCTGCATATTTCAGTTCGATCACGATCCCGGTTCGTTCCTGAGTGCAGACGGAGATATCACTGTAGCCTTCTCCGGTTTCCGCGTTAGACTGGATCAGCCAATTCCCCTGACTCCGCAAAAGTCCAAGCAGCATACCGTGATAAAAATTCTCTTTCCGGTTTATCCGAACTGCCGTATCCCGCACGCTGATAGAATCCCACAGGTAATCATGAAGCATTTCCTGGATGATAGTCACATCCCCGGCTGGGAAGGCTGCGCAAAAACGATTGATTCTCGCCGAGTCGGAATGTGTCACTTCCCGAAACCAATCCTGCACCAAGTCAGAAAACAGTTTACGGATTTCGCCATTTGGAATCCACAGCCGGAATACATCCGCGTCTGCCTGCTCTACGTGCTTTCCTGTCAGGTATCCGGCAGAGTAAAGTACACTCCATACATGTTCCGTACGGTCATCTATCTCTCGGTATGTTAGCTCCTGTTTGATTCGTTTTGTTATTTCCCCACCACTTAACAACTCTTCTATTTCCTCTTTGGCCGTCTGATCCGCCATTTTTAACATCCGGAGGAGCAGATCGTTTCCGCTGGTATTGGCCCAGTAGTTTTTAGGCAGGGCAATCGGATCTGCCAGCAGATCATCACAATAATTGATAACATCCCAGGGGCAGTATACCTCTGCAGCCCCAAAGTGATACCCGTCATACCAGTCCTGTATCACGTTCTTATAAGAGGACAGACCATAGAATGTTAGAAGTTCCTCCACATCTGCGTTCGTAAAGCCAAAAAACTCATCATATCGAATATCTGAGATCGTGTGTACCTTTAGATTGTTAAAGCCAGTGAAGATGCTCTCTTTGGAAATCCGCAGGCAGCCGGTAAGAACAGCGAAGTAAAGGCAGTCATTCGTCTTTAGAGCATTGCCAAGAAGATTACGAATGAGGTTTACCATCTCCTCATAATATCCGGCTTGAAAGGCTTTATCCAATGGGACATCGTACTCATCGATTAGTAGAATAACTTTCTGACTGTAGTGCTTGGACAAAAGCTGGGAAAGTGTTTTCAGGCTGTCTACCAACGTAGCATCCGACATGGCATATCTCGCATTATTCTCTATCTCGACACGAATCAGTTGGCGGTACGAATTTTTGTCCTCCTCATCCAGTTTCACGCTTTCTAACAGAAAACGAAACCTGTCAGCCTCATTCCCAATTACGGTTCGCAGCGCTGCAGATGCCGCATGAAAATTCAAACCATCCACGCCTTTCAGACTAATAGAAATTACCGGAAGCTTTCCCATATATTTTTCACACAGTTCTTTTTCCTGCATGATTTTTAATCCATCAAACAGAGCCGGATCCGTTCCAATCTCAAAAAAACACTTTAACATACTCATGTTCAGGGATTTGCCAAACCGTCTGGGACGAGTAAACAAATTTACTTTTCCCCAATTTTGCAAAAGTTCCTTCATGAACATGGTTTTATCGACATAATAGAAATCCTCTGTTAAGAATTCCTCAAAATTTTCGATTCCAATAGGAAGCTTCTTTCTCACCTTTTCCACACTCCTTTCCGGCAGGCGCGGCATAAGCCACATGGATGACCATTCGCTTATACTGAAAAGCATCGCAGCACGATGATCTCCTGGATGTTTTCACTTTATCATGAAGTTGCAGGGCAGTCAAGATTGATGGTTGAATTTATAGATTACTTTCGTATAGAGATCCTCTGCTGTGATAGCCTTTCTGATATCTAGGAAGCTTCTGAAGCATGAGTAGTCTTATAGACATAAAAATACCCCTCTGTGAGTGGAAAAGCCATCAATTTCAGCTTCACCGCCCACAGAGGGGTTTCCCTTTTTCACAACCTCATCATTTCCATGTCGGTAGCACCGATTAGCCGTGTATTCCTAATCTTTCCACAGTTTCATCATTAGTCTCGTCCCCACCTTTATGTTTTTGATAAAGTTCTGGCACTTGTACTCACAGCTCAAATGAAATACGATGTTCCTGTAGGTATCTGCTTCTCCATCCACTTCTATACTCAATTTTTCTATCTGTTTCCATCAATGACCGCATCTAATCACATTAGTTTGCTGGATACATTTCCAGATACGATTTTATCTGATTTACAATTTCGGTTGTGTGGTCGGGTCTGAAGCTGAACGTGTAAGGTACGATCCCCCAATCATCATGGCATCAAAAAAGCATTATCTAAACAGCTAAAATACACGGTTCATTATACCCCGGTATAAGGGAGTCGTGCGTAACAAACATCATATTCTCTGTCGAAGCCTGGCAAATAAGCATCTTGTCGAACGGAGCTTTATGTAATGGAGCATTCTCGTCGCGTTTCAGGCCTGACAAAGCATAAATATGTTTTTCTCTAATTAGAGTCCTCTGGAATCCTGATTGTTCACAGTATTCGGCAAGCTCCTCTGAGGAAATTGGCATTGCATCAGGATGCGCCAGTCGTTTCAGTTCAATCTCCCACAGGGAAATGATGCTATAATATATTTCATTATCTTCGTTTTCAATTAACTTCCTTGCTTTCTCCGGAAGTTTAGCATCATTGGAAATCGCCCAGAGAAGAATGTGAGTATCTAATAAAATCTTCATATTTCTCCCCCAAACATATCCTCAACTTCTTTATCCCATTTATCAAAGTCATCCGAAACATTAAATTTCCCTTCTGCCACGCCAATGCGTTTGTTGACAGGCTTCTCCGGAATCAGTGTCATTTGAACAACAGCGCTTCCATTTCTCGCCAAATAGACAACCTCTTCCTGTTTTGATTCAAGTAGCTTTACCAGTTTTGATAAATCACTTTTCGCTTCCAGCATGTTTACCTGTGTCATATCCATACCTCCGATCAATGTATCTTTGCTAGTTGTCTTAGCTAGCCTAGCTAAGTGTATTATATACAATTCTCAGAGGAATATCAAGCCTCTTCTAAATTATTTACAGAAAATCCAGCTTTTCTTCCCATGTAGCTTTTCTTCGACTATCTCCGAGACTCCTGTCTTTTCTCTCAGATATTATGAAAAGACTGTCAATTTTTAAAAATATAGTCCCTGTCACCGTACCACAGTTGCACATTTCCTCAATAAAGGGAAGGGGCATGACAGCAAACTAAAGAACATACTGAAAAGCACCATCATCTGGTTCATCTATCAGTATGGAGTAAAGAACGTCCTTTTTGAAGATGTTTTGGCTTTGGTGACATAAATTTATTGTGCAATTTTTTTAATTTACTCATTTATAGTTCTTACTTGAGAGTGAAAAGTTTATAGCACTAAGAAGCCAGGAAATCTTTATAGATTTCTGACTTATCTTGCTTTTCCTGAATGATTTGTGTTATGCGTAATTCCGGGCTTTTCCCTAAAAGACGGAAAAAATGGTTCCGTAAATAGTGCATCACAGAAGCTTCGGATATTCTTCCCCTGGCGGGTGTCCTCTGGTAACGGAGCTGCTTCAGAGGAACCTCCTCCGAGCAACCAAGGGAAATTCCCTGGAGAATCCCCATCGCCACACAGGAGACGACCAGGTGCAATTCCGTTGCATGAATAGCCTCCAGCACTTTTTGACGGGCTTTCTTCTCTTTTACATACTCCAGCGGGGAAGGGGATCCAGTTCCAGGCTGATACTAACTAAGATGCTTTGGATTCCCTTCCACTCTACCAATACAAAACGGAGTTCTTGGTAAAGCTGCTGGTGCCAGAGAAGATCCACACAATAATAACGAACTATTTCTTTCCGTACAATTCCACCCTGGCTTCCTGGAACTATTCTTTCCGGGAGAAAAACAGTTCTTTCAGGTGGATGGTTGCCCCCTTTTTTCGGTGACGTCCCCCATAGGCACTAACTTAACAAGATTTGAATAAGCTGCTGTCGGATTTTTCTTCGTTTTTCTATAAATGACACCAGCTTGGTCTCTCTCCATATGCTCCGATTCTCTTCTGAGGTTCCAAGAGGGGGAAAAATCAATATCGCCAAGATTTTTTTCTGTAAGAAGGGACAAAAGGATTTTTCCGTTGATCCACACTTCTGCAGATTCTTTCGTTTTTGTCGGGATGC
>CASCWU010000005.1 GCA_949155905.1 uncultured Lachnospiraceae bacterium
TTTTGTATCGGATAAGGCGGTCAGCAAATGGGAACGAGGTCTTAGTATGCCGGATATTTCGCTGCTGATTCCGTTGGCGGAGATCTTGGAGGTATCCGTGATGGAGCTGCTTGAAGGGAAACGGCTGCCATATACGGAAACGATAGATACGGTGCAGGCGGAGGTTTGGGTAAAAAAAGCGTTGACCTTTCCGGAACGACCATTGGCAGCAGAATCCATAGAAGAAAGAAAGAGACGGCGGAAAAAGAATAGAGCAATATTTCAGAGCGGTGTTTTCATTACAATCTGGGAATGGGCGATGATTGCAGCATTGGGATTGGGAATGTATGGGACGATTTATGAAGGATGCAGTCTGCTTATGAGGATGAATCTGTTTTTATTAGAGGGAATGAGCTTTGGCTTTGGCTGTTATTTTTGGCTCTTTATGAAGGAGGAGCAGCCAGTCTATTATAGAAGGCCCAATACAAATTTATTTGGAGAAGAAGTATTTCAGATGAATTTTTCCGGGAAAAATCAGCAGAATGAGATTTGGTATAATAAAAACTGGCCGCAGCTTGTAAAGGGATTAAGGAATTGGTCCCTTACTACGATGATGGCAACACCGCTTGTATATTTGCTGCTGCTGTGGTTTCAGGACGATACATTTTCTGCTGTAGTACAGGATTTGATCTTGGGTTTGTTTTTATCCGGTATTTTTTTGCTGGTTTGGAGCAGTGGGAGAAAGTCCTGCCAGTTAGCAGGAGCGGATGAGATAGAAAGCAGTGGCCGGAGGAAGGCAGGAATTGTACCAAGAGAGGTGTTCTGGTTCGGAGCGGCGGTGCTGGCGGCGATTTTGATGACTTTTTTCTGGATGATGATAAAAGGGAATGCAAAGACGTTATAAAAAGTTAAAAGGGGATTGGTACAGATATGTTTGAACTGGATAAGGAGAGCTTTGGAGGCTTTGTAGCAGAGCAGCGGAAGAGAAAGGGCTATACCCAACGAGAGCTGGCAGAACGGCTTTTTGTATCGGATAAGGCGGTCAGCAAATGGGAGCGCGGCCTTAGTATGCCGGATATTTCGCTGCTGATTCCCTTGGCGGAGGTATTGGAGGTATCCGTGACGGAGCTGCTGGAAGGAAGGAGGCTGGCACAGATGGAGGAAAGGAAGCAGGACGAGGTGGAACGTTTGGTAAAAAAGGCGCTGTTGTTTTCTGAGGAGGCACCGGAGAAAAAGAGAGAACGAAGAAAAAGACATGCGTTGCTATTTGGCGGATGCTGCCTGGCCGCAGCTTTGGAGGTGCTGATATTTTTTCTGCTTGGAGAGCTTGGAATAGGAGGCGGAGAAAACGATTCTTTTTCGGAAGGAGCATTTTTATGGGGAACCAGCTTTTTTGTATTCGAGCTGTTAAGCCTGATATTTGGCAGCTATTTCTGGCTGTTTATGAAGGAACGGCTGCCGCTTTATTACGATGAAAATAAAATCTCTGCATACAGTGATGGAATATTTCGGATGAATTTACCAGGGGTAAGCTTTAACAACAGCAACTGGCCGCCTATTGTAAAGATACTTCGTCTGTGGTCGGCAGCAACGCTGCTTTTCGTGCCGTTAGTATGCTTTGGCTTTTCTATCGTTCCGATGGAAGCCTGGATGGTGATTGCAGTGCAGAACGTAATGCTGCTAGGTTATTTACTAAGCTTGCTTGTGCCGGTTTATGTGGTTGGAAGGAAATATGGGATGTCGAGTGAGAAATCTGTTCAGAAGGCTGTTCAGGAAGCAGGGGATAGCCTGCCGCAAAGCAGGAGCCGGCAAAATATGCCGGGCAGATGGAAAAAGCGTTTGATCGTGCTGGGGACGATATTGTCTTTGACAACAATGAGCCTTTTTGGTATTCTTTTTATAGCGGAAACAGAAAGCTTTTCCGGGATTCGTATCGGCTTCGTATCAGGCGGGGGAAGGCGGGAGTGGACGGCCAGCTACAGCCTGTTAGACGGGCAATTTCGTAAAAAAATCTATCCGGCGATAACGGATAGTCAGGAGGGAATTCCTTATGTGATGGAAATAGAAACGAAGCAGGGAAGGATTTCCATAGACGTGACAGACAAAAAAGGAACCGTGATTTTTTCAGTGGAAGAGATAGAGCCGGGGGAGTATCCGGTGGTATTAGAGGGAACGGTAGAGGTCAGGATTACGGCAGAGAAGCATGTGGGAAGCTTTGCGATTCGGGAGAGGGAGTAAAGCTTTATTTTAAGGCTGTTTCAAGGACTGCTTGAGTTCCTTTTGTGCCTTCCTTCGGGCAACTCAACGAATACTTGTTGGAAAAAATTCATCTGATATCGTATCCTGAGGGTGCAGCGATTCGGAGCAGGGGCTTTGAATCGCGGGATTTACGATAACCAAACAGAAAGGATGAAAAATATGTTTGTAATGGGACAAGCTGGCAGAAAGATTTCTGCTGCAAGGAAAGAAAAAAATATGACACAGATGGAGTTGGCCGACAGGCTGGGGATCAGCTTTCAGGCAGTCAGTAACTGGGAAAGAGGAATGTCCATGCCGGATATTTCAAAGCTGCCGGAGCTTTCAGAGCTACTGGGGCTTTCGATAGACGAGCTGTTAGGGAAGTCCTCTGATCTGGTAAAAGGGATTTTGACAGAAGGGGAGAAGGAATATTTGGAGCAGATAGAGGAAACTCCTCAGAGCCTAAAGGTGTTGGCAGAGGATTTAACAGAGGTGGCGCCGATCTTAAAACCAAAGCAAATCGAGGAAACCTTTGACAAAACCAGGAAAAAACTGGACTTGTCAGAGTTAGAGGAGATCTTTCCGTTTCTGGGGAGCGGGTTCTGCGATAAGATTTTTCTGGAATGCTTGGAGCGGGAAGAGATTGAACAAATACAGCGAATCGTGCCGTTTGCCAGCCGGGAGCTGATAGATGAAACTATAAAGGTTCAGATTGTAGAGGAGAATTTAATGGAAGAGCTTCTGCCATTTGCCAGCCGGTCGGTGCTAGATCAGCTTTTTCGGGAATGTCTGGAGAAAGAAAAATTCGGACAGCTAGAGGAGCTTGTGGTGTTTGTCAGCCGGGAGGAGGCAGATAGAGCATTTCAAAAACTTTTACAGGAGGGGAGGCCGCTGGAAAGATTTTTCCCATTCGTCAGCCGGGAGCTGATAGATGAAACCATAAGGGCGCAGTTCGCAAAAGGGGACATAATGGAAGAGATGCTGCCATTTGCCAGCCGGCAGGCAATAGATGATTTGTCAGAGCAGACCTATGGGGAAAAGGGAATCGGGGGCCTGGATGATTTCCTTCCGTTTATCAGCAGGGAAAAGCTGCGTCAAATAGCGGAGCTGGAATACCGAAAGAACGGACTGCAGCATTTTGCAGAGATTGCTCCGTTTTTAGAGAAGGATTATCTTCGACAGGTAGCGGCCGAGGTGTTAAAAGAGAGCGGCTTTTGTAACTTAGACGCCATTTTACCGTTTTTAGGAGGAAAGACTCCGGTTTTTCAGAAAAATCAGGAGGAATGAATTAAGAGGAATGAATCAGGAGAAATAAATCAGGAGAAATGAATCATAAGAAAGGAATCTATAAGAAAGGAGTCTATAAGAAGCGGTTCGTAAGAAACGATAGAAAAAAGTAAGAATTCCTTAAATTGTATAATACTCTTTTATGTGATATACTAAAAACGGGAGAGAAACGTGATAAATCGGCAGCAGCGGGTAAGCGGCTGCTGCCGATACATAAAAGGGTGGAAGAGAGTATGGAACAGATTACGATCTTAGTTTGGCTGTTTTTGGTATATTCCTTTGCGGGATGGGTGCTGGAGACAGTGGCTGCTGCAGTAGAAAAACGGCACTTTGCGAACCGTGGTATTATCAACGGGCCGTTTTGCGTGATTTATGGGTTTGGCGCGCTGCTGGTGACGATTTTTACGCAGGAGCTTCAGGGTGTTTGGCTGTTTCTTGGCAGTCTGATTCTGACAACGTTGCTCGAATGGGTGGCCGGGCATCTGATAGAGCGCTGGTATCAGGAACGATGGTGGGATTACCACAAAATCAAATGGAATCTGGACGGCTATATCAGTGTGCCGACCTCCTGTATCTGGGGCTTATTTGGCGTGCTGATCATGAAATGGGGCAATCACTTTTTGGCAGGCGTGTATCATTTGGTGCCATCCATAGTGATGGAACTCGTTGTGGTGATATTGGCCGGAATAGTGGTCGTAGACGGTATGGCAACCTTGATTGTGCTGTCTGGCAGAAGCCGGAGACCGGAGCGTTGGAAGGCTGCAGATCGCTGGATGGGTTCGATTAGTGCAGGTCTGCATAGAAAGCTGTATCATCTGGTAGAACGAAGGCTGCATAAGGCATATCCGCAGCCGGAAAAACAAACCGGAGCAGGGACAGAGAAGGAAGGCGCTGCTGAGACTTTTGCAGCAGGGTGCGGCTTTTACAAGGTGATCATGCTGCTTTTTATCGGTGGTTTTTTGGGAGACTTGGTGGAAATGGTGTTCTGCCGGATAACGATGGGCTACTGGATGAGCCGGAGCAGCGTTGTCTGGGGAGATTTCAGCTTAGTCTGGGGGCTTGCGATTGCAGCAGTGACACCGTTGCTTTACCGTTACCGTGACCGAAGCGATTCGTTTTTGTTTTGGATGGGAACCTTTTTGGGCGGAGCATTTGAATATAGCTGCAGTGTGTTTACAGAGCTGGCCTTTGGAACAGTATTTTGGACATACAAGCATATCCCGTTTAATCTGGGAGGCAGAATAAATTTACTGTTTTGCTTTTTCTGGGGGATTGCGGCGGTGGTGTGGTTTAAAAAGCTGTATCCGCTCATTTCTGGTCTGATTGAAAAAATTCCGAGGAAGATTGGAAAGACCGTCACCTGGCTGCTGCTTGTCTTTATGATATGCAACGTGGCCGTCTCCGCTGCTGCGCTTTCTCGCTATAACGAACGGAGTAATGGAATAGCACCGAAGAATTCGTGGGAGGAGTGGATAGATGCGCAGTTTGATGATGAGAGGATGGGAAGGGTATATCCTAAGGCGAGGAAAGTAAGATAGGATAAAAGTAAAAAATTTCCTGAAAAATTATCTCTTGACAATCGTAAAATCCTATAGTATGATAAATACCATCATAAGCGAAACCGATGAGAAAGAGGAGTAAGCAGCAGCAGAACATGACAGAGAGCCGCAGGCGGTGGGATTGCGGTATGGGAGCTTTTGCCGAATGGACTTTCGAGGGCATCCCGGAATTAGAGTATGGGATGACGGCCTCCATAGCCGTTACCAGATGGCATATATGATAGTATATGATAGAGAGGGCTGAGCATCTCAGCCAATTTGAGTGGCACCACGGAAGTATATCCGCCTCAAGCAAACGTAGTTTGCTTGAGGCTTTTTTATGCACAGAGCCGCGTAAGGAAATTTTGCCGCAAAAGCGGCGCATATGGAAAACTCAAACTTGGCCGCCATGCCAGTATCTCTGCAGGCAAAAGGGGAGAGCGCTTATGAAGAAGCAAAAAAGAATGCCATAAATTTAGAATTAGGAGGACAAGAGTATGAAGGTATTAGGTAAAGGGAAAAAAAGGATGGCGTTGGTATTGGTAGTGGGTCTGTTAGCAGGTCTGCTGGCAGCCTGCGGGACGAAGGAGACAAAAGAGAATGGTGCCGTCAATACCACTTCTCAAAACAACAGCAATACAGACGACCAGAACAAGGAAGCGGATAATTCCGATGAGAGCAACACACCGGCAGAGGGGGAGGAAGGGAACAATACCTCGGAGAATGACACAGATACTGAGGGAAGCGTAGATCTGGTAGAAGGAAGTTTCACGATTGGAATCGGACAGTTTGCAGAGCATGGTTCCTTAGACAACTGTCGGGAAGGCTTTTTAGAGGGGCTGCGTCAGGAAGGCTTTGTAGAGGGAAAAAACCTGACGGTTTTGTATGACAATGCACAGGCAGACGGCGGTATGGCAAGCCAGATTAACGATAACTATATTGCGCAGACGGTCAATCTGATTTGTGCGATTGCTACTCCGATGGCGCAGTCAGCCTACAGTGTGGCAAGGAAACAGAACATTCCGGTGATTTATACGGCTGTCACCGATCCGGTATTGGCAGAGCTTGCCGGAGAGGATAGAGTTCCGGTGGGAGAGGTGACAGGAACCAGTGATAAGCTTCCGGTAGAAAAGCAGCTAGAGATGATTCGCCAGGTATTGCCGGATGCGAAAAAAATCGGTATTTTATACTGCACCAGCGAGGTCAATTCCGAATCGGCGATTGCCGAGTACAAGGAAGCAGCAGAAAAGTACGGATTTGAGATTGTGACAGGCTCTGTCAGCACGGTAGCAGATGTGCCGCTGGCAACCGACCAGCTTTTGCCGCAGGTAGATTGTCTCAACAACCTGACTGACAATACAGTCGTCAGCGCCCTCAAGGTGATTTTGGATAAAGCAGATGCCGCTGGCAAGCCAGTTTTCGGCAGCGAGATCGAGCAGGTCAAAAACGGATGCCTGGCAACCGTCGGCCTGGACTATATCGACCTGGGAATTCAGACCGGAAAAATGGCCGCCGCCGTGTTAAAGGGAGAAAAGAAGGCAAGCGAGATAAGCTTTGAAATAATCGAAGAAGCCGCTTTTTACGGAAATACAGCAGTAGCAGATAAATTGAACATCACACTGCCGGAGGAGCTGACCAAAACAGCAGCAGAAATGTTCTCTGAGATTGCAGAGTAAAACCAAAGGCCATTGTATCGCTATGATACAAAAATAAAAAATTTGTGTCAGAGAGACTAATATACAACGATAAAATAAATACAGCAAATAAATGCAGTAAATCAATGCAGCGATAAGACAAAACCTCGAAGGCACACGAGAGCAATATTTTTTCGCATTTATGCGAAAAAATATTGTCTCTCCTTAGTGTGTGCCGAAGAGGTTTTGGCCTTTAGAGCCATCGCGCAGCGATTTATAATAAGGAGTGTAGTAATATGATGACGATTGTGCTTGGAGTGTTAGAGGAGGGCCTGGTCTATGCGATTATGGCATTGGGCGTTTATATTACCTATAAAATCCTCGATTTTCCGGATCTGTCGGTGGACGGGACATTCCCGTTAGGGGCGGCAGTGACGGTACGCCTGATGTTGGCGGGCTTCCATCCGGTTTTTTGTATGCTGGCAGCAGTAGCCGCCGGAATGCTGGCCGGGATGGTGACAGGGCTGATTCATGTCAAGTTTAAGGTACGGGACTTACTCTCCGGCATTATCGTCATGACCGCTCTGTATTCGCTCAACCTGCGGATTGCAGGCAGGGCGAACGTACCGATTTTCAGCCAGGAGACGATCTTTGAAAACAGCCTGTGGGAGCGTATCATACCGGCGGGCCTGGCGCCGTATCTGACGGCGATGATTCTTTTGGTACTGGTACTGTTGGTAAAGGTATTGTTAGATGTATATTTAAAGACAAAATCTGGCTATCTGCTGCGTGCCGTAGGAGATAATGAGGTGCTGGTGACATCGCTGGCAAAGGATAAAGGGGCGGTCAAAATCCTCGGACTGGCGTTGGCCAATGGTTTTGCTGCTCTTTCGGGGAGCGTTTACTGTCAGATGAACGGATTTTTTGAAATCTCGACCGGTACAGGGACGATTGTCATTGGTTTGGCAAATGTCATCATCGGAATTAACCTGTTTCGGAGGCTGACCTTTGTCAAGGCGACGATGGCGGTCGTAATTGGTTCGATTGTATATAAGGCATGTGTTTCTCTGGCGATTGCTCTGGGAATGGGAGCGTCGGATTTAAAGTTGATAACGGCTGTCCTGTTTTTGATTATTTTGGTAGTAAGCAGTCTGGGAAAAACCGGCAGGCCAGGCAAAACTGGTATGACCGGAAAATCCGGTGCAAACGGGGAAAAACGGCGCGGCGGTAAGGCAGGAAAGGAGGGGGCGCCTCATGCTTGAATTGCAGCATATCCATAAATATTACAATCCCGGTACAGTCAATGAAATGTGTCTGTTTGAGGACTTTAATTTGCGGGTAGAGGACGGACAGTTTGTTTCCGTAGTGGGAAGCAATGGCTCCGGCAAAACCTCTATGCTGAATCTGATTTGCGGCAGTATTCCTCTGGACAGCGGAAAAATCGTGATGAATGGACAGGATATCAATGGAATGCCGGAGCATAAGAGAAACCGAAAAATCGGCAGGGTATATCAGAATCCGGCAATGGGGACGTGTCCAAATATGACGATTTTGGAAAATATGTCGCTGGCCGATAACAAGGGAAAGCCGTTTTCCTTAGGCTTTGGGACGAACCGGAAACGGATCGAATATTACCGGGAGGAACTGGCGAAGCTTAGACTGGGATTAGAGGATAAGCTTTCCGTAAAGGTCGGCTCTCTTTCCGGCGGACAGCGGCAGGCGATGGCGCTTTTGATGTCTACGATGACGCCGATTGAGTTTCTGATTTTGGATGAACATACGGCGGCCTTAGATCCGAAAACAGCCGAACGGATTATGGAACTGACCGGGCAGGTTGTGGAGGAAAAGCGGCTGACCACCATTATGGTGACACATAACCTGCGTTATGCGGTGGAATACGGCGACCGCCTTTTGATGATGCACCAGGGAGAGACGGTACTAGATCAGGCAGGCGAAGAGAAGCAGCGGGTAAGCGTAGAGGAGCTGCTGACAAAATTTAATGAAATCAGTATTGAATGCGGAAATTAGGAGCAATTAGAAACGGCCAGGAATTTGGAGTTGACAAATTCCTGGCCGTTTGGTATGCTCTCCCTAGAAAGCAGAGGTGGCTTTTATGAGAAGGAAGCTGGGATATATAGGCTTGATTATGGTATGTATAGCGGCGGTGGGGGCCGCTTTTTCTTATGCCTTGGGAAGAGCATCTGCTTCTCCCACTCGCCGGGGCGGGCAATCGGAGTTCCAGGTGGTGACGTCCTTTTATCCGATTTATATCATTGTTTTAAACATAACAGAGGGAGTGCCAGGAGTTAAGGTACACAATCTGACGGCAAATCAGACCGGATGCCTGCATGATTATCAGTTGACGACACAGGATATGCGATTGTTAGAACAGGCGGATGTTTTTTTCATCAACGGCGGCGGGATGGAGACATTTTTGGAACAGACTGCCCGGAGTCTGCCGGATTTGCCGATCCTTTCTTCGGATAAGGGGATAGAGCTGTTGCCTGGAGAGCGTTCTCCTTATACCGATCATGCAAATGAGGAAGGGGATGCGAACGAGGAAGAACACAAAGGGCATGTGCATTCGGGTGAAAATGCCCATATTTGGATGGATCCGGTGCGGTATCAGGCACAGATCCGAAATCTGGCAGACGGACTGATTGCCTTAGATCCGGATCATCAGGCCATTTATGAGAAAAACAGAGATCGTTATCTGGAGCAGGTGGCAGAGGTAGCAGAGGAGTACCAAAAGGCGTTTTTAGAAAGAGAGCAGGAACCCGTCTTATTGTTTCATGAAGCATTTGCTTATTTGGCGGAATCCGTGCCGCTTCGGGTGGTACAGGTAATAGAGCTGGAGGGAGAGGAGCGGGCTTTTGGAGCAAAGGAGCTGGCGGAGCTGATCGAAGAGGTTCGCTGGCATCAGATACGCTATTTGCTGGTAGAGGAGACAGAGGCTTTGGGAATAACCGGTCAGGAGGGAACGATAGTTGAAGCAATAGCAAAAGAAGGCGGGGCAGAGGCGGTTGCCTTAGATCCGTTGACAACAGGAGGGGAACATACTGCCTCCTGGCTGGAAGGAATGAGAAGAAATTTAGAGGTATTGAGTTCCGTTGTTAATAGGAAAAAATAAAAGGAACATTTTTACGATAACAGGAATGGATGGAAAAAGGAGAAGGGAGAGAGAAGGGAGACGGATCCAATGCGGAAAAAAGAAAAAAAGAAGGGAAGAGAAGTCTCAAAAAGCGAAAGCAGAAGAGCGGTAAAAAGATTTGGTCGAAAAGGAAAAAGCTGTGGTTTTCATTGTATTAAAATAAAGCATATCGGAGTAAGAATCGGTACGGAGGAAATTTTAAAGGACGTCAATCTTCATATTCACTGCGGAAATCTGACCGCCGTGATTGGACGGAACGGAGCAGGAAAATCTACTTTGCTGAAGGCTATTTTAGGTGAGCTGCCGCATGAGGGAGAGATTGTATTTACGGATCTGCGGACGGTGGGCTGGAGCCAAGAAGAGGCGGTACAAGAGGCAAATCGGCTGGAGGATACTGGACGAGAAAGGATAGAGCAGCCAGAAAAGATAGAGGGCCTGCGGATTGGCTATGTGCCGCAGTCTCTTTCGATAGATAAAAACACACCCATAAGCGTCTATGATTTGCTGGCGGGGTATGTATCCAGACGGCCGGTTTTTCTTTGGAAAAGCAAAAGGACAGAGGAAGAAATCAGAGAGCAGCTTTCGATATTCGAGGCAGAGGGGCTGATGGAAAAGGCGGTCTGTGATCTTTCCGGCGGAGAGCTGCAAAGAGTTCTGCTGGCATTGGCTACGATGCCGCCGCCTCATTTACTGGTGCTTGACGAGCCTGCTGCCGGAATCGATCAAAAGGGGATTGCGGCGTTGTATGAAATCTTAAACCGGATCAAGGAGGAATATGATATGGCCGTACTTCTGGTGTCTCATGATCTGGAATATGTAAAAAAATATGCGGATCGGGTAGTTTTACTGGACAAGACAGTACTGATTCAGGGAACGGCAAAGACTGTTTTTGAAAGTGAAGCCTATCAGCAGGTATTTGGCCGGGGATAGAAAGGAAGTGTGCCGGATGGAAACGATATATCGGATCATAGAGACTCTGCTGCCCTTTTCCTGGGCGCAGTACGATTTTATGAAAAATGCTCTGCTCGCAATCCTGGTGCTGACTCCGCTGTTTGGGTTGCTTGGGACGCTGATTGTCAGCAATCGGATGGCATTTTTTTCGGATGCGCTAGGGCATTCGACACTGACCGGAATAGGAATCGGGGTGCTGCTTGGGATTGCGGATGCAGGCCTGGCAATGGCGGTTTTTGGTGTTTGCTTTGCTCTGCTGTTAAACTGGATCAGGCGCCGGAACAGTATTTCTAACGATACGGTTATTTCGGTTTTTTCTTCTCTTAGTACAGCGGCGGGTCTTATGATTTTATCAAAGGGTGGAGAGTTTTCTAAATATAGCGGACTGTTAGTCGGAGACGTGCTAAGCATCACGCCGGGAGAAATTTTGCTGTTGCTTGGAATTTTGGTAGCCGCGGCCGTGTTCTGGTGCCTGTGCTTCAATCAGCTTCATGCTATTAGCATCAGCGCAGAGCTGGCAAGGAGCCGGGGAATCCGGACAGGCTGGTATGAAAATGTTCTGGCAGTCCTGCTGGCGCTGATTGTGATGTGTTCGATCAAATGGGTAGGGATATTGCTGATTAACGCGCTGTTGATTTTACCAGCAGCCTCGGCGCGGAATCTGGCCTCAAACGAGAGGGAATATCATTTGTTTTCTCTATTGATTTCGGTATTCTCCGGTGTGTCAGGACTGATTTTTTCTTTTTATAATGATGTAGCAGCCGGGCCGACGATTGTGGTGGTGGCCGCTATGTTCTTTTTTGCGACCTTGGCGGTGAAGCCTCGGGTAAAATAAGAGAAAAATCAAAAAAATTTTATTTTTTCGTTGATGAAACGGAAATTGCTCTATATAATAAAGACGGAACTTTGTTTTGAGAGAGTTTGCGTTTCTACACAATAAAGGAGACAGGAAAGAAGGAACTGGCCATGGAAAATAGGCGTCGTTATGGAAGAATGTTGGTGAATCTTTTGGCAGCGGTAGTGGTAGTGCTGCTGCTGGTGTTCGTACTGCCGAGGATTTTGATTTTTTTTATGCCGTTTGTGATAGGCTGGATCATTGCAATGATCGCGAATCCGCTCGTGCGTTTTTTGGAAAAGCGGGTAAAAATTCGTAGGAAGCATGGTTCAGCTTTGATTATTATTGCGGTGCTGGCAGGAGTTTGTACATTGATTTACTTTTTGCTGGCTGCTCTGGTGCGGGAGGTGTTTGCGTTAGTAGAGGACGCTCCGGAAATTTTTGACATGCTGCAGGTTCAGATCAATCAGGTAGGAGATCGTCTATATGGGATTTATAAGCGGCTTCCGGCAGATACACAAGGCCTGGTGGATTCGCTTGGCGCCGGAATATCCTCTGCTGCTGAAACGCTGTTATCAAAGATTAAAATGCCAAGCCTGGGCGGTGCAGGCAATGTGGTCAGCAGTGTAGTGGACGGCTTGCTGATGACGATCATTGCCCTGCTTTCCTCCTACTTTTTTGTCGCAGAACGGGATGAGCTAGCACAACGAGCAAAGGATCTGATGCCGCAGAACTGGTATCAGCATTATACGATGATTAAGAAAAATTTTTTGACTGCAGTGGGCGGTTATTTTAAGGCTCAATTTAAAATTATGCTTGTGTTGATTGTAGTAATATTCCTTGGGTTTGAAATTTTGCGGATCAATTACTCCTTTTTGCTGGCGTTAGTAATTGCAGCGCTTGATTTTCTTCCAGTATTAGGGACAGGAACCGTGCTTTGGCCATGGATGGCAGTGGAGCTGCTCAACGGGAATTATTTTCGTCTGGTAGGCCTGCTGATCATCTATCTGGTTTGTCAGCTTTTACGGCAGATTTTACAGCCTAAGATGGTAGGGGACAGCATTGGGCTTAGTCCGTTGACAACATTGGTTTTTCTTTATGTGGGGTATCGTTTCGGAGGAATGCTTGGTATGATCATCGGAATACCAATCGGTATGGTAGTCATAAACTTTTACCGTGCCGGGATGTTTGACAGGTTGATAGCAGATGCAAAGACGATTGCCGGAGATATCAACCGTTACCGGAAAGGGGAGTCAGAAGACAAGGTGCCTGAAAAGAAGGAAATGGAAGAATCGAAATAACCAGTGAAATAGAAGAAATAGAAAAGTAGCGGGAGAACAGAGGAAAAGCGAATAAAAGAAGACAGAACCAAAAAAAGCAGGAGGAACGGAAATGTTGCGTAGAATGGGACGGAACGATCTTTGCTGGTGTGGAAGCGGCAGAAAATATAAGGTATGCCATATGGCGTTTGACGAAAAGATCAAAAGCTATGCCAAACAGGGGAAAAAGGTGCCGAAGCGTTCGTTGATCAAAACACCGGCACAGGTGGAGGGAATCCGAGAAAGCGGAAAACGGAATATTGCTATTCTGGACTATGTAGCAGAACGGATTCAGGTAGGAATGAGTACCGAGGAAATCAACCGGATGGTCGTGGAGAAAACAAAGGAGCTAAAGGGAATTGCAGCACCGCTTCATTTTGAAGGGTATCCAAAAAGTGTCTGTACCTCCTTAAACGATGAAATTTGCCATGGGATTCCTTCTAAGGACGTCATTTTGCGGGAGGGCGATATTTTAAATGTAGATGCTACGACGATCTACAACGGGTATTATTCCGATTCCTCCAGGATGTTTTGCATTGGTCAGGTAAGCGAGGAACGGCAGAGGCTGGTACGAGTGACACGGGAATGTATGCTGCTTGGCTTAGAGCAGGTAAAGCCGTGGGGATTTCTGGGGGATATGGGAAGCGCGGTGTACGAACATGCAAGGAAAAACGGTTACACCGTGGTACGGGAAATCGGCGGACACGGCGTCGGGTTAGCCTTCCATGAGGAGCCTTGGGTGGGCTATACGACCCGCCGCGGAACAGAAATGCTGCTCGTGCCTGGAATGGTGTTTACGATTGAGCCGATGATCAATATGGGACGGTGTGAGATGTACATAGATAAAAGAAACGGCTGGACAGCCCGTACAAGAGACGGAAAGCCCTCTGCCCAATGGGAGATTACCGTGCTGGTGACAGAGAACGGGCATGAGATATTAGCCTATTGATGCAAAGTAACATCATAGCGCAGAAGCTATCTGCATGGTTACGTTTTTATGAGCGGAGTATGACTGGAGGTAAAAGGAAGATGCGAAAGGAAGGGAAAAAGATACTGTTTTTGGATGTAGATGGGACATTGGTTCACGCAGCCAGGGACGAATATATTCCGGAGTCGGCTATCCGGGCGGTGCGTATGGCACGCAGCCAGGGACATCTGGTCTTTTTATGTACCGGACGAAGCAAGGCGGAGATTTATCCGAAAATTTATGAGATCGGCATCGACGGAGTAATTGGAGCGGCCGGTGGCTTTATCGAGGTCATCGACAGAGAATCCGGGGAGGAAAGGGAAATTTTCCATCGGACAATTGCGTCGGAGTCAGCAGCGAGAATTGCGGCATATTTGGACGAGCAAGGAATTGATTACTATATGGAATGCAACAACGGACTGTATGCCTCCAGGAATTTGATTCCTCATATCCGTCAGGTATTAGGCGGAAACGGGCATTTTATCAACAGCCTGAAAACCGGAGGCGTTCCGGCAGAGCTGGATATCAATAAAATTTCGTTTTTGGAGACAAACGGCTCCCGTTACCAGGATGTGTACGACCGTTTTCATGAGGATTTTTATATGGTTCGCTGTACCGTGCCAGATTTTGGGGAGGAAAGCGGAGAAATCTCTGTCAAAGGAATCAATAAATCGACAGCCATTCATTTTTTGCTGGAATATCTGGAAGAAGAACAGAAGAAGCTTCCAAAGAAAGCCAGGATAGAAACAGAAGAAAGCTGCGATAGGAAGCGTATTGTTGGTGCAGAGCGTATCTTTGATACGCTTGCGATAGGAGACGGTATGAACGATGTGGAAATGTTTCAGGCGGTAGACGTAGCGGTGGCGATGGGAAACGCCAAGGAGGGCTTAAAGGCGCTGGCGGACTATGTGACAACGGATATTTTAGAGGACGGGATTTATCATGCGTTCCAGCATTTTGGACTGCTTGGAGAGGCAGATTAGATAGGTAGATGCGCGTGTATGCCCGAAAGAGGTATTTGGATGCTGCCGTAAAAATGCGGGGAAGTTATATGTTAAGAAAGAGGGGAGAAAACGGATATGGGCAGAAGACAACAAGTGCCGTATTCTTTAAATACCGGAGGGATAACGGGTCTTTCGGAGCAGGATATTCAAATGATTCTGAGGGGAGCGGACGAGCTGATTGCAACCGGGGGCCGGAGTATGCTGGCTAAAATTTTAAAGGGCTCGAAGGATAAAAAGCTGTTGGAGCTTCATTTGGACGATTGCCCGGCTTACGGCTATTTTTCTTCTCATACGTTAGAGGAGATTTCGTTCCGGGTAGACTGGATGATCCAAAAGGATTATCTGGATATCGAATATGAGGGCAGGCTTCCGATGCTGATTTTTACAGAGAAGGGCTGGAAAATCGAAAAGGAAACCTATACGGAGGAGATTTACGGGAAGCTTCATCAGGCGGCGATGGAAAAAAGAAGTGCAAAGACGATCCCGGAGCTGGAGCAGATCAACCGGGAGGTGTTGTTTGGAGCGTTAGAAAAAATCCGTGCGAGCAGGAACCTGGCGTTTGTCCCGTTTTTGGAGGAGTGGAAGCCGGGCGAGGTGCGGAAGGTCAGGGAGCGGATCGGCGGCGTCATCCGGTCGTTAAAAAGCCTGGACGGAGAGGAGCCGCTTTCTTGTAAAAAGGCGGCGCTAAATGATACGGGGGAAATTACGGCTTTGATTGAAAAAACAGTCCGCAAAATTTACCCGCGTTATTACCCGGAAATCGTGGCGGATTTTTTTTGTATGCTGCACAGTAAGGAGCGGATCCGGGAGGATATCCAGGCTGGGAACGTGTGGAAGCTGGTTTGTGACGGGCGGATGGTAGCGACCGGGAGCCTTACGGAGAACCATATTACGAGGGTGTACGTGCTGCCGGAATGTCAGGGTAAGGGGTATGGACGGCGGATGATGGAATATCTGGAGTGGAAGGTTCTCGAAAATAGGCATTTTGAGGAGAGTAGGTCGGAAGAGAGTATTCCTAAAGAGAATTTTACTAAGGAGAATCTTTTGGAGAAGAGTATTCCTGAAAAGAGTATTTCTGAGAAGAAACTTCTTGCAAAACAGGAAACCGTAGTATTAGATGCGTCTCTTCCTGCCTGTGGGTTTTATGAAAAAATGGGATACCGGACGGTTCGGCATGAGCAGATGCAGCTATGGAATGATGCGGTGCTGGTCTATGATGTGATGGAAAAGCAGCTAGGGGAGAAAACGAAAGAAGGGTGCCAGGAATGTCAGAAATGTTAGGACTGCAGTTTGGATTTTCTTATGTCGGTTTGGTATATTTGCTTATGCTGATGCTGCCAAATCTTTTCTGGACGAGGCACCAGCCGGAGGGGTATGGGCAGATAGCGGAAAAGGAAAACCGGGTTTTGCTTGTTTTGGAGAGAATCGGGGAAGTGACGGTTTCCTGTCTGGTGTTGATTTTTGCGGATTTTAATTTCAGGCCGTGGTCGGGCTGGTCTTGGTGGCTGGTGGCTTCTTTTTTGCTGATGCTGTTGTATGAGGTTTATTGGATTCGGTATTTTCGGAGTGAGAAAAGGCTGGAGGATTTTTACAGCAGCTTGCTTGGAATTCCGGTAGCAGGGGCGACGCTGCCGGTCGTTGTGTTTTTGCTTTTGGCGGTATATGGGAAAAATCCGTTGCTGGCCGGGGCGGTTTTGGTGCTGGGGATTGGGCATATTGGGATTCATTTGGGGCATAGGAAAGAAATAAAAAACAATAAAGGAAAAAATGTAAAAAAGAAACAGAAACAGGAGGAACCAGCATGACACCAGAAAAGGATTGGATCAAAGACCTGGTTATCTACCAGATTTATCCCCGAAGCTTCTACGATTCCAACGGGGACGGAATCGGCGATCTGCCAGGCATTTTGCGGAAATTAGAATATCTGGAGGAGCTTGGCGTCAATGCCCTGTGGCTCTCTCCGGTCTATTGCTCGCCGAATGACGATAACGGCTATGATATTTCAAATTATCAGGATATTATGGAAGAGTTCGGCACCCTGCAGGACTGGGATCGTCTAAAGGATGCCTATAGGAGAAAGGGGATCCGTATCATTATGGATCTGGTGGTCAACCATTCCTCGGATGAACATGCCTGGTTCGTAGAGTCTCGTTCCTCCAGAAATAATCCGAAAAGCGAATATTATATCTGGCGGGATCCGGTAGACGGCCACGAGCCGAACAACTGGGCTTCAGCGTTTGGCGGCAGCGCCTGGGAATATGTGCCGGAGCGTGGGCAGTATTATTTTCACTATTTCTCCAAAAAACAGCCGGATCTGAACTGGGCCTGTAAAGAGCTGCGGGAGGAGCTGTTTGCGATGATGCACTGGTGGGCAGACCGGGGCGTAGACGGGTTCCGGGTAGATGCGATTAGCTACCTGGACAAGCCGCAGGATTTCCCGGATTCTGCTCTGCCTTGCCGGGCGGCCAGGGACGCATGCCTATATCCAAGAGATGAACCAGCGGGTGTATACCCCGCGGAACCTGCTGACGGTAGGAGAGGTGTCGGCGCCTACCATGGAGGAACTTGCCAACTATGTAAAAACAAACCGGAAGGAATTTGATATGGCGATTCCGTTTGTGCCGCCGCGTGTAGAGATCGATACGTGGTCGCCGGAACGGCTGCGGGCAAAGATCGAGGAGAGCTACCGGGAATTGGAAAAAGAGGGCTGGTGGGCCAGGTTTTTCAGCAACCATGACAAGCCGCGCCAGGTGTCTCTTTACGGGGATGACGGTGTATACTGGGAGGTTTCGGCGAAATTCCTGGCGATGTTCCTTCACAGCCTGCCAGGAACACCGTTTGTCTATCAGGGCGAGGAGATTGGCATGACGAATGTAAGGCTGGCCTCGATTGAGGACTACGACGATCCAAGCACCCGGAATGATTATCAGCAGTATCTGCTTGCCGGATTAGAGCCGGAGGCGGCGTTTTCCCGTGTCCAGTTGGAAAGCCGGGACAATGCCCGTACCCCGATGCAATGGGATGGCTCCCAGCATGGAGGCTTTACCTCAGGCACGCCATGGCTGGCAGTCAATCCGAATACAGAGCAAATCAACGTAGAGGCGCAGCGCCAGGATCTTCATTCGGTTTTCCAGTGCTATAAAAAGCTGATTGCCCTGCGGAAAAGCTCTGCTGCCCTTTCACGGGGCAATTTGGTATGGCTGGAAATCGGCAGTAAGGAAGTGTTTGCCTTTACCAGAAATACGCCAGAGGAGAGCCTGCTGATCGTCCATAACTTTTCCAGACAGGAGCAGGAGGCTCCGGCGGCCTTGCTGGAGGCAGAAGGAGAGGAACTGCTTTCCTCTTATGACCGGGAGGGCGGTTATCTGGGAGAAATTTGCCAGGAGAAGTGCAGCAAGGAAGATGGCGGCCAGGATGGGCATGATAACTACGATAGCGGCTGCCGGAGAGCTATACTGCGGCCTTATGAGTCGGTGATTTTGCGGTTAAAGCCATAAGAGGAAAAAGCAGAAAAAGAGAAAATAGAAAAGGAAAAACAGAAAAAGAAAAAGGCTGAGAACGGCAAGTAAAGTAGACAGGTAAGGCGAACAGGTAAAACTGTTGCAGAAAGCAGGCTAGTAGGACAAACAGATAAGATAAACGGACAAGTCAAACAGATAAAGCAGAGGAACTAGGCGGGGAGGCGACCTGCTTACGCAGGCCGAACCGGATAGCGAATCACTGTCCTTTGCTTTTCCGGGGCGCTCCGCCTCGGATCGCTTAAATAAATTTCATGATGGAGGCGTTTTTGGGAAAGGTCGCTGATATAGCCGTTTTCCGCAAGAAACGCTTCCATTTTTTCCAGGGTAGCGGGTTCGTCGTCGTAGCTTCCGATGTGCATACACTGGACGCAAAGTCCT
The DNA here is from genome assembly GCA_949155905.1 of uncultured Lachnospiraceae bacterium. GTDB lineage: Bacteria > Bacillota > Clostridia > Lachnospirales > Lachnospiraceae > MGBC131033. Next base: position 18,803 of record CASCWU010000005.1, read on the forward strand.
TCTTCGTAGGAAAAGAAGCGGACTTTAGAAAAGTCGGTTTTCTTTTTGGCGGTCGCTTCTTTTACCGCCCAGTCAAATTCCTCTTTGGTGACAAACTCCGGCAGACGGATCATGGAAGTCCATACGAACGTTTCTTTGTGTGCGTAGTCGATGCGTTCCTGGCCAGGCTGCTGCCAGAGCCCTTCTAGCGGTGGCATCACATAAGGAAAATACCCTGCTATCTGGTGTGTTCCTTTGTAGCTCATTTTAATCGTAAAGGCGATGCCGTATAAAAGTCCCATTGCTTTCTGGTAGTCTCCCTCCGGTTCATTCGGATCGCCTGTTCCCTGGACGGCAAGATAATGGGCTTCCGGTACGGTGACAAGCTCCGGCGTCCGTGGGGGCAGATAAAATTCCTTGTATTCCTTTTTGTAATCAAATGCCATGATAGGTTCCTCCTTTTTCCCTTTTGACTTATCATCTTTGATTTCAGCAGTAAGAATATCGATCCAACGTTTTTTTCAGAGCCTCCTGCAGCTCCTGGCGGATTTCTTCCGGTTCCAGCAGCTCGGCTTGGTCACGGAAGCTAAGGAGCCAGGTAATCAGGTTTTCTTTATCGGTATAATCTGCGTGAAAGAGAAGCCTGCCGTCCTCCTGTTCTTCAAAGCAGCCCGTTCCGAATTCCTCTACGAGCCGCCATTTGCAGCCAGGCTCAAAACGTGCTTTGACCTGGATACCACCGGGAAAAATTCGTTCGTCCGCCAAATCTGGCAGAGGTACGTTCCGTTTGGGAAAAACCGTGTCGGAAAGCGTAAGCTGTTCCATTCGGTTTAGCTTAAACAGACGGAAATCAGCACGGAGGCTGCACCAGCCCCAGACATACCAGCTCGACCAGCGGAAAATCAGGTAGTAGGGCTCGATGCTGCGGCTTGCCTCCCCATGGGGGGAATAGTAGTAAAAGTCTAATTTCTGGCAGCCGTCGATGGCCGTCCGGATCAGCTCGATTTTCGGGGCGAGCGAGTCCTTGTACCAGGAGGAAAGGTCAATCAGGATAGACTGGTTCCCCGTCAGAAAGTTGGAAGAACCGGCGGAAAGCTTCTCCATGAGCTGCTGGTAACGTTTGGTTCCGTGGATACTGTCTAAGCTCCGAAGCCCTGCCAGGATGTCCTGCATTTCCCGGTTCGTCAGCAAGGTACGGTCAATCTTATAGTTTTCCATAATCGAAATCCCGCCGTTCGCACCCTGTCTGGTGACAATCGGAATCCCTGCCTGGCACAAGGCTTCGATATCCCGGTTAATCGTCCGCCTGGACACCTCGAACCGTTCGGCAAGGGAAGGGGCGGTGACATGCTCCCGCTGTAACAGGATGGAAAGGATTCCGATCAGGCGGTCTAGTTTCATATGGTAACTCCTTTCGGTAAATTTTTTATTTCCGCAAAGCAATGAGGCAAGTAATCATGCTGGTATGGATATTTGACCTCTGACAGAATAACACAGAAAACAGGACAAATGTGTGTCATGATGATAAAGAAAGGAAAAAATGACGCAAGGACTTTTTGACAGAGTGGGGATTCTGTGGTAGCATAAGGAAACAAGACTGGAATTTTCCTGAATATAGAAATCGAAGGTTCCGGGAGGTATAGAAAAAGGAGGAGATGAAATGCAGGATCAACCGTTTTGGGAACAAACCTATGCAGATAACCAAGTATTGACATTTTCCAAAGGGCCTACGGTAGACGTAAAGGAATTTTATGAGATTTTTCCGAAAAACTGCTCTGTCCTGGACGTGGGCTGCGGAGAAGGCCGAAACGCTATTTTTATGGCAAGCCTGGGGAATACGGTAGATGCGTTTGATATTTCGGCCAATGGGATTCAGAAGGCAAAGGAGATTGCCAGGGCGGCAGGAGTATCCGTGCATTTCTTTTGCTGCGACTTGAAGGAATTTGTTTTTGAAAAGGACTATGATGTGATTTTATCCCATGGTGTGCTGCACCTTCCGCAAAAAGAAATCCGGGATGTGTTTATAGAAAACATGCAGCGGCATACGAGGCCAGGCGGATACAATGCAGTAGGGATTTTTACCAACCGTTTGCCAGCTACCCCGGACAACGCCCCGTTTACCCATAGCCTGTTTGCAGTAGGCGAGCTGCCAAAGAAGTATCAGGGATGGGAGTTGATTCATCATAAAGAAGGAACCTTTAAGGACACCCATCCTGGTGATATCCATCATGAACATGCGTATGAGCGGGTCATTGCAAGGAAGGGAGTAGAAGAAAGAAAATAAGAGAAGAAATAAGAAAGAGGAGCAGAATATGACAGATGAAAATCAGAACAGAAAGAAACAGGCGGATGCTATTTTATACCAGTACGGGCTTTTAGAGGAGCTAAGCCGCTACGGAGTTCCTCATCTGGTCGGCAGCTACCGGATGGATCTGATGGCCTGGAACGATTTGGATCTGGATATCGAAAATGACGGAATGTCTCTGGAAAAGCTTTACCAGCTTTCTGCGTTTCTTCTTAAACGGTTCCATCCGACCTGGTATGAGGCGAAGGAAGAGGTGACAGCCGAAGGAAAAATGGTCTGGTTCCATGGGTTGGAAGTCTGGATAGAGGGAGAACTTTGGAATATCGATCTATGGTTTTTTGACCGGGAGACGATTCGTGAGGCGGAGCGCTACTGTGACAGGCGGGCGAAGCAGGTGAAGGAGCAGCCTGGTGCGAGGGAGACAATTCTCCGGCTGAAACAGGAGTTGATAGGGCGCGGGCTGTATGGTTTTGGAAAGTATACGAGTATGGAGGTTTATGAGGCGGTTTTGGATCGGCATATGACGAAGGTAGAGGAGCTATGGGAGAGGAGAAAAATATGATATTAAAAAAGCTAAGGGTTTCTAATTTTAAAATGTTTGAGGAACTGGAGTTATCCTTTGAACCAGGCTTTAATTTGCTGATAGGAGATAACGGTGTTGGAAAAACAACGGTTCTTGAGGCGGCTTCTATTGCCTTATCTGGATTTTTGCTTGGAATGGAGGATGTGTATGCACGCAATATTTATAAAGATGACGTGCATTATAAAATTTTAAAGGATCGGAATGGAACACCAAATAAATCTTATCATATTCCGGTAGAAATTGGCAGCACGTTGGAATATAAGGGGACAGATTATTCTTGGAGCAGAACACGGAAGGATACAACAGGAAGCAGGACTACTATAGTTCCCAAGGATATTGTGAAGATATCCCGTAAGCTGGTAAATGGTTTGGAAGAGGAAACCTGGCCTTTGCTTAGTTATCAAAGTGAATCCAGACATTGGCGTTCTGCCAGAAGTGATGCGAATGAAAAGAAAAGAAAGCAGCTTCATGACAGACGTTGTGGATATTTGGGGTGTTTTGACCATAAGGTGAATATATTGTCTGTTTATGATTGGTGTAAACAAATGGAATGGAATAGTGTCAAGAATCATCGTATTCCTGAAAATTATGCAGTATTTGGAGCGATTGTATCAAACTTTATGAGCATCATGAATGATGGTGTTGTCAGTGAAATAGTTTTTCATCCGGGTGTGGAAAAGCTGCTTTATAGAGAGGAGGAAGAGCTTAAAGAAATAGAGGATTTGAGTGCGGGCTATCAATCTGTTTTAAATCTTGTAATTGATTTGGCTTATCGGATGGCAATTTTAAACCCGGATATAGGAGAAGAGATTCAAAGAGCAGAAGGCATCGTCTTGATTGACGAAATAGATTCTAATTTACATCCCAAATGGCAATGGAGAATTGTAGATGCTCTGACAGAAACATTCCCTAATATACAATTTATTACAGCAACGCATTCTCCTATCATTGTTTCTTCTTGCAAAAAGGTCAATATTATCAATATAGAAAAAGAGCAGAAGGTGGAATACCTGGCTGGAAGCTATGCGTTTTCTGTCAATGAGATATTAAAGGATATGCTGGGATATCACATGCGCCCGGAAAAGGTGGAGAAACGGATTGAACAGTTTGAAGAACATATGGACAGAGATGAATATCAGGAGGCAAAAGAAGTTTTGGAAGAACTGGTTTCTATGTTGGGAGAGGATCATCCCAAAGCAGTTGCAATGCGGTTTGAGTATGAAACGGAAGCGGAGGAATAAAAAAGATGATCTATATTCAAAAACATAGGACGCCAGACATAGTACAACGTAAAGTTTCTGAAATCATAAATACACCAGATAGTGGATATGAATTCATTCGTTTGCCTGAAAATACAAAACAGCTTCGTGAGTTATTTGAAAATATGCCGAAAGATGAAATAAGAAAAGAATTGTGTAAGGAACAGCATGGATTGTGTGCTTATTGCATGAGGCGGATAGAGCCGAAACGTAATTCAACACAAATTGAGCATTATATAGCATTATCAGTAGATAAGCAGAAAGCATTAGATTATCAAAATTACCTGGGGGTTTGCGATGGTGGAAAGGGAAATAAGAAAGGCAGAGCCTCTGTTTTGTGTTGTGAGGCTGTCAGGGAGGAGAAAGGACTGACGATTAATCCCAGGGATAAAAGACAGATGGAGGCAATCGGATATAAAAGAAATGGGGAAATCTTTGTGCGTCGGGATAGCGGGCTTGATCCGGAATTGGTCGATAACATGCAGAAGGATCTGGATGAAGTACTGGTTTTGAACGGGAAAAAGGATATAAGCGGCAAAATAGTTTTTGATACGGCGACTCAACTGGTTGCACATCGAAGAAGTATTTACGATAGCATATGTACGCAATTTGAGCGTTGGGATAAAAAGAAATGTTTGACTAAGGAATTTTTAAAAGAAAAAATAGAGGATTTGGAAAAACAGCTACAGGGGGATAGAATTGCAGAGCCATACATAGGAGTCAAATTATATTTTTACAAAAGAAAGTATAAAAAATTGGATAGATAATGGTATAAAGCGTTTTCCAAAAGAAACCAGGCATACCGCACCGCTCTGGTTCATACAATGTAAAAACAAAGTGAAAGCCGTCAGAGATTTCCGGCGGCTGGGGTGGAAAATGCCATGAAGGGGTATATTGAAGAGCGTGCGGTAGATATCGCTAACTATATCGTAGAGCAAAATGCGACTGTAAGGCAGACCGCGAAGCAGTTTGGGATTAGTAAAAGTACGGTTCACAAGGACGTCACCGAACGTCTGGCTCAGATCAATCCCAGCCTGGCCAGCAGGGCGAGGCTCGTACTGGATCTAAACAAATCGGAGCGGCATATCCGGGGCGGGATGGCAACAAAGGAAAAATATCTGCACCAGCACCAGCTATGCAGGGAAAGTAGCTGTTAGTACATAGGATATGCAGGGAGGAGGTTAGGCGGAAGCATCCGCCTAACCTCTTCCTTTTAAATAGTATGCTCTAGTTGAAAAAGCAGTTTTTGAATAGCTATCTGTAATTTGGCAGAGCTTCATTCATTTTTTATCCAGTGAATGGGTAGAATAGGAAAAGCAGTGATGTTTAGAACGGTTTTTCGATAAAATGTGCAAAAAAAGAAAAATGTGTTTTGAAAATGGACAAAACTGTGGTATAATAGACAGTATGGTTAGTATGCCCCGTTTTGTATGGTGCAGGACGGGAGAATCAAGAAAGAAAGAGGGATATGTGATGCCAACATTTAAGGGAGGGGTTCATCCATACGATGGGAAGGATTTGTCCAAGGATAAGCCAATCGTGTTGGTACAGCCGGAGGGCGATATGGTATTTCCGGTTGTGCAGCATATCGGCGCCCCAGCGAAGCCGATAGTAGCCGTGGGAGATACTGTCCTGGTAGGGCAGAAGATCGCAGAGGCAGGCGGTTTTGTTTCTTCTAACATCATCAGCTCGGTATCTGGAAAGGTGAAGGTAATCGAGCCTCGCCTGACCGTGAACGGAAAAAAGGTATTGTCGATTGTCATTGTCAATGACGAAGAATACCGGACGGTTCCAGGCTTTGGGGAAAAGAGGGACTATACCAAGCTGTCTAAGGATGAAATCAGAGAGATCGTAAAGGAAGCAGGTATTGTCGGTCTGGGCGGTGCAGGCTTTCCGACGCATGTCAAGCTGGCACCTAAGAACCCGGAGGCGATTGATCATGTCATTGTCAACGCTGCGGAATGTGAGCCGTATCTGACCTCGGATTACCGGATCATGTTAGAAGAGCCGGAAAAGCTGGTCGGGGGCTTGAAGGTCATGCTGAGTCTGTTTGAAAAGGCAAAGGGCGTGATTGCGATTGAGGACAATAAGCCAGAGGCAATCCGTGTGATGCAACAGGCAGTATCTGGAGAGAGCAATATTTCCGTGGTTTCCTTAAAAACAAAATATCCGCAGGGAGCAGAGCGTCAGGTGATTTCTATGGTGACAGGCAGGAAGATCGGCTCAGACAGACTTCCGGCAGACGTAGGCTGTATTGTGGATAATGTAGACACCGTGATTTCTATTTACAATGCAGTATGTGAGACGACACCGTTAATCCGCCGGATTATTACGCTGACGGGAGATGCCGTGCGCAATCCGGTCAATGTTAATGTACGGATTGGAATGCACTATGCAGAGATGCTGCAGCAGGCAGAGGGCTTTGTAGAGGAACCGGAAAAGATGATTTCCGGCGGTCCGATGATGGGACAGGCTTTGTCTACCTTAAATATTCCGGTGACGAAGACTTCTTCTTCCTTGCTGGCTTTTAAAAAGGATGCTGTCGCTGCAGAGCAGGTGACGGCTTGCATCCGTTGTGGCCGCTGTGTATCCGTCTGCCCGATGCGGCTGGTGCCGAAAAAGCTGGCGGAGGTCGTGCTGCGTGAGGATTATGAAGCATTTGAAAAGATGCACGGGATGGAATGCTATGCTTGCGGAAGCTGTACGTATGTCTGCCCGGCCAAGAAGCCATTGACACAGCTTTGTGTAGAGGGAAAGCAGGGAGTAGCGGCCAGCCGGAAAGCCAAAGCATAAAACCTGAATAGAAAGAAAGAGGTGTAACACTTGAGTAAGATATATAATGTATCCGCGTCCCCGCATATCCGGGATCATGTGAATACGACGGATATTATGTTTGACGTTGTTGTGGCGCTGCTTCCAGCCAGTATTTTTGGTATTTACAATTTTGGACTGAGCGCGTTCCTTACCATTTTGATTACGGTTGCCACCTGTGTGCTGACGGAGCTGGTATATGAGCTTTTGATGAAACAGAGAGTGACGGTAGGAGATTTGTCTGCGGTTGTCACAGGGCTTTTACTGGCCTTGAACCTGCCGCCTACCGTTCCGTGGTGGATTTGTGTGCTGGGCGGAGTATTCGCGATTTTAGTAGTAAAGATGCTGTTTGGCGGGATCGGACAGAATATTATGAACCCGGCTCTGGCAGCACGCTGCTTTTTGCTGATCAGCTTTGCCGGACATATGACAAACTTTGTGATGGATGGAGTATCCGGTCCTACTCCGTTAGCGGTCTTAAAGGAAGGCGGTAAGCTGAACCTGTTGAGCATGTTTTTCGGGACGACAGGTGGGACGATTGGAGAAACCTCAGCTCTGGCTATTTTGCTGGGTGCGGCGTATCTGCTGATCAAAAAAGTCATCACCTGGAGGATTCCGGTGATCTATATCATAACGACGGTTTTATTTACCGGGATATTTCATAAAAACGGCTTTGCTCCGGAATTTATGGCGGCACAGGTTTGCGGCGGTGGCCTTTTATTAGGGGCGTTTTTTATGGCAAACGATTATACCACCAGTCCGATTACCGTATGGGGACAGGTGATCTATGCCATTATTTTGGGTATTTTAACAGGTGTCTTCCGTACATACGGAGCCAGTGCGGAGGGAGTATCCTATGCGATTATTCTCTGTAACCTTCTGGTTCCGTTGATTGAGAAGATTACCATTCCTAAGTCGTTTGGAAAGGCAGGTGCGAAGCATGGCAACAAGTAAAACAAACAACCAAAGCTTTATCAAGGATGCCCTGGCACTGTGCCTCATTACTTTAGTAGCAGGTGCGCTGCTAGGATTTGTATACGAACTGACCAAGGGACCGATTGAGGAGGCAAAGCTGAAAGAAAAGCTTTCCGCTTATGAGTCCGTATTTCCGGATGCCGCTGATTTTGCAGAGGATGAGGCAGTTAAGGCTGCGGTAGCTTCTGATGCCTATGCGAGCGCGCTGGCAGCGGCAGGAGTAGACCGGGCAGCCGTGCAGGAAGCCTATCAGGCGTTAGATGCTTCCGGCAACGTGATTGGCTATGCGATGGTGACGGATTCGACCAACGGTTATTCCGGGCAGATTTCCATTAGCGTCGGCATTAAATTAGACGGAACGGTTTCCGGGATGGAATTTTTGGTGATGAACGAGACGCAGGGAATCGGTGCAAGGGCAACCGAGCCGGATTTCATGAATCAGTTTGTAGGAAAAACGGCCGATCAGTTTGCTTTAGGCGAAAATGTCGATGCGATGTCGGGCGCTACCGTCACCAGCAAGGCTGTCACCAATGCGATGAACGCAGCCTTGGTTTTTGTGCAGCAAATGTCGGCGGCACAGTAAGGAGGGCTAAAAAGAATGAAACGATATATGGAACGTTTGTGGAATGGCATTATCAAGGAGAATCCTATTTTTGTTCTGATGCTGGGGATGTGTCCGACGCTGGCGGTGACGACCTCTGCAACGAACGGCCTGGGAATGGGACTGACGACTGCCGTAGTATTGATTATGTCTAACGCACTGATTTCTCTGCTGCGTAAGATGATTCCGGATCGCGTGCGGATTCCGGCGTATATTGTAGTGGTGGCGTCTTTTGTGACGATTGTGCAGCTTTTACTGCAGGCTTACTTAAAGAGCTTAAACGATGCTCTGGGCATTTATATCCCGTTGATCGTGGTAAACTGTATTATTTTGGGCCGGGCAGAGGCTTATGCGTCCAGAAATTCCGTCGGGCTGGCTATTTTTGACGGTATCGGCATGGGTCTTGGCTTTACCGTAGGTCTGACCTGTATCGGTCTGGTACGTGAACTCTTAGGCGCTGGTACGGTGTTCGGAGCTGCCGTTATGCCAAAGGCTTATGAACCGATTACAATTTTTGTAAAGCCGGCAGGAGCATTTTTGGTAGTAGCGCTGCTGGGCGCTTTGCAGAATAAGTTTAAGCTAAAATCTGCGACGAACGGTTCTGTACCGGCAACGGCAGGCTGCGGCGGAAGCTGTGATAAATGCGCTGGAAGCGCCTGTGCGGAAAATCATGCCAGGATTGCAGAGAAGAAGTAGGAGGAGACCATCATGAAGGATTTGATTTTATTATTTGTATCAGCCGCATTGGTCAATAACGTCGTATTGACACAGTTTCTGGGGATTTGCCCGTTCCTTGGCGTATCCAAAAAGGTAAAGACAGCAGCCGGGATGGGTGCGGCGGTTATTTTCGTCATTACCCTGGCGTCGATGTGTACCTTCGCCATTCAGAAGCTGATCCTCGATCCGTTAGAGCTTGGCTATTTGCAGACGGTTGTCTTTATTCTGGTAATTGCGGCACTGGTACAGTTTGTAGAAATGGTGCTAAAAAAGATCAGCCCAGCTCTTTACAATGCATTGGGAGTATATCTGCCTTTGATTACTACCAACTGCGCGGTATTGGGTGTGGCGATCAACAACATTCAATTTGAACATACCTTTTTGCAAAGTATTTTCTATTCCGTAGGAATTGCCTCCGGATTTACGCTGTCGATTGTCATTCTTGCCGGTCTGCGGGAGCGGATGGAAAACAATACAGAGATTCCAAAGTCCTTTCAGGGTTCTCCGATTGTACTGATTACGGCGGCTCTGATGGCGATTGCGTTCAGCGGCTTTGCAGGGTTAATGTAAAAAGGAGGAAACGAAGAGATGAACATGATGATTATTGTAATTTCGGCAGCGTTGATTGGCGGCGTTGCATTGCTCGTCGGTTTGCTCCTTGGTGTAGCAGGGAAGTTTTTTCAGGTAGAGGTAAATGAACGGGAGCTGGCCGTAAGAGAAGCGCTCCCGGGGAATAACTGCGGCGGCTGCGGCTATCCGGGCTGCGACGGACTGGCCAAGGCGATTGCAGCAGGAGAAGCCTCCGTTGGTGCCTGTCCGGTCGGAGGAGCGGCGGTTGCAGAGGCGATTTCTGCTATTATGGGAGTTAGCGCCGGAAAGACGGTTCGTCAGGTAGCGTTTGTCAAATGCGGAGGAACCTGTGACAAGGCAGTGTATAAGGGAAATTATTTCGGCGTACAGGACTGTAAAAAAGCGGCGGTTGTACCAGGACAGTCCGGGAAGGCTTGTTCCTTTGGTTGTATGGGGCTTGGAACGTGTGTGAAGGCCTGTCCGTTTGATGCGATTCATGTGGAGAACGGAATTGCTGTTGTAGATAAGGAAAAGTGTACGGCCTGCGGCCGCTGTGTAGCTGCCTGTCCGCTAGAGCTGATTGAATTTGTTCCATATGAAGCAGAGGCGGCAGTAGGCTGTCATTCTACCGAAAAAGGAAAGGATGTCAAGGCAGTCTGTGAAGCGGGTTGTATCGGCTGCGGAATCTGTGCGAAGAATTGTCCGGAAGGGGCGATTATGGTAGAAAACAACCTGGCGCATATTGACCAGAGCAAGTGTACCGGTTGCGGAACCTGTATCGAGAAGTGTCCGACCGGAGCGATTAAACGGCTGTAGAAAAAGAAAGGTCTTATTGGAAGGACATAAAAATGGCCGGGGATTGCCAGACTGGGATGACCAGGATGGTTTCGTTTCCGGCATAGTCGCAAAGATAAAAGGTGTAATAGCCTGGCTTGGACAGAGTGAGAGTGCCGGTGTAGAGCAAATCATTGCCTATACCGGCATTTAAAAATGCGTCGGGTGTTTGCCGGCCAGGAAGATACCGAATGGCACGGAGGCCAGAGCCGCCAGTATCCCGGACAAGGATTTGTAAAGAGATACCAGTCATCTCGTAGGAGACTTCCCAGCTCATCTCTGGAGCCTCCAGATCGCGTTCGAGAGAGTCGAGAGAGGACAGAAGAGAAAGCGCCTGCACAAGATCGGGGATGACCGGGTGAGTGAGATAGCCCTTTAAGGCTGGAAGCGGACGTCCGCCAGAAAGCAGTGCTTCCTTTATCTGTATGGCAGAAAGTCCTTGCGAGGAGGCATAGAGCAGAGCCGCGGCAGCACAAACGTAAGGAGCGGACATAGAGGTTCCGCTCATAGAGGCATATCCTTCGATTACTGTGCTGGTGATATCTTCTCCAGGGGCAGCGATATCGACTGAGGAGGCGCCATAGTTGGAAAAGGCAGACAACGTCCCGGTGGTTTCATTTATACTGGCGACCGAAATCAGGTTTTCGGCATCAAAGGAGGCCGGATAAACAGGCGTCTCGTCATTGTCCGAGGAAGCGTTTCCGGCTGCTGCGACAAACAGCATGCCAGATTCCCGGATCGTTTCTTCCAAAGCGCTGTGATAAGCAGAGGTTCCAAAGCTTAGACAGCAGATGTCCGCACCCATTGCCTCTGCGTACTGGATCGCCTGGATGGTATGTGCAATTGAACCTGTGCCAAAGGAGTGCGCAGAACTCCCTCCGCCTAAAACCTTGAGGCTCATGATCTGGACAGAAGAGCCGGAGCCATCAGTCGGAGTACATAGGGCAGCAAATTTTTGGAAAAGGGCAATCTCAGAAACAATAATTCCGGCAAGATGCGTGCCGTGATTGTCATTGTCCGTCGGATCGGGTATTCTGTAGGTTGGAGAGAGGTATTCTTTTGTCGGGGAAAGTGTTTTGTTTTTCAGTGGGTCTGTGCCGTAATGGCAGGTGGTGTTGTCGTTATGGTAAAAATCCCAGCCGTATACATCGTCTATATAACCATTTCCGTCGTTATCAATTCCGTCTCCCGGGATTTCACCTGGGTTTTTCCATAAAAAAGGCTCCAGATCCGGATGCAGGCAGTCGATGCCGGTATCTATGACTGCGATAATAACAGGGCGGCCGGACGGCTTTGAGACAGTAAATGTTTCCGAGGGAACCATAAAAACAGAAGCTGGCTTTTGTTCCAGAGAAAAAGCATAGAATTGATCTGGATATAGCAGGGCAGTAAAAAAGGACGGTTGTTTGGAAACCATATGGCTAAAAAGGATACAGCTAAGCAGCAAAAAAAACAGAAGAAGCCTGATGACAGACTTCTTCCGCGGCTTATAGGCACTCATTGTAAAACAGCCCGCTGTAAAGAGAAATGGCGTACGGGCTTAAAAAGTTCTGCCTGGTGGTATTAGGATAAGCAACAATTTCCTTGGTCGCATATTGAACCGGATCCAGGGAAATCTGATTCAGCTCATTTTTCAGATCGACGACAAACGGAGAATCCCCGGCAAACAAGCTTGGAAGAGAGCCGTCCTCTAAACTCTGGGAAACCAGATCGTACGAAGCGGCCAGCCGTCCGTCAGAGAGGAAAATACCGCAGTCTCCGAGGCGTTCGGAATGCCAGGAAAGAAGCTGGCTTAGATTCCGATACAGTGCAGAGGAGCCGCTGTGATTTTCCATGGCGGTTTCGCCTACCCAAAGGAATGAATTGTACTGATTTAAAAAGTCCTCTAGCAAATCCTTTACCCCGGCCGTATCCGGCGTATAACCAATACGGATGCTCTCCTCGGAAGCCTTCAGCAAGGAAACATGAAGACTTCTTTTTAAAGTAAATTCGTTGTTCATCAGCTCCTTAGAGGAGCCGTTTAGGGTGACATAGGCATTGGCCGGACTTTGATCCAGGTGATTTAAGCCAAGGAAATCAATCAACCCATGTCCGCCGGATGGATATTCGAGATCGGTCAGGGTGAAGGTACGCTCCTTGACCCGTCCGGTATGTTCGGACTCTAAACGCATCCGAATACGCTCACCGCCCAGCCCGTCTACCTTGGCCTGGATGCCAATGGAGGATTTTCCTAAAAAGCGCGCCAGCTTGGAAAGGATATCCTGATTGGTGCTGCCTGGTGAAATATTAAACTGGAGCTGATAAAGATTGTCCTCTACCTCTGCCTGAAAACGGTAGAGGCCAGGCTCCAGAGTATGACCTGCAGCATAGAGAGGATTCCCGATGTTTCTTTGCGGAAGCGCGAGAGAATGAATCTGCAGCAGGGCAGACTCCGGCAGCTCCTCTAACGGCAGTCCCGCAGCCTCCGGGGTAAGCTCTGCCGAAGCCAACAGAGGATGATCGGAAACCGCCAGCCATGAGGAATAGAGATCGGACTGTGCCGGATCAAGCTCGTCAAGCAGGGCAGACAGATTCATGGCGTCCTCTTTCATATCTATTAAAAAATGGCGTTTTGCCGTATTGAGCTGGAGCAGGTAAAGCGGGGAAGCAGCATTTTTCTTGGCCATACGTGCATAGATGCCACGCAGCTCCGAGGAGCCGCTTAAACGTTTGGCTGCAGTACGGCGGACAGAACGGCGCCGCTCGATTTGACGTGCTGCCAACTGCTGGGTGATCTGGGTATAAATTGGTGCAGGCATAACCGTTCCTCCTTCCTTATATAGTATATGATATCACGTTACTATAAAAATGCAAGGGAAAAAGGAAAAAGTGTATGAAAAAAGTATTGACGAGGCGGAGTGTTTATGATATAGTAAGGGAGCGATGAAATAGGTCTTTTTTTTATGCCTAAAAACATGTTAGGAACTGCAAAAAAGAAAAGTAGTTCCTTCCTTGTAAACACGAAAATGAATTGATAGCGGAGGTGGAAGTTGTGCGTACAAAAATCACATTGGCATGTACGGAATGCAAACAGCGGAACTACAATACCATGAAAGAAAAGAAGCTGCATCCGGATCGGATGGAGACCAAGAAATATTGCAAATTCTGTAAGGCTCATACCCTGCATAAAGAGACCAGATAGGCTGACAGAACAGGCAGGATACGGCCGTCAAGGCAGGAATGTCTGGCCGGTATCCGGCAGAAAGGAAAGAAAAACATGGGAGACGTAACGAGCAAAACTGCAGATAAGGCTCCTAAGAAGAGCTTTTTCAAGGCTATGAAATCGGAATTTAAAAAGATTGTATGGCCGGACAGGGACTCACTTTTGAAGCAATCCGTTTCTGTCGTCGTTGTTTCCGTTGTGCTTGGTGCTGCTATTGCAGTGCTGGATCTTGGCATTCAGTACGTGATTGATTTAATTCTGTAGAATAAGATAAGGTGATGATATGTCAGAGGCGAAATGGTATGTGGTACACACTTATTCCGGTTATGAGAATAAGGTGAAGGCCAACATCGAGAAAACGATTGAGAACAGAAAGCTGCAGGATCAGATTCTGGAGGTTTCAGTTCCGCTGGAAGAAGTAGTGGAAGTGAAAAACGGTGTGAAAAAACAGGTACAAAAGAAGCTGTTTCCCGGCTATGTGCTTCTCAATATGATTATGAATGATGATACCTGGTATGTGGTAAGGAATACCAGGGGCGTAACCGGATTTGTAGGACCAGGCTCTAAGCCAGTACCATTGACCGATGCGGAGATGAAGAGCATGGGAGTCCACCACAGCGAGGTTCAGATCGATCTTGAGGAAGGGGATTCCGTGGTGGTGACAGCCGGTGTCTGGGAGAATACGACAGGGATTGTCCAGACGATCAACAATGTGAAGCAGATTGTTACTATCAGTGTAGACATGTTCGGACGGGAAACACCTGTGGAGATCAGTTTCACCGATATCAAGAAGTTATAAGTGGAGGTTATCACAAATGGCAAAGAAAGTAGAAGGTTATATAAAATTACAGATTCCTGCCGCTAAGGCAACCCCGGCTCCTCCGGTTGGACCGGCCTTAGGACAGCATGGTGTAAACATTGTACAGTTTACCAAGGAATTTAATGCCAGAACAGCAGGACAGGAAGGAATGATTATTCCGGTTGTCATTACGGTATATGCGGATCGGAGCTTCAGCTTTATTACAAAGACTCCTCCGGCTGCCGTATTATTAAAGAAGGCATGTAAGATTGAGACTGCATCCGCAGCTCCGAATAAGAACAAGGTAGCGACCATCAAAAAGGACGAGGTTCGTAAGATTGCCGAGCTGAAGATGCCAGATCTGAATGCTGCCAGCGTAGAAAGCGCTATGAGCATGATCGCAGGAACCGCCCGTTCTATGGGAATTGTAGTAGAGGATTAGAAACGGTCTGTTCGGCAGCCTGCGCGCACTTTTTAGGAAAGCCTGAGGACAGGCAGTAAAAAGCGGCAGGGAGAGCGGAAGAGACAGAAGGCGGCATAGGCCGCAGCAAAGACAGTGGGAGGCAGGAAAAACCTGCCGAAGCATAGATACCACAGGAGGTTTTGTTTATTATGAAAAGAGGAAAGAAATACGTAGAGGCTGCGAAATTAGTGGACAGGGCAACCTTCTATGACACAGCAGATGCCATCACTTTAGTGAAAAAGACAGCAGTTGCAAAGTTCGATGAGACAGTAGAAGCCCATATCAAGCTTGGTGTAGACGGACGTCATGCCGATCAGCAGGTGCGTGGTGCCGTAGTTCTGCCGCACGGGACAGGCCGTACGGTTCGTGTCCTGGTATTTGCCAAGGGCGATAAGATCAACGAGGCAGAGGCAGCAGGAGCCGATTATGTAGGCGGCGAGGAGCTGATTCCGAAGATCCAGAACGAGGGTTGGTTTGAATTTGACGTAGTGGTTGCTACTCCGGATATGATGGGCGTAGTAGGTCGTCTGGGACGTGTCCTGGGACCAAAGGGCTTGATGCCGAACCCAAAGGCCGGTACTGTAACGATGGATGTTGCAAAAGCTGTCGCAGATATCAAGGCCGGTAAGATTGAGTACCGTCTTGACAAAGCAAATATTATTCATGTGCCAGTGGGAAAAGCTTCCTTTACAGAGGAGCAGTTAACAGACAACTTCAACACGCTAATAGGCGCTATTGTAAAAGCCAAACCGGCTTCCGCAAAGGGCCAATATTTAAGGAGCGTTACTCTGAGTTCCACGATGGGACCGGGAGTGAGATTGAATACAACAAAGCTCGGCTAATCCTTTCGTCATACCGGAGGGATAGCTCCTCTGGTGGAAGATTGGCCCTTGTAGGAAAAAGAAAGGCTTTGCATCGCGCATAACAGGTTGCCGCTTTCGGTGTTATGACCGGAGGCGGCTCCTTTTTATGCACAGATCTGCGTAAGGAGTAAATTTTTGAACGTTGTAAAAAATACTGCATTGACGTAAACGATTACAAGAGGTATGATAGTAGTTAAGAAGCATTCGGATAAGGATAAGAAAAGAAGGGAGAATGGGGATGAATATAGTCCGGAAATTTATGACAAAGTTTGCGGGAGCCAGAGATATGACAGAGGGGAAGCCGGTACAGAACCTGATCGAGTTCGCGGTTCCTCTGCTGATTGGAAACCTGGCACAGCTTCTGTATAGTACCGTAGATTCGATTGTGGTTGGGAAATATGTGGGGGATCAGGCGTTGGCAGCGATTGGAGCGAGTATGCCGTTATTTAACCTCGTGCTGGTGCTGTTTATGGGGATTTCCGTAGGCGCCGGGATCATGATTTCTCAGTATTTTGGGGCAAAGGATCGCAGGAATTTATCTATGACTATCGGGAACAGCATCATTTTAAACATCATAGCCAGTGCGATGATTATGCTGGTAGGCTTTTTCCTGGTAGAGCCGTTTATGCGGATGCTGGGGACGCCGGAGGATATTTTTGAGATGTCCTGCTCGTATTTAACGATTGTCTTTGTAGGGATTTTAGGCTGTACCTTTTACAATATCTTTTCAGGAATTCTGCGTGGTATGGGTGATTCGGTAATGCCGCTTTTATTTCTGCTGATTTCCACAGTATTAAATATTGCGTTGGACTTATGGTTTGTGATGGGCTTCCGTCTGGGCGTAGCCGGCGTGGCCTATGCGACGGTGCTGGCACAAGGAATTTCGGCCGTGCTGTGTTTTTTGCGTATCAAGAGCATGAAGGATGTATTAGACGTGAACAAATCCACCCTAAAGCTAGAGGGCGCTCTCGTAAAGAGGTTGATTATCCTGGGGATTCCGTCCGGTGTTTCCCAGATGATTTTTTCGATGGCGGCCTTGGTCGTGCAGTCCCTGACCAATAGCTTTGGCTCTAGTATCATTACCGTTTCGACCGTGGTAATGCGTGTGGACAGCTTTGCCATGATGCCATGCTTTACCTTTGGTACGGCGATGACCACCTATGCCGGACAAAACATCGGAGCCGGACGTCTGGATCGGGTAAAGGCCGGGACAAAGGACGGGATGAAGCTGGGGGTCAGCATTTCTGCAGCGCTCGTATTGTTTATCGTGATTTTCGGAAAATATCTGATGGCCCTGTTTACCA
This sequence comes from uncultured Lachnospiraceae bacterium, assembly GCA_949155905.1. Taxonomy (GTDB): domain Bacteria; phylum Bacillota; class Clostridia; order Lachnospirales; family Lachnospiraceae; genus MGBC131033. Next base: position 36,068 of record CASCWU010000005.1, read on the forward strand.
ATACGCAGAAGATTATAGATATGAGCAACCGGATGATGCGGATGCTTTCTGTAGGCTATATTGCCTGTGCCATTACCCAGATTTTATCCGGTGTCATGAGAGGAGCGGGCGATACCGTCACCCCGATGTGGATTTCCATTATTACGACAGTATTCCTGCGTGTGCCGGTGGCCTATGGGATTGCCTGGATGACCAAAAGCGCCGAATATCCAAACGGCAGGCCAGAATGTATTTTTATATCCCTCCTGGTTTCCTGGACGCTAGGCGCCGTGATTACGGCACTCTTCTATAAGTTCGGGAACTGGCATAAAAAAGGAATTGTGCAGCAGGAAATGACTCTACCGGAATAGGCGGAGGAAGGAATAAAACAGCGGAACTAAAAATAGGAGGTATAGAAAGATGTCAAGATTTCCAAAGGAGTTTTTATTTGGCGGCGCGACGGCTGCCAACCAATGCGAGGGCGCTTACCTGGAGGATGGGAAGGGACTGTCGATTCAGGACGTTTACCCACACGGAATGCGCGGCGAGATTACCGAGGAGCCTACCCCGGACAATATGAAGCTGGTGGGGATTGATTTTTATCACCGGTATGCCGAGGATATCAAGCTGTTTGCCGAGATGGGCTTTCGGGTATTCCGGCTGTCTATTGCCTGGAGCCGGATTTTCCCGCAGGGAGATGAGGAGCAGCCGAATGAAAAGGGGCTGGAGTTTTACGACCGGGTGTTTGACGAATGTGCGAAATATGGGATTGAGCCGCTCGTAACGCTTTCCCACTATGAGACGCCGCTGCATCTGTCCCGGAAGTACGATGGCTGGCGGGATCGCAGGCTGGTCGGCTTTTTTGAGCGGTATGCCAGGACGGTATTTACCCGTTATAAGGACAAGGTAAAATACTGGCTGACGTTTAATGAAATCAACGCAGGCCTGCATAATCCGTTTATGGCGGCCGGGATTTCCACGCCGAAATCCGAGCTGACCGAGCAGGATATTTATCAGGCGATGCACCATGAATTTGTAGCGAGCGCTCTGGCGGTAAAGGCCTGCCATGAGATCTGTCCGGAGGCCAAAATCGGCTGTATGGTACTGAATATTCCGGTTTATCCGTATACGCCGAACCCGGACGATGTGATTGAAGTCATGGAAACCGAACAGAAAAACTATTTCTTTACAGACGTCCATGCCAGAGGAAAATATTCCGGGTTTGCGAAAAAATATATGGAGAACCGCGGAATCCATCTGCAGATGGAGCCGGAGGACGAGGAAATTTTAAAGAATACCGTAGATTTCGTTTCCTTCAGCTATTATATGAGCGCCTGTGCGAGCGCCGATCCGACGATGGAGACGGGAGAGGGCAATATTTTAGGAGGGGTGCCGAATCCGCACTTAAAGGCAAGCGAATGGGGTTGGCAGATCGATCCAAAGGGATTGAGGATTGCGATCAACAATATTTATGACCGTTATCAGCTTCCGGTCTTTATCGTAGAAAACGGTCTGGGTGCGGTAGATGAACTGGTGACAGATGAAAACGGGAACAAGACGGTAAACGACGATTATCGGATTCAGTACTTAAACGATCATCTCTATCAGGTGGCTGAGGCGATCAACAAGGACGGCGCCGAGGTAATGGGCTATACGACATGGGGCTGTATTGATTTGGTCAGTGCGTCTACGGCAGAGTTAAAAAAGCGTTATGGCTTTATCTATGTAGATCGGTACGACGATGGAACCGGTACGTTAGAGCGTTATAAAAAGAAGAGCTTTTACTGGTACAAGGAGGTTATTGCGACAGGCGGCGACAATCTGACAGCACAGGAGGCATAATCCTGCAGCAAATAAGAAAGGGTGATGGTAAAATGAAATGTCTGGCTATTGATTTGGGCGGAAGCTATATGAAATATGCGCTGATTGACGGGGAAGGAAATTTGAGTGAAAAAGGAGAGGCTCCGTCTCCGGTGACAGGAATTGAAAACTTTGTCCATACAGTAGTGGGGGTTTATGAGAAATTTGCCGGTTGCGTTGAAGGAGTGGCAATCAGTATGCCGGGAGCGATTGACGCAGAAAGCGGTTATGCAAGGACGACAGGAGCGTTTTTGGATCTGTACGGGCAGAATATCTTTGATTTGCTAAAGGAGCGTATTCTGGTGCCATTAGCCGTGGAAAACGACGGAAAGTGTGCTGCCCTAGCAGAGGTCTGGAAGGGAAGCCTTTCGGATTGCCAGGACGGGATCGCCGTGATTTTAGGAACCGGAATCGCGGGCGGTATCGTAAAGAACCGCAGACTGCATAAAGGAAAGAATTTTACGGCGGGAGAGCTTTCCTGCCTGATGATCAAGCCAAATGATTTCACTATGCAGAATATTATGTGTATCCCTGGTGCTATGATGGGACTGACGATGGCAGTCGCAGCAGCAAAGGGTGTGGATCTATCGACACTGGAAACAGCCGCCTTGCAAAAAAATGTAGGAGAAAAGACAGGGATTGATATGAAGGAAGGTCTTGCCGACCAGGCAGAGGCACCGGAGAATACCGGGGAACAGATGAAGATTGACGGGCCGCAGATTTTTAAATGGCTGGAAGAGGGAGATCCGGTTGTGACAGGGATTTATCAGAACTTTATTTCCCATTTGGCTCTGATGGCTTATAACCTGCAGGTAGTTTACGATCCGGAAAAAATCGTATTCGGAGGCGGGGTCAGCCGTCAGGAACGCCTGGTGCCGGATATCCGGGCAGAGGTAGACAAGATCTTTGAAGCGTTGGGCAGCTTGATTCCGGTGGTCAAGCCGGAACTGGGGAATTGCCAGTTTTTAAGTGACGCAAACCTGGTGGGAGCGATGTATAATTATCTGATTCACCATAAGCCAGAGTTGGCCAAATAAGCATTTTTATAAAAAGATTGGGGCAGGGGGAGCAAAAGGAGAAGAGCGCCTACCTGCCTCAACGAGCATTCAGAAAGGATGGACAGAGGAATGAAGCATAGGGAGAGGATAAGAACGGGCTGCTGGGTGATCGGGCTATTGCTGTCTGCCCTGCTGTTATTAGGAGAGACGATGTCTGTGTATGCGGGACAGAGCCAGGCAGCTACCAGGGAGGAGAGCGTAGGAGAGGTATGGCAGGCAGAGACAGCCGGAATTCTCCAAAAGGGGGATTTCCTAGAGGCAGATACTCGTATTCAGGCCTTTGCAGCAGGAGATACAGTAGAAAATGAGAAGCTCGAGCAGGCAATGGCGGCTGCTTTGGATAGGGGCGAAAGAAGTGTAGAGGTGCTGGAATTCCGTATTCCGATCAGCGAGGAAGGTTTTTTCTCCCGGTTTGTCAACAACCATCCGCAGTATTTTTATTTGAGCGGCTGCCGCTATTGGATTTCCGGGAATTATATCAGCCGGATAGAATTTGATTTTACGGTAGAAGAGGAAGCAAAGCGTACCCAGATGATAGAGGAATACGAAGGGAACATCCATCAGATTCTTTCCAATGTCCAGTCCTCCTGGTCGGATTTGGAAAAGGTACTCTATATCAATGACTATCTGGCCTCCAACTGTGAATACGATACAGGCTTGCAGAAATTTACCGCCTATGATGCAGTCGTAGGGCAGTCGGCGGTCTGTCAGGGATATTCCCTGGCATTTCAGGATCTGATGAACCGGCTGGGGATTGACTGTGAGTTGGTTTCCAGTGTGTCGATCAACCATGCCTGGAACCTGGTCAAAGTAGGGAAGTCCTGGTATCATGTCGATGTCACCTGGAACGATGCGACACCGGATCGCTATGGCCGTGTGCGCCATATTTTCCTTTTGAAAAGCACAAGCTGGTTTGAGGCGCCGACCGTGGAGAGCGCACGATCTCATAAGGCCTCGGATTACGTATATTCCGGTTCGGCAAGTTCCTCTGCTGCAAAGGAGAAACAGTTTGATAACTGCTTCTGGAATAAAGTAGAAAGTGCGTTTGGCTACTATAACGGATCGTGGTATGCCAATGAAGGCGGAACGCTGAAACGCTATTACGGAAGCAATTCCGGGTTAAAGGAAGAAGAAACGCTGGCAGTATTGGAGGATGTTTGGAATGTATGGGGAAGCAGCGACCGTTATTGGACGAATAATTATGGCGGCTGTGTTGTCTTAGGCAATAAGCTGTATTATGCAACGCCGACCAATATCCAAAGCCTGGATTTATCCGTTTCCGGCGCTGCTTCTGTGGCAGCCTTTACTCCGCCGAAATCAGAGCTGGCAGCCGGCTATCTTTATGGGTTTACGGTGACACCGGAAGGGAAGCTGCTTTATGGTATCGGGGAAAGTCCCAACCAGGCAGCCGCCAGGCATACGGCAAAGCTCCATACACATGAATTCGGCGCCTGGACTGTAGTAAGCGAGCCTTCCTGCACAGAGGGCGGAGAACGGCAGCAGTCCTGTACCTCCTGCGGTTTTATCAAATCCGAAAGCACTGCCGCCGCCGGACATACGCCAGACGGAGAGGCAACCTGCTTTGAGCCGCAGGTTTGCGCAGTCTGCGGAAAAGAGCTAAGCGAGAAAGAGCGGCATCGGAATACGAAGACCAAGACCGTGGCTGCTACGTTTCTAAAAGAAGGCCGCACGACGATTACCTGTGAGGATTGCGGCGAGGTAGTAGAACAGAAGGTAATTCCTAAGGTGGCCTGTAAAAAGAATCAGGTTTATACAGTCGGAAATTATAAATACAAGATTGTCTCGGCAAAAACGGACGGAACGGGTACGGTGAATTTTTCTGGACTGGCAAAAAATGTAAAGAAAGTAAAGATCGGAAATACTGTGACTATTTTAGGCGTAAGCTTCCGGGTGGTTCGCGTGGGCAATAAGGCATTGAAAAACAAAACCTCCGTCACCTCTGTCACCATTGGAAAGAACGTCGCTGCGATTGGAAAGGAAGCTTTTAGCGGAGCCAAAAACCTGAAAACGATCACGATTAATTCGACGAAGCTGACCAAGGTAGAGGAGAAGGCGTTCAGTAAGATCCATGCGAAGGCAAGCATTAAGGTTCCGGCCTCTAAGCTTTCGTCTTATAAAAAGCTGCTAAAGGGCAAGGGACAGGCAAAAACGGTGACAATTACAAAACAATAATGCTTGCTTTTGGCAGTTGAGTTAGGTATACTATAGCAAAAAGGCTCCGTCCTGGGGCTAACCGCTTTGGGAGGAGCCTGGAAAGAGGCAGAAGAGAGATGAAAAATAGCTGTTATTCTAATCGGGAATTGTCTTGGCTGAAGTTTAACGGGCGTGTCTTGGAGGAGGCAGCGGACGTTCGGGTTCCGTTGTGCGAGCGGCTGACCTTTGCTTCTATTTTTCAGAGCAACCTGGATGAGTTTTTTATGGTACGGGTAGGCTCTCTCCAGGATCAGATGTTGTTTTCCCCGGAACGGCGCGACAACAAGACAAGGCTGACCGCCAAGGAACAGATCGAGCAGATCTTAAAGGCAGTCAGAGAATTATGCAAAAAGAAAGATCAGATCTATGCGGATCTGATGACGGAGCTGAAGGGGCAGGGCGTAGAGCTGCTGACGGTAGAGCAGTTGACCGAGGAGGAGCTTGTCTGGCTGGGAGAGTATTTCCACAGTGAGATCCAGCCGTTGATTTCCCCGCAGGTGGTCGGAAAGCGCCAGCCATTCCCATTTTTGAAAAATAAGGAAATTTATGCGATTGTAGAGCTGGCAGACGGAAAGGGCGGCAAGGGCAGCAGCAAAATCGGGATTATCCCGTGCAGCAACGGCCTGTTTGAGCGCTTAGTGCCTCTGCCGACGGCTCCGGGTCGCTTTCTTTTGATGGAGGATGTGATTCTGCACTTTGCCCGTCAGGTATTTGAGCATTATAAAATTCGCTCTCAGTCTCTGCTGCGTATCGTGCGTAATGCGGATTTGGAGCCGGAGGAGGAAAATATTTTTGATGATGTAGCAGGCGAGGAGGAGCCGGATTACCGGGAAGGAATGGCAAAGCTGATCAAGCTGCGGAAAAAGCTTTCTCCTATCCGCGTCGAGCTGTCCCAGCCGTTAGAGGAAAAGCTGGAAAAGCGGCTGCTTGATTATCTGGAGCTAAAGAAGGAACGACTGTTTCTCAGTCAGTCTCCCTTAGAGATGTCGTTTGTGTTTGGGCTTCAGGATGCCTTAAAGGAGAAGTCGGAGCTGTTTTATGAGGAGCGTGTGCCGCAAAAGAGCCCGGAGATTTTAGAGGGTGTGCCGATGATCGATCAGATCATGAAAAAGGATCTGCTGCTTTCCTACCCATACGAAAGCATCCAGCCGTTTTTGCGTCTGCTCAGCGAGGCAGGGGAGGATCCTTCGGTTGTTTCGATTAAAATGACTCTGTACCGGGTGGCTCGTTACAGCAAGGTTGTGGAGGCCTTGATCAAGGCGGCGGAAAACGGAAAAGAGGTCGTGGTATTGGTAGAGCTGCGGGCGCGTTTTGACGAGGAAAACAACATCGAGTGGTCGCGCAGGCTCGAGGAGGCAGGCTGCCGGATTATCTATGGCCTGGACGGATTAAAGGTGCATTCTAAGCTTTGCCTGATTACCAGGAAAACAAAAAAGAAAATTCAATACATTACTCAGATAGGGACAGGGAACTATAATGAAAAGACCTCTACCCTTTACACAGATTATTCTCTGATGACGGCCTCAACGGATATTGGTTTGGAGGCAGTATCGGTGTTTCATGCGCTGCTGATGGGAGAAATCTGCCCTCCGACCAGCCATTTGCTCGTAGCGCCGAACGGACTTCGTCAGGGTGTGCTGGCACATATGGAGGAGGAAATCGAGATTGCCCGCGGAGGCGGCAAGGCTTATATCGGATTGAAGCTGAATTCTCTGACCGATAAGGTTCTGATCGAAAAGCTGATTGAGGCCTCTCAGGCCGGGGTAAAAATTGAAATGGTAGTCCGCGGTATCTGTTGTCTGATTCCGGGTGTTAAGGGAATGACCGAAAATATGACGGTAGTCAGTATCGTCGGGCGTTTCCTAGAACATGCCAGAATCTATATGTTCGGTACAGGAGAGCGCCAGCAGCTCTATATTTCCTCGGCGGATTTTATGACAAGAAATACGTCCCGCCGGATTGAAGTCGCGGTACGGGTGGAAGATAAACGGCTGCAGCGCCGGATTGCCGCCATGTTCCGCAAGCAGATGTCCGACAATGTAAAGGGCAGAGTACTAAAAGCAGATGGAACCTACGTCCACAAGACCTCAAAGGGAAAGCCGTTAAATTCCCAGGAATATTTCTATGAGCAGGCCTATCAGGCCAGCGAAAAGGCAGAAAAGAAATGGGAAGCCGAAAAAGAAGCTGCGATGGCTAAGGCGATGGCCAAGGGCGGCAAGAACGCCAAGAGCAAAGGAAAATCGGCAGGAAAGGGCAAGAAAAGCGGGAAAGATGTGAAAGAGGTAACGAAAGAGGAACCAGTTCAGGCGGAGAAGAAACCGGCTGAAAAAGAAAGCAGTAAAAAATAAAGAGGAAGAACAAAAGACAGAACAGAAAAAGAAAGAGACAGAGAAGGAGGTTTTAAGGATGAAGAAAATCGGTATTTTAACGAGCGGCGGGGACTGCCAGGCGTTAAACGCTACGATGCGGGGCGTTGCGAAGGGACTGTACCACAACCTGGGAAAAGTAGAAATCTATGGATTTTTAGAAGGCTATAAAGGACTCATGCACGGCAATTATCGGAAAATGTCGGAAAAGGATTTTTCCGGTATTCTCACACGGGGCGGCACGGTGCTTGGCACCTCCCGTCAGCCGTTTAAGATGATGAGGGTAATCGAGGACGGCTTTGACAAGGTCGAGGCGATGAAAAAGACCTACAAAAAGCTGGAACTGGACTGTCTGGTCGTATTAGGCGGAAATGGTTCCATCAAATCTGCCAATATGCTGAGCGAGGAAGGCTTAAACGTGATTGCCCTGCCAAAGACGATTGATAATGATATCTGGGGAACGGATATTACGTTTGGCTTTCAGAGCGCGGTAGATATCGCGACCAATGCCGTAGATTGTATTCATACGACGGCAGAATCGCATGGACGGGTATTTATCCTGGAGCTGATGGGGCATAAGGTTGGCTGGGTGACGCTCTATGCCGGAATTGCCGGAGGCGCAGATGTAGTTTTGCTGCCGGAAATTCCATACGATATCAATGTGATCTGCAAGGCATTAAAGCAGCGGGAAAAGGCCGGAAAAGCATTTTCGATCATTGCAGTAGCAGAGGGCGCCGTTTCCAAGGAGGTAGCAGCGATGTCGAAAAAGGAGAAAAAGCAGCATTTGGTGGATTCTCCGTATCCGTCTGCCGCTTATGAAATTGCTGCCGCTATTACCAAAAAGACCGGGCAGGAGGTTCGCGTCACGGTACCAGGTCATACCCAGAGAGGCGGAAGCCCGGATCCATACGACCGCGTGCTGGCAAGCCGGTTAGGAGCGATGGGAGCAAAGCTTATCATAGACGAGGACTACGGAAAGCTTGTCGTTATGCGCAACGATGATGTAGTAGCGATTCCGCTTTCCGAGAGCGCCGGAAAATTAAAATATGTCGATCCGGAGGACGATATCATTGCCAGCGCCAGGATGATGGGGATTTCCTTTGGGGATCGGTAAGCTATCTGCCTGGAGTTGTTTTATCTTTAGAGCGGGTGTTGACATATTTAAGGAACAATAGAAGTCAGCGTTGAAAAGAAGAAAAGAAGGCAACGGATGGAAAAATAATAAAAATCCGTTGCTTTTTTCTTGACTTTTTTACTCTAATCTGTTAGATTAAATATATACTCTAATGGATTAGAGCAAGGCGAATCGGACTGAATCGGACTGGCTTTACTCCGTTTAGATGAGCGATAAAGGAAGGATATGAGGAAGAATACGAGGAGGGATAGCATGGATACGCCAAAGGTATTTGAAAGTGAATATCGTTTTTGCCTGATTTTATGGGAGCATGAGCCGGTTAAGAGCAGAGAGTTGGTAGCCTTGTGCCAGGAACAGCTAGGATGGAAGCCGACGACTACCTATACCGTGATCAAACGTCTGTCGGCACGTGGTATTTTAAAAAATGAGGACAGCGTTGTGTCGGCTCTGGTGTCAAAGGAGGAGGTGCAGGCAGCAGAGATTGAAGAGCTGGTTGAAAAACGATTTGAGGGCTCTTTGCCTGCCTTTGTAGCGGCTTTTACAAAAAATCGATGTATAACGGAAAAAGAAATAGATGAGGTACAGCAAATGATTGACCGCTTTCGGAAGGGAGATTTGCCATGACAGAGGTGTTGATAGTTATCATCTATAAAAGCATAGCCGCAGGTTGGATGATTTTGGCAGTGCTGGCGGCCAGACTTGTGCTGCAGAGAGCGCCGAAATGGGTGAATGTCCTGCTTTGGGGGATTGTAGCCGTCCGGCTGCTCTGTCCGTTTTCGATAGAAAGCGATCTAAGCCTGGTTCCGCGGCTGCAGGCTGGCTCAGATAGTTTTTTTCTATATTCAAAAGCAGACACAGGAGCCGATATAGGGGTCGATACAGGAGCAGATACAAAAGCCGATACAAAACCAGGGGAAAAAACAGAGTATCTGGGAGAGGATAGGAAAAATAACAGTCCTACCAAGGGAAACTCTAAGGAAATCGCGAGAGCGGGCGATACGACCTCAGATGCAGAGGATGGGGAACGCACAGAGGGAAGGTTAGACGGCTCTTGGAGGGCTTCCCTGCAGGAGAAAAAAATGCTTCTTTCTACAAGAACTGGAACAGCAGCAGGGAAAGCTTTGACCGTGATTTGGCTGATAGGAGTTCTTTTGTTGATAAGCCTTGGAATCATTCGCTACAGACGTCTGTGTCGGCAGGTTGCATGTGCCATTCGTTTACGGGACAATATTTTTCAGAGTGAATACATTGCGTTTCCGTTTGTTCTTGGAGTAAGAAGGCCGAGGATTTATCTTCCATATGGAATGGAGAGCTGGAACCTGGAGTATGTGATTTCCCATGAGAAAGCACATATTCGGCGGGGAGATCATATCTGGAAGCTGTTAGGCGCCCTGCTGGCGTCGATTTATTGGTTCCATCCGCTGGTGTGGCTCGCCTATACGCTGCTGTGCCAGGATATGGAGCTGGCCTGTGATGAAGCCGTGATCAGACGGTTAGACAGAGGAGGGAGGGCAGACTATTCTCAGGCGCTGCTTGTGTGCAGTGTGTCTCAAAAAAGCAGGATGACCTATCCGCTTGCGTTTGGGGAAACAGGAGTAAAGAAGCGGGTGAAATCGGTGTTGCGCTATCAAAAGCCTGCCTGCTGGGGAGTTGCGGCAGCAGTGGGCGTGTGTATTCTGGTAGCAGTATGCTTTTTGACCGATCCGGCACAGGGCAATGTGAAAGAGAAGGAGGACGGTTTGGCCGGCCTTGATACGACTGCTATAGATACTACAGATGTAGAGAGCAGTGAGAAGGAGGCAGTCAATAAAGAGGCTGGAGAGGTGGATGCAACCGCAGTCGGCGAAAAGGACAGTGAAACAGATGAAGCCGCAGGCGACAGCGGGGCAGATAAGGAAATAACAGATATGCTTGTCTGGGAGACATCGGATCTGGATCAGGACGGAGAAACCGAGCAAATCCGTGTCCGTAAGCTGGGGACGGAGCTTTATGAGCTTTATGTGGTAAAACAAAACGGAGCAAAGCTGTGGAGCGTGGAGGCAGGTATTTCGCACACAGGCTGGAATACCCTGTTCCTTTATCAGAGTGAAGGAAAGGATTATCTGGTGCAGTATCAGCCGACGATGTACCAGGGGCTTGGAAGCTATACGTGTACGATGTTTTCTTTGGAAGGCGGCAGCGTGACAGTAGAAAATGAATGGAGTACGGAGTTTTCTATGCCTGTAGAGCAGTTGACATGGAAGATGAGGGGATTTGCAGAAAATGTGAATGCTATGCTGGAAAACGGTACGGTTTTATTAAGTACAGAGCAGGGAGAGCTGGTGCTTGGGCCAAAGCCAGGAGCAGAGGCAGCTCAGATCTATCCGGTGCTGTTTGATCCAAATGAGAGAGAGGCCGGCCTAGAGAGGGAGCAGCAGCCAGAGGAGTTGCCGGCAGACAGCCGGAACGCACAGGAAGGAGAACCGGTATCCGTGGATCGTTTGCCGTTTGAGGCGCCGTCGCTGACCTTTTGGCTTGCCAGTGGCGCCGGAGGCTGGAGGACAGAGCTGACCGTATATCCAGACGGCCGGTTTGAAGGGGACTACCAGGACGGAGAAGCCTCTGCCGGACCGGATTATCCAAACGGGAGCGCCTATGTTTGCAGATTTCATGGACAGTTTGACCAAATAGAGGCAGTCAGCCGGAATGTATATCGGATGCAGCTAAAGGAGCTGGTATATGAGACAGAAGTAGATGATGTATGGATCGAAGAGGGAGTGCGTTATATTGGTTCGGAAGCATACGGACTAAAGGATGGAGAGGAATTTTTCTTTTATTTGCCGGACACTTCGCCAGGGGAACTTAACGAAGCCTATTTAAGCTGGTGGCCTGACCGGCATCTATGGGAGGTTGGTTCTATTCAGACCTTGCTTTCCTATGGAATCTGGAACGTAGAGACGGAAGAAGGGTTCTTTTCTTCCTGGCTTGACTAGCAGACAGCATTGGCAGACAATCGTTTGTCTTGCAGAAGGAGATAAAATGGGGCTTAGTCGTTAAGCCCCATTTTATAGTTCCGAAAATCTTTTTCTGCTGCCATGACGACCCATTTTACATTCTGCCGTTTCCCAGGCTTTCGATCCTTTAACAGAAAATAGCGTAAAATAGCAAGAAGCTCTTCAAGATCCCGGCAGAGCATATAGTCTGGATAAGAGCCGGTAAACAGCGGAATCAATTTGCGGGATTTGCTCTGACCCCGGTAGCCCTGGAAGGAGCCGGACTGGGAGGTGCGGGAATCGTAGGTGATGGTGCAGCAGCCGCCTTCTCCAAACTCCAGTTCCAGATAGTGGCTGCCTCTGGCTTTGACGAGCAGGCCGCAAAGCTCGTTTGCCAAAAGCTTTTCCTTTAATTCTGTCAGAAAGCCTTCGCAGGTGGCCGTATCAAAGCTATCGTCAAAGCGGAGAGTCGTTTCAGCCTCGTTTCGATCAAAAAAACGAATGACAATCGGAGGCTTCGGCATGGCTCTTAAAGGCGTAAAGCCTGCAGTATCAATTTGTGGAGAGGTACGGTAGGTGACAGGAAACAGATAAAGATAGAGGTTGGGATAGGTGTCGTCTAAGTAGTCACTGTCGGCATGGCTGATCCATTGATAGCCCTCCATCGCCAGAATGGCCTCCTTGCAGGCAGCACCGTCCTTTTGCGGAATGTCCCAGCAATGAAAGCTGTTTTTCTCATAGATGCTGATATGATGTGCCTGCAGGCTTTGTACCGGATTGGCCGTCAGTCCGACGTACCAGAGGCCGCTCCGAAACATGGCCCACCAACGGATCTGATTGGTAATCATTTCAATCGTATTAGCCTCGTAATTGCTGCGTCTCCAAAATCCCATAGAACATTCCTCCTTTGCTGCTTTTGGTTATTTATTATAGTATCGGAAATTTTTGCCGGTATGATAACCGCAGCCCTGATGATTTCGGTTCATTTTGGCAGATTTCTTACCGGCGGCACGTCTGGCTGAGTGACAAAAACAAAAAACGCTTGACGTTACAGTAGCAGGATGGTTTATAATATAAGGAGAAAAGGAGGGAGAGGGGACAAATGGATTACAAAAGCAAAGGACTGCGCCTGCTAAAAAAGGGACAGAGAGGAATCCTACATACGATATTCAGTCGGCTGGGCTTGATTATTCTCCTGTTTGCTCTGCAGGTGCTGCTGCTGTTGAATATGTTTGAGCGCTTTAAGGCATTTTTGCCTCATATGTTGGGTGCGACGGTGTTATTTATCGTGGTGATGGTGATCTATCTGTTAAACAGTAAGCTCAATCCGACAGCAAAGATTACCTGGCTGATCGTGATTATGCTGCTGCCGTTGTTTGGCGTGCTGTTCTTTTTATATACCAAGCTTGATATCGGGAACCGGGCGTTAAAGGCGCGGGTTGGCCAGATTGTGGAAAAGACCAAGGACTATATCCCACAAAAGGAGGAGATAATAGAACGGCTGACAGAGGAGAATGGAGGAGTGGCTGCGCTGGCTCATTATATCCGGCGGAGCGGCTGCTATCCGGTATTTACCGAGACAGAGGTGACGTATTTTCCGTCAGGCGAGGCGAAGCTTGCAGAGCTTTTAAGACAGCTAGAGGCAGCAGAGCATTTTATTTTTCTGGAATATTTTATCATAGACGAAGGGCTGATGTGGGGCAAGGTGCTGGAGGTGTTAGCAAGAAAGGCAGCAGCAGGGGTAGATGTCCGGGTGATGTATGATGGAACCTGTGAGTTTGCACTGTTGCCGCATGATTATCCCAAAAGGCTGAAGGCATTGGGGATTGCCTGCAAAATGTTTGCTCCGATCACGCCGTTTGTTTCGACCCATTATAATTACCGTGACCATCGGAAAATCCTGGTAATCGACGGGCATACCGCTTTTAATGGGGGTGTAAATCTGGCGGACGAGTATATCAATGAAAAGAAGAAGCACGGGCATTGGAAGGACACGGCGGTCATGTTAAAGGGTGAGGCAGTCAAAAGCTTTACACTGCTGTTTTTGCAGATGTGGGGAATCGACGAACGGAAGGAGGAATATACGCAGTTTCTTTCATACCCGGCGTATCCGGCTGCACAGGCAAGGGGCTATGTGATTCCTTATGGGGATTGTCCTCTGGATCAGGATAAGGTAGGAGAACGGGTCTATATGGATATTCTGAATCGTTCGCAGCAGTATGTCCATATTATGTCGCCTTATCTGATTTTGGATGGAGAAATGGAAACAGCCTTGAAGTTTGCCGCGGAGCGGGGCGTCGAGGTGGCGTTGATTCTGCCGGGAATTCCAGACAAGGAGGCTCCGTATGCGTTGGCGAAAACGCATTATGCGTCCTTGCTGGAATCCGGGATTCGGTTATACGAATATATGCCTGGCTTTGTTCATGCCAAGGTGTTTGTCAGCGACAAAAGGGAGGCAGTCGTAGGAACGATCAATTTGGACTACCGCAGCCTGTACCACCATTTTGAATGTGCTACTTATTTGTACGGCATGGATTGTATCCCGGAAATCGAGGCAGATTTCCAGGCAACCCTGGCAAAATGCAGGCAGGTGACGGCAGAAAGTCTCAGGCACGAACCATGGAGGCGGAAGCTTTCCGGGCGGCTGTTAAAGGCGATTGCGCCGCTACTATAAAACGGGAATTTCAATTTGGGTAATATAGTCCTCTATCCTCTCAATGACGGCTTCATTGATCCCGATTTCATAGGAATAGCCGGATAAGGTCAATCCCTGTTCTTTGGCATAGGAGAGGATTTTTTGGTAGGCGTTTGAAATGTTGTTCCAGTCTCCCTTGTGAAAGGCTCTGACATAGGTTCCGCCGGGCTGCAAATGCAGCCCGGTTTTTTTGATCGGAAATGGAATCTCTAAAAAGAGCTTGGAGTAATGGCTGTAATTTCCCTGATAGATAGCCTCTACCGGAAGCATGGTTCCATAGGAGGCATCGTGCAGACGGCGAAGCTGATAGTCCTTGGCGGCAGATAAAATCAGTTCTACTTCTTTGTCAAAGGAAATGTCCGGACTGATATCGACTGTCACCAGACGACGCTCCACCTGCTCGATCAGACAAATTTCCGACAAATCCATCGTCAGCAATGTCACCATGTTTTGCCGGTAGCTATCGAGGGTTTTGCGGACTGCCTTTAAATGGGTAAGGCGTTGATCCAGAGCTGTGATATTTTTTTCCAGCAGAGTATTCAGGCTCGCAGCGGAGCGTTGTGCGAGAAATGCCTGGATTTCTTCGATAGAAACATCTAATTCCCGCAAAAGCAAGATGGTTTCTAACAGGGAACTTTGGTGATAGTTGTAATAACGGTAGCCATTTTCCGGGTTGATGTAGATCGGAGAGAAAAGCCCGATTTCGTCGTACCACATGAGCGTTTTCTTATTGATTCCATGTATGGCTGCAAATTGGCCAATCGCCAATAATTTTTCTTTTCCTTCCATAAATTGTGTTCGCCTCTTTTCTGATAGGATTCTATTTTGTACCGTGACACTTTCAGCGGATGGCACAAAAAGTTTCGATAGTTTTTATTGACCGTACAGTCACTGTATGGTTTATGATACCATATATCAGATACCAGGACAAGGCTGGAGGAAGAATAAGGAGGAATTAACATGAACACACAAAACGGATATGAAAAACCAGTGACACTGCGAAACATTTTAAAATTTGCCGTTCCGACGATTGCAATGTCTGTCTTTATGTCTTTTTATACGATGGTAGACGGATTATTTGTATCAAATCTGATTGGAACGAAGGCATTATCGGCGATCAATCTGACGGCGCCGGTAATCCAGCTCGTGACAGCTATTTCCACGATGCTTGCTACCGGAGGCAGTGCGGCAATTATGAAAAAGATAGGAGAGCAGAAGCAAACGGAAGCCAGAGAGGATTTTACTTGTTTGATTCTGGTCAATGTTGTGGTAGGTCTGGCGATGTGCGGGCTTGGCTATGCTCTGATGGAGCCGGTGTTTTCCGGAATAGGGCTGTCAGAGGAGGTTGCCGGATATTGTATGGAATATCTGAGCCGTTATTTGCTGTTTACCGTACCGATTTTGCTGATGAATAATTTTACCTTATATATGATTGCCAGTGAAAAGGCAACGCTTTCCCTTGTTTGTTCAGTGGCGGGCGGCGTGTTGAATATGGTGCTGGATTATGTATTTTTAGGCGTATTTCATATGGGAATCGGCGGAGCAGCTATCGCGACAGGAATGGGTTATTCTGTGACGGCGGTAGTCGGACTGTTTGTATTTAGCCATAAAAAGAGCCTGCTTCATTTTCAGAAGCTGGTGTTCCGCTTTGGGATGCTGAAAAAGGCTGCAGCAAATGGCTGTTCGGAAATGGCCACCGCACTGGTGACGGGTATCGTGACGATGATATTTAACTGGCGAATGTTGGAACTGGCAGGAGAGGACGGAGTGGCAGCTGTGACGATTATCATGTATGTGTTGATGTTTGCAAGCTCCTTATATACCGGCTATTCCTATGGAGTGGCGCCGATGATCAGCTATGCCTACGGAGAACAAAATCAGCCTAAGCTAAAAAAATTGTTATGTATCAGCCTAAAGATCATTGCGGTCATTTCCCTTCTCAGCGCGGCAGCCTCCTTTTGCTTTACCAGACCGTTGGTAGCGGTTTTTACAGATATTGAAAATCCGGTGTATGGCCTGGCGGTTCGTGGAAACCGTATTTGTACGGTTGCCTTGCTCTTCCTTGGGTTTAATATTTTTGCCAGCGGATTGTTTACAGCACTTTCTAACGGCGTTGTTTCGGCAGTGTTGGCTTTTTCTCGCTCCTTTGTCTTTATGCTGGCGGCTATGCTGCTGTTGCCTGCTCTCTTTGGGGTGACGGGAATCTGGTTGGCGACCCCGGCAGCAGAGCTGATGGCGCTGCTTCTTTCAGCAGGAATGCTGATTCGGCATAAAATGTATTTTACGGTGGATGCCACAGAAAAAGGGGAGGAAAGGGCTATATATAGCAGATGAAATAACAAAATCTTCTCGCTAAAGTTGCAGGCATAATAGAAAACGCACAGGAGAATAATTGATTTTGTTGCAAATGTTATCCAGCAGGAATAAAATTAAAAATAAAAAATTTTCAAAAGTGGTTGCTATTTTTTATCCTTTTTCAGCAAGAAGACTCCGACCTCTTAGGTCGGGGATGAATTGCGTTCGTATCACACTTGACAAAGTTGTAGAAAATACTATAATAAAATCATTGGAAAAATTACAAAAATGCTCAATTATGAAATCCGAAAAATTCAGCAATATCAAGCCGACCGGTCAACGGTCACTTATACAAAATGTGCGAACGAAATGGCGCAATGAAAGAAAACGGAAAAGTTCTGTTTTCTGAAGGAAGTAGACAGTATATCGCTTCAATAGTCGCTTCGCCATCTGGAAACCGCATTTCAGAACTTCTTTCAAAATCCCAAAATAAGGTATTATAGACAGTCCGAGAAGAATCTGAAGCGAGAACAACGCAAACTCTCCCGCATGCAGAAGAATTCTAAAAATCGAGAGAAACAGCGAAGGAAGGTTGCCAGACTGCATAAAAAGGTTGCGAATCAAAGGAAGGACTTTCTGCATAAACAGTCCAGGAAGATAGTAGATACTCATGATTGCGTGTGCATAGAAAGTCTGAATATGAAAGCAATGGCACAGGCGATTCCTTTCGGAAAATCCGTATCGGATCATGGTTGGGGGATGTTCACAGGATTCTTGCAGTATAAGTTAAAGGAAGCAGGAAAACGACTGGTAAAGATGGATAAGTTTTTTGCCAGCAGTCAGACCTGTTCTTGCTGTGGATATAAAAATGGTGTGACAAAAAATCTTGCTGTCAGGGAATGGGACTGTCCAGAATGCGGAATCCATCATGACCGTGATGTCAATGCGGAATATCCGAAAGGAGGGAATGTAGTTGAAAACGAACTATACAGAGCAGATTGAAGTTCTTTACTTCTGCCCATCAAGTGTGCTAAAATAGGAACAGCGTATCGCGGGATCACGGGAATAAAATAAAAAGAAAATGGGAGGAAAATTATGAGTAAATTAGTAGAAGGCGTCCATCATATCGCATTAAAGGCATTACCTGAGAAATTTGACGAGGTGGTGGCATTTTATACGGAGCTGCTGGAAATGGAGGTTGCCAGAAGCTGGGGTGAGGGCGACAAGAGAGGTATTATGATCGATACCGGGGACGGAACCGTAATGGAGATTACGTCAAACGGAGACGGAGCTGCCAGCCCGGACGGAGCGATCAAGCACTTTGCGCTACGGACAAGCCAAGTAGACGAGTTGGTAGGGCGGGTACGCGAGGCAGGATACCAGATTATAGTAGAACCGATGGACGGTGCGCTGCCATGTGAGGAGCCATATCCGATTCGGATAGCATTTTGTATCGGACCGGTAGGGGAGGAAATAGAGTTTTTCCATGTAAAATAGAGAAAGCAGAGCCGAAAAGAAGAAACAGAAAGTCAAAGCAAAAACAGAAAGGAACAGGTGTAGTGACATGGGAAAAATAATTTTAACAGGCGACCGTCCGACCGGACGTCTGCACATCGGACATTATGTCGGCTCCCTGAAGCGGAGAGTAGAGCTGCAAAATTCCGGCAGCTATGAAAAGGTATTTATTATGATTGCAGATGCACAGGCGCTGACGGACAATGCGGACAACCCGGAAAAGGTACGGGAAAATATCATTGAGGTGGCGTTGGATTATCTGTCTATCGGACTCGATCCGGCGAAATCAACGCTGTTTATTCAGTCGCAGATTGCAGAGCTGTGCGAGCTGACGTTTTACTATATGAATCTGGTGACGGTTTCCAGGCTCCAGCGGAATCCAACCGTAAAGTCCGAAATTCAGCAGAAAAATTTTGAAACGAGCATTCCGGTCGGCTTTTTTACGTATCCGATCAGCCAGGCCGCCGATATCACCGCGTTTCAGGCAACCACGGTACCGGTTGGGGAGGATCAGCTTCCGATGATAGAGCAGACAAAGGAAATCGTGCGGAAGTTTAATGCGGTGTATGGAGAGGCTTTGGTAGAGCCGGATGCACTGTTGCCGGATAATAAGGCCTGTCTGCGGCTGCCTGGTACGGACGGAAAGGCAAAGATGAGCAAGTCGTTGGGGAATTGTATTTATCTGTCCGATACCGAGCAGGAGGTTCGTCAGAAGGTGATGTCGATGTATACCGATCCGAACCATATTCATGTAGACGATCCAGGCCAAATCGAAGGAAACTGCGTTTTTACGTATTTGGATGCGTTTTGCAGGCCGGAGCATTTTGCAGAGTATTTGCCGGATTACCAGAGCCTGGAGGAGCTAAAGGCACATTACCAGAGAGGCGGTCTGGGAGATATTAAGGTAAAGAAGTTTTTAAATGCCGTACTGCAGGAGGAGTTAACGCCGATCCGCGCCCGCAGGAAGGAATTTGAGCAGGATATTCCGGCTGTCTTTGAGATACTGAAAAAAGGCAGCGATACCGCCAGAGAGGTAGCGGCTAAAACCCTTTCGGATGTAAAACATGCTATGAAAATCGACTATTTTGAGAACAATGACCTGATTGCCAGCCAGACGAAGCGGTTTCAGGGGTGAGGTCAGAGACAAGGAGGGCATTGTTCCGTCTGCCCGTCAATAGTAGCAGAAGAAGTCAGCGGAAGATGTCCTTTTTTGGAGAATCTTACGAAAAATAAAAATCAGAGAAAAAAGAGTTGCTATTTTTAGAAAATGGTAGTAATATATTCCCTACGAAAGACATATGTACGCGCTGTAAAGACAAACAGAGCGTGATATTGCATGCCAATCAGAAAAATGAGGGGAGTTTATCAAAATGGGAAAATTACGTGTTGGTATTTTAGGCGCTACCGGGATGGTAGGACAGCGTTTTATTGCCTTACTCGAGCAGCATCCATGGTTTGAGGTCGTAGCCGTAGCAGCCAGTCCGAGAAGCGCCGGCAAAAGCTATGAAGAAGCAGTCGGCGGACGCTGGAAAATGGATACCCCGATGCCGGAGGCGGTAAGGAAGCTGGTAGTTTTAAATGTCAATGAGGTAGAAAAGGTCAGCAGTGAGGTGGATTTTGTATTCAGCGCCGTGGATATGACGAAGGAAGAGATTAAGGCGATTGAGGAGGCCTATGCCAAGACAGGCACTCCGGTTGTTTCAAATAACAGCGCTCATCGCTGGACGCCGGATGTACCGATGGTAGTGCCGGAGTTAAATCCAGAGCATTTAGAAGTAATCGCTTACCAGAGAAAACGTCTGGGGACAGATCGGGGTTTTATCGTAGTCAAGCCGAATTGCTCGATCCAAAGCTATACACCGGCGCTTCATGCTTTGAGAAAGTTCGTTCCAAAGACGGTAGTAGCGACGACCTATCAGGCAATTTCAGGAGCTGGAAAGACCTTTTCGGACTGGCCGGAAATGGTAGGCAATATCATTCCGTATATCGGCGGCGAGGAGGAAAAGAGTGAGCAGGAGCCTCTTAGGATTTGGGGACAAATCGAGAATGGTCAGATTGTGAAGGCGGCAGGCCCGGTGATTACCACCCAATGTATCCGTGTTCCTGTTTTAAACGGACATACGGCGGCTGTGTTTGTCAGCTTTGAGAAGAAGCCGACAAAGGAGCAGATGATAGAGGCATGGAGAAGCTTCCGGGGACTTCCGCAGGAGTTAGGGCTGCCAAGCGCACCGAAGCAGTTTATCCAATATTTAGAGGAGGATAATCGTCCGCAGATTACCCAGGACGTCGATTTTGAACAGGGAATGGGAATTTCTCTGGGACGTCTGAGGGAGGATACCGTATTTGATTACAAGTTCGTCGGCCTGTCTCATAACACGGTTCGCGGGGCGGCGGGCGGCGCCGTATTGACTGCAGAGTTGTTAAAGGCACAAGGTTATATTACAGCGAAATAAAAAAGAAAACCGGATAAGAAAAGAAAGAAGAGAAGGATGAGAGCAAGGCAGTTGTTTTCATCCTTTTTCTGTGCGGAGAAACGAGTTGGATTCGATTCTCTCCCTTGCAACTTTTTTTGATTTGTGTTATTCTGATGACATTGCGTTTGAGATGCCTCCGAACAGGGATGTATAAACGATGGGGCATTCCAGAATAACGAGATAAAGGGATAACGAGATAACGAAATAGAGCAGCAGCCAGTATGACAGAGGCAGAAGCAGGCTGCGGGAGAAGAAAGAGGAAACAGAACTATGGCAGAGAAAATAAAAACGGCAAAGCATCGTCGGAATGAAGTTATTTTAATCGGCATTGTCTTATTAGCGGCTGTCGGTTATATGCTGTGGAGGCAGCTTGCTCCGACAGAGCCTGGCGGTGAGGTAGTCGTACAGACGGATGGCAAAGAATACGCCAGGCTGCCGCTTTCAGAGAATGCGGAGCTTGACATTGCCCAGGGAGAGCGGCACAATCATCTGGTGATTAAAGACGGTGTGGCAACAGTGACAGAAGCCACCTGCCCGGACAAGCAATGTGTTCACCAGGCGGATATCAGCCGAAACGGGGAAATGATTGTTTGTCTACCGAACCAGGTGTTGATCACGATAGAGCATGGAGAGGATGCTGAACTGGACGGTACAGCAAAGTAGAAGCGGAGAAAAGGACAGAGGAGGAAGCGATGAAAGCAAATGTGGCAAGGTATGGCGTATTGGTGGCGCTGGCCTTTATTTTTAGCTATATAGAAACGTTGATTCCATTTGAAATGATAGGGATACCTGGCATAAAGCTGGGACTGGCGAACCTGGTCGTGGTCGTGGCAATGTATACAATGCGGACATGGGATGCCTTTATCATATCCCTGGTGCGGATTTTGCTCGTCGGCTTTACCTTCGGCAATTTATACAGTGCGGTATACGGTCTGTGCGGCGGACTGTTAAGCTTTGTCGTCATGGTGCTTATCAAAAAGGCTGACTGGTTTGGAATCGTAGGAGTCAGCCTGACAGGAGGAATTTTTCATAATATCGGACAGCTTATCGTAGCGGTGCTGGTAGTGGAAAATGTCAAGGTTGCCTATTATTTTCCGCCTCTTTTGATCGCAGGAGCGATTACCGGAACCGTGATCGGCATTGTAGCAGGAATGATTGTCCGCCGCCTGAAAAAGCTGTTACAGATATAACGGTTTCCGGTTTTGCTTTTGCAGGAAATCCGTTTCGTGCAGAGACTGGCAGAGGGCATTTAGCATCGTAAACAGCAGCGAGCCGATGATACAGCCCAAAAAGGCCGGAACGAGATCATCGATATCGCACATAGACGGCAGCAGAAAATACTGTGCCAGCTCGATGAGCGCCGGTACAAGCAGAAAGGAGAAAAGGCGCAGAAGGAGCAGCCGTTTTCCAAGGAGCAAATGCAGGTAAAAGCCTGCCGGAATAAAAAAGGCAGCATATTGGAGCAAGTAAAGCACAGTTGGCTTTATCGAGGCGTCTGTTTGGATGTAGGCTTCTATCAGTGCCGCCAGGCTGTAGAACGGAACCAGGTTGATTTGCTCTGTCTTGGTAAGAGCCGGCTGCTGGTAGACATAGCAATAGAAAAAGCCTGCCAGAACCGCTGCCCACAGCAATAGGCTGGATTCCAGGAAAAAGAGGTTATAGTTCATAAAGCGAGGCCCGAAATCCGTCAGATACCGCAGCATACAAAAGAGAAACGGAACGGCAAAATGAAGGGCGGCCAGCCATAGCATATAGACAGAAAAGGGCAGAAGCGTCCCGTATAGCCCAAAGTAAGCAGGCACACCAATCGCCAGAGTAAGCAGTTCCGCCACGAACAGGAAGCGGAAACAGTAATGGTAAGAAAAGGAATTTTCAAGCAGATATTGGGATATTACCAGATCTGCCAAAGCAATAACCGGCAGGGTGATCCAGGTGTCCTCCAGGAAATAGAGCAAGCAGGTCTGGAGAATCGCTGCAAAGATACCAGCCAGAATCGAAACAGAAGAGATTCGTATCATTCGCGTCTGCATGGAACTACCTTCTTTCGTTTTAATATTAAGAGCATGTGTTAGGCTTTCCGCCTATTATCCGGATCGTATGCTCGGAGCAGGCAAAGACCAGCCGTTTCTGGAGGCCCCGGTATTCTCCGTCGCTGTGAACGCAAAGCGGCTTGGAGACCGTAAGCCTGGCGCTGCGGCAGTTGATCAGCGTTACTCCCTTTAAGCGGGTATGTCTTCCTCCGAGCAGTAAAGCAGGCAGGATGACGAATGCCTTGATTTTCGGAAAGCCATGGAGAATACAAAGGGAGAGCAAATGGTCGGTTGGATCGGCACAGGGCGCTACCGGCAGCCCTCCGCCCTCAAAGCGCTGGTTCATCGCTGCTGCAAAAAATACCCGCGGATACGTAACCGGCGGCCCGCCGTCGATAGAAACCGTCAGGTCAGCCGTGCGGCAGGCAACGATCTGCTTGATGGCAATGATCAGATAAGAAAGCTTGCCAAGCCCGACCTGATTGAGCGCCTGTTTGATGGGGGAATCCAATGCTTCCTTACAAACCGCAGCATCAAAGCCGATACCGGCGCTGACGGCAAAGCGGTATGGACGATGCCCTGAGCCAGGCAGGGAGATGGTGCCGTAGTCCATTTCCAAAATGTGCCGCCCGGAAAGAATCTCGCCGAGCGCCCTAACCGGATCTGGAGAAAGCCCAAGTCCTCTGGCGAGGTCGTTGCTGGAGCCAGAGGGCAGATAGGCAAAGGTAATCCGCTCCAAATCCTCCTTCGGTACAGCGGAAAGCACCTCGTTTGCTGTTCCGTCCCCACCTAGGATAACCAGTGTAAACGCTCCTTTTACTTTGGCACAAAGCTTTTTGGTCAGCCGGATCGAGTGGCGGGGATAGCGTGTGACAAACGCCCGGTATACGATGCCCTGACGGCGCAGCTCTCGTTTGGTCTGCTTCCAGACCGTAAGCCCTCTGCCGCTGCGGGAGGCTGGATTGATGATAAAATAGTACATAGGACATCCCCCTTTTTCTTTAGTATACGTGTTTTAGGAGAAAGTTGCAAGGGGGAGAAGAAGAGAAAATGTAAATTCTCTTCTTGCAGTTTGCAGCCTTCTTTGTTATACTAAGGGTAACTGATTCGTACACCAAACAGGGCACAGCCGGATCCTTTGATCTGCCTGCGCCGCGAGGGTGCCAGGGGCGTCCTGGTATATATACAGAAGAAAAGAAAGGAGGTCAATGCCTTCCGGCCGGGTCGGGAGAGCAGAGAGGGGGATGTACTGATCAGGTAGCTTGAGATCAGATTCAGAAAGGAAATGAGAAAGATGCGAATAAGAAAAATTGGAGCATTTTGGATTACATTGTGTATGGTACTGGCGTGTTTGCTGACACCTCTTTGTACCAACAGCGTTTCGGCAGCAGCCGCGCCGAAATTAAGCAGGACGAGCATGGCCGTCTATGTAGGCTCTAAAAAGACCCTGACGGTAAAAAACACAAAAGCAAAAGTAACCTGGAAAAGCAGCAAAACAAAGGTAGCAACCGTTAGCTCTAAGGGTGTGGTCAAAGGCGTTGCTCCTGGTACGGCAAAGATTACGGCTACCGTATCCGGTAAGAAGCTGACCTGTACCGTAAAGATCGTGGATCGGAACGGAAATGCACTGGATATTAAAGCAGAAGGAACGGACGGCGGTGATTTTGTCCTGGGAGAAAGTAAGCTTGGCGTATCCTTTAAAATGGACGCTGCCACCACGAACGTTAAGGCACAGATTCTGGATGTGTCGGATCAGGTGCTTTACACAAAGACCTTCCCTACCTGCAAAAAGAATGCAAAGCAGGCTTTTACCTGGGATGGAGGAAATCTGGATGAGGAGACGACCTGCCGGATCCGCATTACAGCAGGGAAGAACATAACCTATTCCGAGTATTTTACGGTGATGACCAAAGCCTCCACCGGATTTGCCGGAGGAAATGGTTCTAAAAGCAACCCATATCTGGTAGAAAACTTGGAACAGCTCAAAAAGATTGCCGAGTGTTCCAACCGTTCCTTTAAGCAGACACAGGATATTAACGGTAATTACGAAACGTTTGAAGCTATCTGCGGAGTGGATATCGGCTTTACGGGCAGCTACGACGGAGCCGGTCATACGATTTCCAACCTGATGATCAAGGACGGCATTTTTGCTGCTGTCAAGGAAGGTGCAGTGGTAGAAAACCTGAAGTTTTCCGACTGTACGGTGACAGAGGGTTCCGGAAACTGCAAAGGAATGAACGCATTTAACAAAAAGTGTACCGCTATTGGTGTTGTGACGCCATGGAACCATGGGAAAATCCAAAACTGCAGCTTCAAATCCTGCTCTATTTCATTGAGCGACAACTATAATGAATGGCGTTATGCAGGAGCAGTTTGCGGTTATCAGTTTGCTACAGGAGAAATTCGTTCCTGTACCGTGGATACGGGAAATGTTGCAGGAATAGAAAGCTATACGATGGTTGGCAGCATTGTAGGGGAAAACAATGGGAAAATCATTGCTGCTACGGCTAGCTCGAATACGATTGCCGTTACCGCGACGAATAAGGGCAACAAGGATCAATATGCCGGTGGTATTGCAGGGAAAAATACGACGTCTGGAGTGATTACGAATTGTAAGGTATCCGCCGGGAACGTTACCGTACCAACAGACGGATGGTATAACTATATTGCCGGTGGGATTACCGGAGTAAACGAAGGACAGATATTAAAATGTACGGCAGTCACGACGGTAGAAGGAAAGGAAAACGGGACAATCACCGGAAATAAAGAGGGCGGTGTGATCACCAACTAAAAGAGGGGCTTGGATGTCTAAGCCGCCTTGCAGCGATTTAAGCATGAACAGCAATTCCTCCCCTTCTTTTGGGTAGGGGAGGAGTTGTTTTGCCTTTCACTCCTGCAAGTGGACAAAAAGAAAATAAAAAATAAAAAAAGAGGCTTGACAAACTACCATCTTCTGCATATAATATATCTTGTCGCTGCGAGAAGCAGCATAAGGGATCTTAGCTCAGCTGGGAGAGCATCTGCCTTACAAGCAGAGGGTCATAGG
>CASCWU010000006.1 GCA_949155905.1 uncultured Lachnospiraceae bacterium
ATAATTCCTGCCGTCCTTTATATTCATGAATCTGCGCTACATAGGACAGAATCTCTCCATCCCACAGCTTACTTTTAAGTTTCACATAATCAAATTCCCGCATGTTCCTCATCTTCTTCCTTTTCTCCCATATTGTAACCATGTTTGGGAGAAAAATCAATATCTATGGGAGAAACTTTATATCCTATCATAGCCAAACAATATCAAAAAATACTTCCGTTCTCTTACTTCCTCCCCACAAACAGCAAATGATTACTCCGTCCCAGCATCTCCGGCTTTTCACAGCAATAAAAATGATACCGCAGATATTGCTGGTAGCTTTCCTCGTCCATTTGGTTAATCCGCTCCGCTAGCAGCTCGCTGACTCCGTCCGAGGCGACCTCGTGCAGCACGGCAACACCGCCCTCTGCCAGCATTGCCCGGCATTGCTCTACTGTGAAAAAAACAAACGGGAAATCTGCTACCTTAAAGCTCTCATGGTCGTAGCTGTTTCCTTTAAAAAAATCTATATTATAGCCGAATTCTGTTAAAATCACCATGTCATTTAGAAATAAAAGAAACAAACATTGTCCCATCCTTTTTACAGACCCGTCTGGCCTGTGCGATACACTGCTGTCTGTCCTTCTCCTGGCTCAAATGATACAAAGGCCCAAACAGTAATACCACATCAAAGCTTTCTTCCTGATAGCCTGACAGATCCAGCGCATTTCCCTGTACCAGCCGGATACGCTCCCGAACACAACCGTCTGACTGCATCAGCTTATTTTGAAATACCTCCACATTGTGATCAGCCAGCTCCAGAGCATCTACCTGATACCCCTCCCCTGCCAGATAAAAGCTGTAGGCTCCGGTTCCTGCTCCAATATCTAAAATCCGCGCGCCTGGCCTAAGCGCCTGTCTGATATAGTGAATGGTCGTTAAAAACTCTACCCGCGCAGCCTGCGAACCAGAAAGCCGGACATCCTCCTGAAAAATCTCATAGGTTTTTGATACCCGCTCTGCCTCATTTTCAATTTGGCATAATTCCTCAAAATTCATTTCATACCCTCCGCTTTTATGACGAAATCTTTGCTTGCCGTATCCCGATTTGCCGTATCCTGATATGTTATACTCCGATTTACTCTATCGTCTCCCAGCCCTTGCAGACGTCTACCCAGCCGCTGCTCTCCGAGCATCGCTCCAGCTCTGGAATCGTCAGTTCGATTGCACTGTTGTCTGTACCGCAGGCCGGAAATACCGTTTCAAACCGTTTTAATGATTCGTCCAGATAAACCGTCACCCCTTCTTTTCTCCCAAAAGGGCAAACACCGCCTACCGCATGGCCGATTTCCTGTTCTACCTCATCAAATGCCAGCATTTTAGCCTTGGTATGAAAGGCGGCCTTATATTTTACATTGTCTATTTTGGCATCCCCGGCTGCTACGATTAGGATACAGCCCTCCTCCAAGCGAAAGGAAAGCGTTTTGGCAATCCGCTTCCCCTCACAGCCCAGAGCCTGCGCCGCCAGCTCTACCGTGGCGCTTGATACATCAAATAGCTGAATCCGGTTTTCCATCTGATATTTTTTTAAATGCTCCTTTGCACGTTCCAATGACATTTTTTCAATCCTCCTGTTTTCCCTCATTTTATTCACCTATGCGAATCATTCATCTGATAACAAAAACCGCAGGTGTTCTTATCCTATTCATAAAATTTTCCATAGTATAGCATATCCCTTTCCGGCCTGCAAGCATATTCCCCCTTCCGGCGCCCTTCTGTTATTTTCTCTCCTGTTTTTTCCACATTCCAAAATAAACCTTGTATAAATCACCTCTGCCCGTTATACTAAAAAACAAGACATAGAAAAATTCACAAACAAAAGGCAGGAATGATGATGCAAAAAATATCCTTTTTTACCAACCGAGCTGATATTACGATAAAACAGCAGCATATTTATTATGAAGAATTCCCGGACATCAAATTTTATTACCTTCTGACAGACAGCTCCTTTATCCCGGTGCGCCACAACTGCGCCTATATCGGAACCTCCTCCCAGATAGCGGAAATGCTGGCTGACTTTGAAGCCGACTTTCCTGTTCTGTTTATTATGACAGACTGCCCGGATGGTTTTTTTGCACAATACGGGCAACTCAAATGCAACCTGCTCTATATTCCGGCAGAAATTGGTATTATTTACCGCGCTTTAAATGAAAGCTTTGGCATCTATTCCTATTGGTCAGAGCAATTCCAGATTGCCTCTCTTTCCCCGGACACAACGATGCACACGCTTTTGGAGCTGGGTTCTCAGATGCTGCACAGCCCTTTGTTTCTCCTTAATACCGGCTACACACTGTTAGATTGCTCCTTAAAAGAAAAACCAGACATCACCTTCCCTGGATTTTCGGAGCTGGATCAAAAGGGCTATCTTTCTCCAAACGCCCGGGACGAGCTTTTGGCCTGTCCTTATATGGAGCTTTATCCTATCCGGCACAAAACCTCCGTCTATGCCTGGCTGATGTTTTACTGCGATGAGGAGAATGAATATCGGCGCACCTGGTTTCTCCCTCTTTTGACAGAACCCTTAAAGCAGCAGCTTTTACTGGCAGAGCAGCTTCCGGCAGACAGCTCCTCTGTTGCACTGATGCAGTTTTTAAGAGATTTAATTGAAATGCAGATCGTCACCTCAGAGGAAGTGCAGAATCGGGCGCAGCTTCTAAAATTGCCGCAGGGAACGTATTATCACCTATTGGTGGTGCCGGTTGAAGATCGCCGTGATGATACGAGAGCCCTTCACTCTCTGGAGCAGGCATTACGCCGTGCGCTCCCCTCCGCCTGGCTTTGTCTTTATGAAAACAGCCTGATTCTGTTTTTTGCTACAAAAGAAACCTCGATTCCGATTAGTGATCCGGCTGCCTTAAAGGAGCTTTTGACCTGTCACAACACCTGCCTGGGCTATGGAGGGTGCCTGCGCCATCTGGAGCAGCTCCGTTCCTTGTATCTGTGGGCCTGCTCCGCCATCCGGCTGGGACAGAAACTAGGCGAACCTGGAGAACGGATTTTCCAGTTTGACGACTACCGGATTTATTATATGATTGATTTGTGCCGGACAGGCTTCCAAAACATCCATTTTCATGACAATCTGCTGTATTTATGCCATCCGGATATCATTACTCTTTCCCGTTATGACAGAGAGCATCAGTCCGACTATATGAACATTTTATACCAATACCTTTCCCTGGATTGTAATTTTGCCAAAGCTGCCCGTCAGCTTAACTATCATCGCAATACACTAATGTATAAAATTTCCAAAATTGAAGCAATTCTCGGGCGCCCCTTGGCTCAGCCGGAATATAAGCAAATTCTTTTGTATTCCTGTAAGGTTGCCCGCTATATCCATGATTATCTGGGCAGAGAGCCCAGCCAGTACAACGCCCAAAGCATGGCCAATAAATGGCTTCCGTCCTGCTAAGGTTGCACTTAGCATAAAAACCGGTTTTCATTTCGTGGCTACCTGCACATACTCTTTTTCTCCTTGACATGCTAGAATCAAGCTATCATGAACTGCAACGGAACCGAGCCGCCAAAATGAGGCAGGACAGAGCCCGCCAGGAACGGCTCAAACAGCAAAAATCAAAGGAGAGAGCGTATGAAAACAAAACGACTTATGGCATTGTTACTGGTTTCTGTTCTGGCTGTCGGACTGATTGGCTGCGGAAAGAAAACAAACGAGACAGATTCCAAAAACACCAACAAGACAGAGGGCTCTAAGGATTCTGAGGGTACTAAGGATTCTGCTACAGATAACAACAAAGAATCCGAAGATGAGGCCTCCGATCCTTCCGGCTCCGGCAGTGAGAATTCAGACAATGCAAACGCCAGCGATGACTGGAACTGGCCGCTCCCGGAGAAAAAGGAGCTTTCGATGTGGCTGCAATGGACGTGTAACTATGCCACTGATCCGAACGAATTAGTCACCATTCAAAAGCTGGAGGAGCATACCAATGTCCATATCAACTGGACCACCGTAGCCGGTCAGGAAGCGATGGAGAAATTCGGCCTGATGATGGCCTCCGGTAATTACCCGGATATCCTGCGCGGTGCAGAAAGCTATTATACCGGCGGTTTGGTGCAGGCGGTAGAGGATGGCATTACTCTTGATATGACCGAATATATTCCAAAATACATGCCGACCTACAATGCTCTTAGAACCTCTATTCCAAGGCTGGAAAAGGATACCGTCACGGATGACGGTCGTCTGGTAGGCGTCTATACTCTGGCTTCCAACTTCGGTGAAATCCGCGGCGAGCGTGTCTGGGACGGTCTTTGTATCCGCAAGGACTGGCTGGATCAGTTAAATATGCCGCTGCCTGTCACCATTGATGACTGGCACGAGGTACTAACCGCCTTCAAGGAAAACTTCAACTGTGAAGCGCCGCTTTTAATCGGTGCCTCCAATGGTTATGATTTAAGCCATAACTTCCTTTCCGCCTATGGTGTCCTCGGTGAATTTTACCAGGAAAACGGCACCGTAAAATTCGGACCTTTGGAAGATGGCTACAAGCAATGGGTTCAGCTTTTCCGTGATTGGTACGCAGAGGGCTTAATCGATCCGAACTTTACGAACAACGATGCAACCTTCTCCGGTTCCCCTGATTATATCGGAACAGGACGTGCAGGCGCCAGCGCCGCTATCTGGGGCATCACGGCAGATACTTATAAGCTGCAGGGCTATTCCACGGATGAAAATTTCTTCCTTTCCGGTGTCACCACGCCTGTATTAAACGAGGGAGACATTCCGCAGATGGGTTCCTCCACAAACGAAATGACAAAAGAGACCTTGGTTATTACAAAGAATTGTAAGGATGTAGAACTGGCCTGCCGCTGGCTGGATTACTGGTATGACCATGATAACATGGTTATGCAGAGCGTCGGTATCGAGGACGAAACCTACTACCAGGATGAAACAGGAGAATATTACGTAACCGACTCCGTTTATGAACGAGTCGAGGCAGGCGAATACCCAAGCGTACAGGAGCTGTTCTCCACTTATACGCTGATGACCTCAGCCTTTGGCCTATACAACTGGCAGATGATGAACGTAACCGCTAGAGGCAATCGCGCCTTAGAGGCTTATGATTTCTGGGATCAGTCCCATTTTGACCTCACCCTGCCTACTCATATCACCATGACGCCGGAGGATACTACAGCTTTTAACTCCACCTATACAGCCATTAAGACTCTGGTGCAGGAGAATACCATTAAATTTATCACCGGCGCACAGTCGATGGATGATTACGATAATTTCGTCAAGACACTGTACGATTACGGCATCGAAAAATGTATCGGCTACAAGCAGTCTGCGCTGGATCGATACAACGCACGTTAAACAAAGTATCTTCAAGCAGCCGTGCTGCTAATACAACACAAGACATAACGTTCTAAAGCAATCTGAAATGGGAAGCGGGAACTATCCTGCTTCTCATTTCCTGCAAAGAACTATCTAATACAAGGAACACAATCAGAAAGGAGCAAAACGATGAAAAAAAGATTTATTTATGAAGAGGACTACCCGGTAGTCCAGACAAAAGCAGGAAAGCTGCGTGGATATGTATTTGATGACATGTTTATTTTCCAGGGTGTCAAATATGCAGACGCTAAGCGTTGGCAAATGCCGGAGCCGGTAGCGCCATGGGAGGGAATTAAGGATGCAACCAGCTACGGTCCGGTCTGCCCGACCATCGGCAATCCGATTCCGATGGGAGAGGTTTATATCCCGCACCGCTTCTGGCCGGCCGACGAGCATTGCCAGTATTTAAATATCTGGACGACCTCTCTGGATAGCACCATCAAAAAGCCGGTTATGGTCTGGTTCCATGGCGGCGGCTTTTCAGACGGTTCTTCCGTAGAGCAAGTTGCCTATGAGGGCGATGCCCTGGCGAAATACGGCGACGTCGTATCCATTACGATCAACCATCGGCTGAATATGTTAGGCTTTTTGGATATGCCCTCCTTTGGAGAGGAATATAAAAATTCCGGTAACGTCGGTCTGGCAGATATCGTTGCTGCTCTGCAATGGGTACACGACAACATTGCCGCATTCGGCGGCGATCCGGATAACGTCACAGTCTTCGGACAGTCCGGCGGAGGCGGCAAGGTACAGGCGCTGCTTCAGATTCCTGCTGCAGCCGGTCTGTTCCACAAGGGCATCCTCATGTCCGGCGTCCACAAGGAGCCACGGGATCAGGTCGTCGATCACCACAAGCTGGTCTGCGATATGATGGAGCTTCTCCATATTGATCCGTCCCACCCGGAGGAGTTTGCACAGGTGCCGTACCAAACCCTGGAAAAAGTATATAACCGCGCTTCCTATAGCCTGTTGAAGCAAGGTATTTTCAATTCCTGGGGACCAGTACAGGACGACTGGTATCTGGGAGACTATTCCAAGGTCGGATTTGCAGAACATGCTAAAACCATTCCTGTGATCGTTGGCACGGTAATGGCCGAATTTTCCGACCGCAACGCCTATACTCACCCGGAAAGCATGACAGAAGAAGAGAAGCTCGCAGAAATCCAAAAATCCTGCAAGGATCAAACGGACAAGGCGGTTGCTCTGTTCCGTAACGCTTACCCGACACACGACATTACAAGGATTTTACATCTGGATCTGAACAGCCGGGATGCTGCCGTATGCTTTGCCGGAGATAAGGCGGCCGCTTCCTCTGCTCCTTCCTATGTCTACCTTTTCACACCGGAATTCCATATGAAGGGACAGACTCCGGCCTGGCATTGCGCCGATATCCCGTTTGTCTTCCATAACACCGAGCGTTGTCCATATACCCAGATACCAGGCGTAACCGAGCGTTTAGAGGAAGAAATGTGCGGCGCCTGGATAGCCTTCGCCCGAACCGGAAATCCAAACCACCCAGCTTTAAAAGAATGGCCTGCCTTTACCAAAGAACATAAAGTGACGATGGTATTTGACGAAACGAGTGAGGCAAAGGAGGATCATGATACAGAGCTGATTGCAGCATTGCAGCAGGTTATGCCAAAGAGAGATCTTTCCGCGATGTTCCTTAAAATGGCTTTAAAGGCCGGAGAGGAAAGCACCGGGAAAGCTTGGCTGTATTGATGTTAAACAGGGCAGTCTGTAAAAGACTGCCCTGTTTTTTATGCACACGCCCGCATAGGGAATTTAGTTGCTGGCGCAACATACGGGCGGTGCGGCAAGTAGGAGAGAAGGCCATTCCCCTACTTGATTAGAAAATTTTACCTACAGCGGCAGCCACTCATAAATCGTCCTGCGGATAAACGTATCCCAGAAATCCCATTCATGCTTTCCTGGCCCATCGTAAAACTCTGCATCCATTCCCAGCTCCTGCATATACGAACACAACCGTTTCGAGCCGTTATGTCCACCGTAGTTTTCCGTACCTGGCCTTCCAAAATCCTCCGTACCGCAGCAAATATAGTATTTCGGCATAACTGCTCCGGCTTCCTTCTGCTGCTTTAGCATATAATAAATATCCTTATCATCCTTTGTCTCAATACTATCCTCTCTCATGCCCATCGACAACGAAACCGCATAAGAAAAACGCTCCGGGAAATTGACAGAAAAACGCAGTGTTCCATAACCGCCCATCGAAAGCCCTGCTACAAACGTGTCCTCCCGTTTCGTCGAAATCGGGAAGGTTTTTGCTACCATCAACGGAAGCTCCTCTGTCAAAAATGTCCAATACTGATCGGTTTCCCCATGGTTCATATAACCGCCGTTGTAGCCCGCCGGCATAATAACGGCCAGACGCTTCTCCATGGCATACCGTTCCACATTGCTAAAGCGTGTCCAGTCATCCTGATCACCGCAGAAGCCATGCAGCAGATACAGCGTCTTGTATGGGGCCTCCTCCTGCTGATAGCTCTCCGTAATCGTCTTAGGCGCCGTAAAATCAAACTTAGGTTCCAAAGGAAGCACCAGTGTAACGTCTACTTCCCGTACCAATGCCATCGAACGAAATTTCATCTTTACTAAAGCCATCTTCTTATTCCTCCTGTTTTAAGTTCCGAAAATCCTGGAAATCTCCATTTTTTATTTTATAAATTCTTTGATTAGCTTTGCCATATCATTGGTCATTTCTCCATAGTGATCGGAAATATACACGACCCCGTCATGCTCGCTGGCGAATTTTCCGAATACCTGGCAAGCAAACCATTTTACTGGTATATAGAGCATTCCCTTTTTGTACTCAGCATGGCGTTCCATCGAGTACAGATAATTGTCTATCACGCAGCCGATGTTTCCAGCGGCAACTTCTATGGTTCTGCCGTCCTTTGTCCGAATAACGGCGCTCTCGTCTAAAAACTCTACCTCGGCCTCAAACGCATCGGCCAGGAAGGTTACTGGTGCATACAGGCACGGATCGAACTCCAGCTTAGGGAATTTCGGCGCTACTGCGGTGTTTGGCATCGGCGGCAGCTCGAATACATCTTGCTCATTGTAAGGAAGTCCGTCCTTTAACGGCCGGATCTCGTTTTTCTTTACCATTTTAGAGCAGCTGTCGGCTAAAATTACCGCGCTTTCATCGCCTCTTGCCGGTTTTTCTGTCTCCGTACGGACAATCTCGCCATCCCGCCTGGCCAATCCGGAGAAAAATTCCCTCCAGACAATATCTGCATCGTCAAAGGTCTGGCCATGTCCGCGCTTTTTCACATCCCGGAAAATCACATCAGCCTTGCTTCCTTTAAAATAAGCAAAATTATCCTTCCCGGTAATCCGAAACTGCGGCGGCTCCATGCAGCCGTTGATCGTACACCAATACCGCAGATTTGCCCGGTTGATATCATAACGGGTTGCCTTCCCGTCATAACCGCCGGAAATTGCCATCGAATCATGCTCGCCGCGTGACTGGAACACTGGCACCGGAACGCTGTATGGCCTTAACTCGCCCTCTTCAGTAAATAGAGCCTCGATAGGTGTCGGCCCTGCAGCATTGGCGGCGCCGGCCAGCTTTTCCCCAAAGGCTCTGGCAAACTGCATAGTCATTAAATCGCCCATCGACATTCCCTGCATAAAGACACGTCCTTGGTCAATGTTGTATTTTCCGGCCATTTCCTCTATCAGATGGATCATCAACTGAATATCCCGTGTATTCGGATCGATTTCTACATCGCCACCTCGATGTCCGGCCACCTGCCAGGCTTTGTTGGTTTTGGCATCTGGAAATACAACAATAAAGCCCTCCCGGTTCGCTACATTCATCCAGCCTGTCGCATACGCCTGCCCCCAGCCGCTTTGTCCCCCGCCATGACAGGAGATTACTAACGGCACCGGCTGCGAACCATCATAGCATGGCGGTACATATTCCACCCAGCTGCTTTCCTCTTCCCCTACCAGTACCTTGCTGACCTCCGTCAACGGCTCCGGCATCACATGAGAATTCTGGTCATAAAAGCCTCTTACATTTAAAATGTCCCCTTGCGGATGTCTGACATTGGAATCGCCTGTAACACTTTTTCCCGGTACTAACCGTACAGAATTCATATCCTAACTCCTTTCTTGTTTCCATCTACTTGTTCCATTCTGTTTACCGCTTTGCAACCCTTTTGTTCTTACCTTTTTATGTCTTTTATTATAAAAGATTTCTTTACGTTTCGGTATGTATAAACAGGACATGTTTCCCTCTGCCTGCTGGTGCATTATGACGAATTTTTTATGTTTCCTGCCAGTTATCCGCTCCAAACAACCGACTGTCTGGATTTAGTTGCAATCCTTTCTTCTGTTTCCTATAATACCAGTAAACAACAGCCCCGTAAACGGCAGACTAACCAGAAAGAAGGTGATCGATATGCAGATTGAACTAAAACTTGACGATTCCTGTAAGGAACCCAAAATTATCCTCCAGGCAAATGCTCTGACAAAAGAGGTAGAAGAGCTTCTCCACCGCCTTTCTATCCTCGTCGGCAATCCTGCCTGTCAGGCTTCCGATAAGCACCTCCAAAAAGGCATAGTTCCTGTTTCCTCTCCCCCGCCTATTATTTCCGGCATCCGAAACGAAAAGCTGGAGGTATTGGAGCAGGAAAGCCTCATCCGAATCTATGCCAGTCAGGGAAGGGTTTTCGCTGTTACCGCCAAAGGGGAATATACCCTACGGCTAAGATTATATGAGGCTGAGGAACGGCTGGATCGGAATCATTTCGTCCGTATTTCCCATTCTGAAATTATCAATCTCAGGAAGGTAGAAAGCTTTGATTTAAGCTTTGCCGGAACGATATGTGTTTCCTTGGCTGGGGGAATCACCACCTATGCTTCCCGCCGCTATGTTCCAAAAATCAAACGTCTCTTAGGGATATAGACAGCAACTACAGAAAGGAGTCTTATCATGAAAAAGGAACTACGAAAAAAAGCAATCCTGCGAGGGCTTTTCGGTATTCCGACTGGAATCAGCATCGGCTATCTCATCACGATTGTCCTCTCTCTGATCTGGGGACAGGGCTATTATTCTCCTTGTGTACCAGAGCTGGCCAAACACCTTGGCAACGAAATCCTGGCTGTGCTTTTGCAGACCGCGCTCTGTGCCTTACTTGGTATTACCTTTGGAGCCGCATCGGTTTTGTGGGAAATCGAGCATTGGGGAATTGCCAAACAGACCGGGATTTACTTCCTGGTGATTTCTACGGCCATGCTTCCTACTGCCTATGCACTGTACTGGATGGAACACAGTCTAAAGGGCTTCCTTTGCTACCTGGGAATCTTTGTCCTGATCTTCCTTGTCATTTGGATCAGTCAGTATATGATGGCCTGGCAAAGCATCCGCAAAATCAATCAAAAATTAAAATAATAGAAGGATGTAACAGAATTACTACTTTTCATTCCAGGCAAAGCAGTATATAATAAGGGAAATCAAACACACGAAAGGACGCTGCCCAATGATGAAATTCGTCATTTGTGAGGATGAGCCCGACTTTCTTGCCTGGATGCAGGCTGCGGTTACAGCATGGGGTGCAGAGCAGGGCGAGGCTATTTGCCTCTTTTCTTATACATCTGCCGAGGAATTATTGTTCAAATCTGAGGAATGGTTAGCGGCTGACGGACTGATACTGGATATC
Source organism: uncultured Lachnospiraceae bacterium (assembly GCA_949155905.1). GTDB lineage: Bacteria > Bacillota > Clostridia > Lachnospirales > Lachnospiraceae > MGBC131033. Next base: position 11,080 of record CASCWU010000006.1, read on the forward strand.
GAGCTAAAGCAAATGAATGGGATGGAGCTGGCTCGAATCATTCGGGAGCGGGATGCCCATATCTCCATTCTCTTTGCTACCGGCTACGAGCAATTTGTCTTTGAGGGCTATGAAGTAGGCGCCGTCTCCTATCTCATGAAGCCCATTCAAATAGAAAAACTCTATGCCGCCCTGGAGCGCATTCGGGCAGAGACCGGGAAACGGCAGGAGGTTTTGCTGACGAATACCGGAGAGGAAAATACCCGTTTTTATCTGGAGGATATCCTGGCGATAGAAAGCAGCGGGCATTATGCCCTTCTGCACACCCGCTCTGGTATTATAGAGACCAGACGCAGCCTGGGAAGCTTTCAGGAGGAGCTAAGCAGAAAGCCCTTTTGCTCTCCGCATCGCTCCTACCTGGTACATATCGGGCATATCAGCCGGATTTTAAAAAAATCCCTCTTTTTGGACAATGGCCTGGAGGTCCCGATTGCCCGCGGAAAATGGGAGGAAATCAACCAGGCCTATCTACGCTACTACCGGAAACGAATGTAAGGAACAGGGACGCTTTTAGAACAGGAGCCGAGCGACATGAACAGTATTGTAGCCCCACTTGTTATCCTTTTGTTATTTATCACTTACTTTTATTATTTCTTTACCTGCGGTGAGCTTTACGAAGGCCAGAGGAAAAACCTGGTCTTTCTTTTTCTGTCCGTTTTTTTGCTTGGAATCAGTCTGCCCTTCCGCTTGCTGGCGCTTGGCATAGCAGCGCTTCTCCTGATTTCCTTCCTGTTTTTCTTCTTTTATTCCCAGCTTTTGGTACGGGAGTTTTGGTGGCGTCTCCTTCTGCCGGGTATCTATTTGCTGGCCGGAGCAAGCTGCTTATACTACGGGAAGCAGGGCAGCCTGTTTTCTCTTCCTATTTTAAACGGAATGCTGATTTTGGTCTTTGCCCTCCTATGCCGGATACGGGGCTATCTGCGAAAAAGCAATCTGCTTTTCGCAGCGCTGCTGTTTTCGGCCTTAGCCGGGGCAAGCCTGTTTTCCGAAGAGCTGTCATCTGACGCCTCTGCCTCTCTCTGGCAAACGGCAGCCTCGCCGGTTCCAGGATTCCGGCTTCTCTGGAAGCTCCTGCTTGTCTTTCTTTCGGTTCTGGTTTTCCTGCTGCTGGAGTTCAATCTACGCTACTACGAATCTGGCTACCGAAAGACAACAAAGGCTATGCAGGAGGAGATCATGCAGCATCAGTTTGGAGAGCTGCGCGACATTTATTTAAACATGCGGGGCTGGCGACACGATTACCACAATCATATCCAGGTCTTAAAGGCCGAGTTGGACAGCGGTCAAATCAAGGAGGCACGCAAATACCTAAACCAAATTGAGCATGAGCTGGACAAGGTGGATACCTTTATCAAATCCGGCAATATGATGGCCGACGCTATCCTAAACAGCAAGCTTACGCTCGCCATGCAGCAGCAAATTCAGGTGACATGCGAAGCCTATCTGCCCGGCGAGCTGTTTCTCCCGGATGCCGAGCTTTGTACGTTATTAGGAAATATCCTGGACAATGCCATTGAGAGCTGTGAACACGTTCCGCCTGAAAAACGATTCCTGCGGATTTACCTGGCTATGGTCAAGGAACAGTTTTATCTTTCCGTACAAAATTCCTCCGAGGAATTCGCCTCTGATCCACTTGCTCAAACCCAGGCACAATATATCTCCACCAAACGCGGCAACCACGGCCTGGGACTGAAACGGGTCGCAGCCGTCACAGAACGCTTCCACGGCTATCTAAGCCTCAGCCGTGAGGACGGTGTATTTGGAACAGAGGTGACAATTCCAAAGCCGTAGAACCGAAGCACGTTGCTTCCTTCGGCCTGCCCCTTATAGGGAAAAAGGAAAGCAACTGTTCTCAGGTAGACATTTCAGGAAAAATAATGACATTTCATGCAAAAAGCAGCCGTCCGGCTGCTTTTTCTGCTATAGTACGCAGCATAGATAGCATAAACAGACATAAAACTAAAAAATAAGAAAGGTGATTGTATGAAAACACTCTATTCCATTCTCAGCAACTACCGTTGGGGCATTCAGCAATATGATACGTTTTTAGGCCGCCGCTATCACCTGACTGATCTGATGTGTATTCTGGTCGGTGTGATGCTGCCCTTTGGCGAAATGGCCTTCCCCAGCTTTGTTATTCGGCTATTGGAGCAGGATTTGAGAAATAAAACGTTTTCCATCATCTTTTCGATTCTCCTATATGCCCTTTTGTTAAAGCTGGCAGGTGTTTACTACCAATGCCTGAACAACTGGCAGCAAATGAACTATTTCATGGCACGGATTGATATTGCTACCCCGCTTTACCGCCATATGATGCACATGGATTACGAAAAGTTAGAAAGCAAACGGGGACAGGCAAAGCTGCAGGCTGCAATGGAATGTATTTATTCCGGGAATGATTACGGAATCGAATGTTTTTTAAGAAGCTTCCCGATTATCACGATGAATTTGCTGGGATTTTTGATTTACTCCTTCTTTGTCATCCGTATCAGCCTATGGATATTTCTCTATATGCTGGCGAGTACTGTTCTGTTAGCATTGCTTGGTACCCGCTCCAGTAATTACCAGACCAAAAGCCTGCCAGAAGCAAATGCCCGTTACCTGCGCCGGAAAAAGGCGATGGATGAAACCTTTGAACAGACTGCCCGCAACGATATGATTCTATATCAGGCAAAGGACTGGCTGATTGACAACCTGCACCATATCTGCCGGGAATTTCTACGTTTTTATGAGAAAACCTTTGGAATGCAGAGAACCTTTGAGTTTACCACTGCTCTGCTTACCTTTTTTCGAGATGCGGCGGTATACCTGCTGCTCATCCATCAGGTTGCAGAAGGGCAGCTTACTGTCAGCCAGCTTTTGTTTTTTACCGGAGCAATTGCAGGCTACAGCGTTTGGGTACAGCAGCTTACCCAATATCTTCAGCAGGCCGCTATCCAAAACCATATGATGACAAATCTCCGAAGCTTCTTAGACTATGGCCGGTTAGAAAAGCTCCCGGAACCGCAAAGCTTTACAAGACAAAAGGGAGAGCCGCACGAAATCCGTCTCGAGGATGTCTGTTACCGCTATGAGGATGGCGCAGACGACGTACTTTCTCATATCAATCTGACCATTCACCCTGGAGAAAAGCTTGCTCTGGTCGGTGCAAACGGAGCCGGAAAATCTACGCTCGTCAAGCTGATATTGGGACTGTATGAGCCTACACAGGGACATATCTATCTGGATGGAGTAGATATCCGCCAAATTCCACGGGAACGATATTACGAAGAAATCGCTGCTGTTTTTCAGGAATCCCGGATTTTTTCCTGTTCTGTGGCACAAAATGTCAGTTGTCAGAAAAACCCGGATCGCGTTGCTGTAGAAGATTGTCTGAAAAAAGCAGGCTTATCCGAAAAAATCAACGCTCTTCCTCAGGGAATCGACACCATGCTGACCAGACAGCTTTCGCCGGACGGCACTGAGCTATCGGGAGGAGAAACTCAAAAGCTAATGCTGGCAAGAGCCATTTACCAAAATTCTCCTGTTTTAGTCCTCGATGAACCAACCGCCGCCCTTGATCCGATTGCAGAAAGCCAAATGTATGAGGCTTACCAAGGGTTTTGCGGCAATAAAACTGGTATTTTTATTTCCCACCGCCTTTCCAGCACGCGCTTCTGCGACCGGGTATGCTTTTTAAAGGATGGTAGCATCACCGAAAGCGGTACTCATGCCTCTTTGCTTGCTGCAGGCGGCGACTATGCGCAGATGTTTGAAATCCAGGCGCGCTATTATAAAGAAAATAAGCATTTGAAAGGAGCGGCTGCATTATGAAGCAACGATTATCCCATTTATGTTCCATACACCGGAATGGCTTTCGACTGTTAAAGGTAGTCAGGCAGCTGGATCGCAATCTCATTCCGCTCTTTATCCTTCAGGCGGTTTTTGGCGCGGTTCTACCGTATATTTCTATCCTGCTGTCCGCTAAGGTAATCGATCTGCTGCTTACCGGTTCCTACCGCCGGGCAGCCTATTATACCCTTGTCATGGTCAGCGCCTCCCTGCTTACCGCAGCCATCCTGGCTATCCTAAACTATTATACCAATATCGGACGCCGGATGTGCCAGGAACGTCTGGACGTTTTAATACGAGAAAAGGCAATGGAGCTTGATTATACTACTATGGAAGATCCGGAAATCCTCAAGGCGCTCCAAAACGCGGAAGCGGCCACCCGGTTCAGCGGCGGTCTGGCGTATCTGGTACGAATTTACCATGAGCTGCTTCAATATACCCTTAGCCTGATTACCGCGATTGTCCTGACTGCCTCCTTTTGCCTGGCATTACCAGGACGCCTTACACTCCAGAAGCATCTGGAAGAGACCTCTGGAGGGACAGATCTCCTATCGGTTCTCTCTCACCCTGCCATCACTGCAGGAATTCTGCTGCTTGCTTGGACTATCGGATTATTTTTAACGAAAAAACAATCTGCCGTAATCCGTGCCATGGAGGATAATATTGCGGAAAAACACTATCAGGCCGAGGCTGTCTTTAGCTACTGGGCCACGGATGTCATTTCCAATCTGGAAAGCGAAAAAACCATCCGTGTCAACCATATGACCAATCTCGTCGATACCAACCACGCAGACAGCTATGCTCAAATCAAACCATTTTATCGTTCTATGGGAACCTCTGATACCTTGAAGTTTCTTTCTGAGGGACTGGAAACCGGACTGTTTTCTATCGTGGCCTATTTGCTGGTTATCTTAAAAATCCTGGCCAATGCGATTTCCATTGGTTCCTTCAGCAAATATACCGGTGCGCTGATCCAGTTTAATACAAGCTTTAACAAGCTGATCTGGGCGGAAAACATGATCCAGCGAATCGTGAAAAACATGCTTCCTATGGCTGATTTCCTGGATCGCACCAACCAGATGGAAACCGGCAGCCTGCATGTGGAAAAGAGAAATGACCACTATATGGAAATCGAATTTCATGACGTCGGCTTCCGTTATCCAGGTGCAGAGGAGTTTTCTCTCCGTCATGTCAATCTCAAACTGACACCGAAACAAAAGCTGGCCATACCTACCAGGCAGCGCAGGTCAAGGCCTGTCTGGAGCAGGCAGGCGTCTGGGAATTCGTCTCCGGGCTTCCCCAGGGCATGGAAACAGTGATTGAAAACGGAGATGAACAAGCGATAGACGTCAGCGGCGGCCAGGCACAAAAAATCGCCATTGCCCGAGCGCTTTACAAGGACGCACCATTCGTCATTTTAGACGAACCGACAGCCGCACTCGATCCGATCAGCGAAGCCGAAATCTACGAACGCTTCCATGATATGGTGCTTGACAAAAGCAGCGTTTACATTTCCCACCGGATGAGCAGCTGCCGCTTCTGCGATGAGATTGCCGTATTCGACAAGGGAGAAATCAGGGAACGCGGCAGCCATGAGGAATTGCTGGAAAAGGGCGGGCTGTATCAGAAGCTCTGGACGGCTCAGGCACAGTATTATGAATAAGACTTAGCCGCAGATTTTAACAAAGCCCCCGAAGAGCCTTACTGCTCTCCGTGGGGCTTTGATCCTGAGCTTCACTCCTTTATGCTCCAATATCCTTTCTTGTTTGTTCCAATCCTTTCCACAATCCCTTTCTAGCTCTTCACTTCCACCTGCACATACTCCGGCGGATTCCACAGCACCAGCTTGTCCGACATATCTGCAACGCAGGTGGTGTTTGCCTCCGTATCTGCCCCTGCCTGCGGCAAAAGCCCGGCCTCCTCCAAGGCCTTTAACGATTCCTGCACTAAAATAATCCGCTGATTAGACGATCCTTTAAACCGCAGATTTACATTCTTTAGCTCCTCCACAAAACGCCCGTCTACTAGCACATCTATATAAGAAAGAAGTTCCTTCGTCTCTTCCCATTCTGAATACATTTTCCCCAGAATTTCCCTGTCAAATAAATACCCGGAAAAAGCCCAGATGCTTTTCTGACCGTCTGGATAGGCCGCTCTGATTTTCCGTAGCAGCGGCAGAAGCCCCTTCTGGTTTACATGCTCAAACGGCTCGCCGCCTAACAGCGTCAGCCCGGCGATATAATCCGGCCTTAGATATTCGACAATCCGATCCTCCTCTGCCTCAGTAAAGGACTGTCCATACTGGAAATCCCATGTTTCCTCATTGAAGCAATTTTTACAATGATGCGTACAGCCGCTTACAAACAGGGAAATCCGCACTCCCGGCCCGTTCGCCACATCATACTGCTTGATATCTGCATAATTCATCCTCTTAACCTGCCTTCTTTCCTTCTGCAAAACACCCGGCCTCCCACACCGGGCGTAGTTGCCGCCTTTTATAAAACAGGCCAGGCCGTCCGCCGGAGCTTTTCTCCCTCCAGGATATGCCTGACCTGCTTCTCTTTTCTATATCATTACTCAAACAACATCCTTATACCCGGCCTGGTCTGTTCCGTTTCCTACAGATGCAGCACCCTGGCCTTAATCTCCTTTGTCTTGCCGACATTCCAGAAATTCTCGCCCAGATACCCGCAGGTTCTTCTTGTCACGTTCATCTTGGAATGGTCTTTGTTGTGGCACTGCGGACACTCCCATTCAAAATCGTCGTTGACCAGAATCTCCCCATCAAAACCACATACATGGCAGTAATCGGACTTCGTATTGAACTCGGCATACTGGATGTTGTCGTAGATAAATTTCACGACCTCCTCCAGAGCCTCCAGGTTATTCCGCATATTCGGAATCTCCACATAGGAAATCGCACCGCCGGAGGAAATCGTCTGGAACTGGCTTTCAAACGTAAACTTGCTGAAGGCGTCAATTTTTTCCCGTACATCTACGTGATAGGAGTTGGTATAATACCCCTTATCCGTAATATCCTCAATATCGCCGAAGCGCTCCTGATCGATCTTGGCAAAACGGTAGCAAAGGGACTCCGCCGGAGTGCCGTAAAGGGCAAAGCCAATCCCTGTCTGTGCCTTCCACTGATCGGTCGCGGCACGCATCCGCTTCATCACCTTCATGGCAAACTCAAAGCCCTTTGGTGTGGTATGGCTTTCTCCGGTCATCAGCTTTGTCACCTCGTAAAGCCCGATATAACCAAGGGAAATCGTCGAGTAGCCGCCGTGCAGCAGCTTGTCAATCGTCTCTCCCTTTTTTAGCCGGGCAATCGCGCCGTACTGCCAATGAATCGGGCTGACGTCGGAGAGCGTCCCCTCCAGCGCACGGTGACGGCACATCAAAGCCTCGTAGCAAAGCGCCAGACGCTCCTCCATCAACTGCCAGAACACTTCTTCATTGCCCTTGGCAATAATGCCCATCTGCGGCAGATTCAGGCTGACGACACCCTGGTTAAAGCGGCCTTCAAACTTGTAGTTTCCATCTTCGTCCTGCCATGGAGCCAGGAAGGAACGGCAGCCCATCGGGCTGAATACGTTGCCCTTGTAATTTTCGCGCATCTTTTTGGCGGAAATATAATCCGGGTAAAGACGCTTCGAGGAGCATTTGACTGCCAGCTTCGTAATATAATCGTATTTCCCACCCTTGAGGCAGTTATTTTCATCTAAAACATAAATTAGCTTCGGAAATGCCGGGGTCACATACACACCTTTTTCGTTTTTAATCCCTTCCAGACGCTGACGCAAAATCTCATAGATAATCCGGGCATTTTCTTCGATATACTCGTCCTCCTCGTCCAGCCAGAGGAACAAGGTGACAAACGGAGACTGTCCGTTCGTCGTCATCAACGTATTGATCTGGTACTGGATGGTCTGCACGCCGGAACGAAGCTCGTCCTCTAGGCGATCCTGCACCAGCTCCTCAATCGTATCTTCATCCATTACGCCCATATATTTTTCATTGTAAAACCGTTTATATTTTAAATAACTCTTACGCAGATATTTCCCTAAATGACGGATATCCACCGACTGGCCACCGTACTGGCTGCTGGCCACCGCCGAAATAATCTGTGTCACCACGGTACAGGCTACCTGGAAGCTCTTTGGGCTTTCGATCAGCTTCGCATTCATGACTGTCCCGTTATCCAGCATGTCCTCTATATTGATTAAGCAGCAGTTGAAAATATATTGTAAAAAGTAGTCCGCATCATGAAAATGCAGTACACCCTCTTCATGTGCCTTGGAAATCTTTTCCGGAAGCAAAATCCGTTTCGTCAGATCCTTCGATACCTCTCCGGCAATCAAATCCCGCTGGGTAGAAGCAATAAACGCATTTTTATTGGAATTTTCCTCCATAACTGTTTTATTGCTGTTTTGGATCAGACTCATAATCGACTCATCTGTCGTATTTGCCTTCCGCACCAGTTCACGGGTATAACGGTAAATAATATATGTTTTGGCCAGGACAAACTTTCCCTCTGCCATCAGCCGCTGCTCGATGATATCCTGGATCTCCTCCACCATCATCTCCGGCCTCTCCATCGCCTCAATTCCCTTTACGATATCCTCAATCCGGCTGTCCAGCACACGCTCCGAAGCCGATACCTCGTTATTCGCTTTGTGGATTGCATTGACAATTTTTTCCCGATCATAGGAAACCTTTCTTCCGTCACGTTTAATGACATACATCTACATCCAACCTCCTACTTTAAAGATATGACAGCAGCCTGGTTTTTATTATGCCAAATATTTGGCAACTGACTGCTGACGGGTACTTTTCCCCAACTGCTTGCTTTTTATTTTTTTCTGACAGCCTCCGGAATTCTTTATTTTTCTGAATCTTCTTTATTTCCAGAACGTTATGTACTCCGAAAAATAACGCCATCAAGTTCTAGTATAGCACGTACAAGAGGAATTGTCTACCTAGATATAGATATTTTTCTAAAAAAAACACAAGATGTAGTGGTTTCCCGTTTTATGGAGGATTTTGTCATCTTCTCAGCCGATAGCCGCAGGTCAGGTCATACCATTCTCTGGGGATAAACTTTTCCCATTCCTCCAGTGTTCCTCCCGGCACCGCACTGACTCTGCACGTTTCCCGAAGAATGATATACGGAGCATATTCCTCCGGAATGCTCAGGTAAATAGCAGGCATGACATGACGGTAATTCCAGTCAAAGCTGACATGCACAGCACAGTCCTTTGAATAGATCGACGTGCCGGAAAGCATATTTTTATAGTCGTCCCACACCTGCTGTTGTATTTTCTCCAACTCCTTATAGTTTAAATCGCACTCCTCAATCCGCCAGGAATCATCCTCCGGCAGCACCGAACGCAGTCCCTCGCAAACCTCTGGGTAGCCTTTTTTGATCATAATAATCATGGTATATTGTTCCCCACATTCCAGATATTCCAACCCATAGCAGGTGCCTTCCGGATCCTCCCAGCCATTGCAGGCAAAATAATTTCTCACAACACTCCCCACTCTATAAATCGGCGCACGCTTTCTCTCATCGACAAGCGGCTCATAATCCAGCAAAGTCGGCGGAAAAAACACTTCTTCCTTTCCGGCGTCCAATTGTGCCTGAATATACCTTCCCTCCTCGCTGTCCACCCGGTAGATAAAGTGATCCCACGAATATATCGTATAGCGTTCCTCTTCCTTATCATACCGCTCCAGCAGGAAAAATTCCTCTCCCAGCTCTGCATCAATCGGAAGCAGAAAGCCGCTGCACTTCTTATGGAACATCCTTGCTCCCCGTTTGTAGCGCATCCGGATTTTTTCCAAAAGCTCTCCCTCTCCTATCTGCACAAATGAATTTTCTCTACTCGTCTTGGCTACTTTTACCCGGTAAATCGCATCAGTATTCGCATAGGCCTCCTCAAAGCTTTCCCTTTTTTCTACCGGCGGGCAAATCCCTTTGCTTACCATTTCCCGAAGGCACTGCGGAAGCTCCTCCAATTCCTTCCTGCTTAAAGAATAGCGTTCCACCTCGCCGTTTTCTACCTCCCGTTCTGAAAAGCTGCCAACCTGTGCATACATGATATGAGGATAAAGCGAAGAACGCATCGAGCTTAAAAATAAATAGTAGCTCTCTCCCTCCCGAAATTTGCCGAACTGATTTCCATACAAATGCAGATAGGGTTCTTCTACCGTTCCGGTAAAGTCCTCCTCTGGCTCGAACACATAGATTGTCCGGGAGGTATCCCATTCGCTCCGGGATATATAACGCGCCTTTACAATCGTGTCTGAGTATTGGCATACCTCCTCCAAACTCCTTATGGAAGTCCTGCTGACACCTCCCGACAGTCCGTTTCCAGCGAACTCTTCCTCGTCCGTTTTTTCGTCGTCAATTTCTGCGTCGTCAGTTTCTGCGTCGCCAGTTTCTGCGTCCTCTGTCTCATCAGGAGAAAAGAAAGCGCTTTCCTCCAGCCAATTTTCCCAGTTCGGATTGATATTTTCCCCAAACAAGATCCGCACATGCCCTTTATACTTAACGTCCTCCCCGGCATAAAATTTCAAATACGTATGATGGGGATCGACGTACAGGCCTTCCAGTGTCGATCCCCTCCTTCCCGTCTCCCAGACCCACCAGCCGCCGTCCGTTATCCCGTCCCGGTTCTGCTTCTTCTCATATTCCTTATCCCGGTAAACCGAAACCGCGTCCATCCGTTCCTCTATATAATCCTTTGCCACATGGTAGGAAAGGAATTCCGCCTGCAGTTCTCCCTGGAAAAACTGTCCTTTGTAAAGCCGATAAATAACGCTTCCTTTTGCACCCGGATAACCGTCCAGACATAACACATCAACGACAACGTCGAAATATACTTCTTCTTCGCTTTCCGGCATTTTTATTTCGATGTTCTCTGTATATTCTGTTGCCGCCAGCCGCTTTTTAAACAACTCGTAGCTGTCAGCTATCGAAAGCCCGTCGAAGCAAAAGCCTTTCTGGTCATGACACATCGTGCTGAAGAATTCCAGCGGCTTCTCCTCCTTGCGCCCAGAATCCCAGCCGCTCTCATTCCCCGGAGCTTTTTCATTTTCCGGAGCTTTTCCAGTTCCCAGAACCTTCCCATTTTCCAGAACTTTTCCGTTTCCCAGAATCTTTCCATTCCAGCCGCCTTTCGTGCCTGTTGCCCCTATTAGAAAAACTGCCAGAACGCATCCCATTATGATCCCCGCCGTTTTGCTTACCTTTCCCGTTTTCCTTGCCCGTCCTCTTTTCCTTTTTAAAAATTCCCGTTTCATCCCCGCCACCCCCTTCTCCGTAAGGAAGTAAAAAATATTTTTCTTTCTTAAATTTATTTTACTAAAGGGAAAAAGAAAACGTCAACCTTGTTTCTGAATATTTTAGAAAGATTAGGAAATTTTTATACTTTTTATCCTAGGTATTTTACAAAGAAGCAATTATACTTTTACGGGGCCAGGAACGGCATAGGGGACGGTAAAAACAAAAAATTTTACCGTCCCCTAGAATAACAAAACTATGTCATAGACAATAATATACCCTCTCCTCCCCGTCCATCACCTGTTTCACCTTTACGCCAAACACCCGATCCAACACCCCGCTTTCGTATACCTCCACCGGAGTCCCGGCTGCTGCCAGCCTTCCTTCGGAAAGCACCGCCAGCTTATCGGCATATTTTAAGGCCGCCGGAAGATCATGCAGCACCATCACCACCGCTTTCCCACTGTCCGCCAGGCTCCGGCACAGATCCATCAACTGAAGCTGGTAGGAAATATCCAAAAAAGAGGTCGGCTCGTCTAACAAAATCACTGGCGCGTCCTGTGCTAGCGCCATCGCTAAAAAAACACGCTGCTGCGTCCCGCCCGACAGCTCAGAAAGCATACACTCCTCCTGCCCCGCGAGGCCGACCAGCCGGATCGCCTCCCTAGCTGCTTCGATATCCTTCTGCCGGTAGCGGCGCGGATAGGACAGATGGGCAAACCGGCCATGCAGCGCCATTGCCAGCACCGTCATTTCCGGAATTCGTTTCTGCTGCGGCAGATAGGCTACCTGCCTGGCTCTCTCTACCGCTGAAAGCTGCTCGATAGGCTTTCCATTTATCCAGATTGCGCCGCCGCTTTTTGGCACCAACCCCGTCAAGGTCTTTAACAAGGTGCTTTTCCCACAGCCGTTCGGCCCTGCCAGAACCGTAATGCTTCCTCTGGAAAACGAAACGGACAGCCCGTGCAGTACCTCGCGGCTCCCGTAGCCTGCGTGGAGATCCTGGATGGTCAGTATGATATTGGATTCTATTTTCTGCTGGCTTCCTTGCAATTTTATTCTCTCCTGATCAAACTTCATCCCTGTTCCCTACCTACCCTTTACTCTTCCAAAGCTTCATTTATCCTTTGTATCCATTCATTGTCGTCTGTTGAAAAATACTCAATAAATCTACCAAAATTCGTACTTCCTTCTATCGTGTCATCAGAAGGAAGCTTCTTAATCCTCTCCCGCATTTCCTGATAGTTTTCCTTCGTGATTCTGGAAAACAGCTCTTGGCGCTGATCCGCTCTGCCCTTATATCCTTCTATACCTGTGAGAGCAAAGATAATGGGAGCATTTTTCTTCTTTTTGTGGGAAGTAAGCACTACGTCATCCCAATGTTCAATAATACTCTGCATAGTACATGGGTTCCCATATATTATAATCTGGTCTGCTGCATTTTCCATTCCATGAAATTCATTGATCTTCCGTTTAATATCTACGTACTACTCATAGGACTTTTTATCCGTATCACAGAATACCAGAACCCGATCACAGGAACTGTTTTGAAATTTGTCTTGATACTATGCCGGAATATTTCCATTTCCCTCCGCATTTTCCAGTTGGAACAGATACTTTTTACTCCATACACCTAACGATATCAATTTTTTCTAAATATTTATATTCTTCGTCTCCCTCGCATATAATACCTATCTTACTGCCTTCAAAAATCTGAGGAAGCTTACCTGCCATCCAATGACACCTCCCTCTGATTTCCCTTGAGGCTTAATAAAGATTGGATCAATTCAGGATCCGGCAGGGCTCCCAATACCCCTCTTCGGTATTTCTCCATAATATCCGTCGTGTCCCGTACTCCCTGTTGTGCCGTAAACTCTGCCAGAGAATACACATAAATGCCTGTATCATCCTTATGGACAAACCATATCTGTTCTTTACGAAACATTTTTTTGCAATCCATCAGATTGATATCATGTACTGTAAATATCATCTGTGCGTTGGTATTCAGTTCATTATTAAACATAGCAACTATCGCTCTGGTCAATTTAAAGTGAATACTGCTGTCCAGTTCATCTACAACAAGAATCCTGCCTTGTTCCATTCCTTCTATAATATAGCTTGCAAGAGCCGCAATCTTTTTGGTTCCAGTAGAATCAAACAGTACACTCGGAACCGCAACTCCTTTATAAACCGACACCAGCCGAATCTGATCCATAATCTGATCGGGAATATCCAGCGCTTTTTCCTCTGGTTTTTCCTCGTCAGAGTCCATTTTTATACGAATCTGATCCATATCCACATATTCAAAATCATCCATATAAAGATCCGAATTTTTGATAAACTCCACGACTTTTCTTTGAAGATCATTTTGATTTTTCATAAGATGGATCGTCCGTTTTAAAGGAATATTATTCATATTCACAATATCAATCCTGGAAGCAAACTTTGTAACAATCCGTTTCATTTCCGCCAGTTGCTGAAATTTACTGGAATCTACCAGATAAAACAGCAGGTTGCTTTGAGATATCAACGGCAGCATTTTTAAAAGCTCTTCCTCACCATATTGGTGAATTCCCTTGATACTATCCTTTAAAAGCCAGACCGTTTTCTTTTCGTTTCCATATTGATCCTTTGTGATTTCTGCAAACCTCTCATAAGGATATTCTTCCTTTTCCTCATCATACCAAACATCATAGGAAAACTCCCTGCCCTCCTCCAAAAAGGTAATACCTAACTGGCATATAGTACTTTCCTGGAAAATATTGGACATCATACAAGGCTTCTGGTTTAATAAAATATTTTTGACACTACGGATACATTTTACCAGACACGTCTTACCCGCGTTGTTCGGACCATAAATTCCAACTGTTTTCAAAATATGAAAATGATTCTCTGTGTGGACATTGGATGAAAATTTTTTATTTCTCATATCTGCTTTCGTAGAAAACCGAATCTCCTCTGAAAACGAAAAACAGTTTTTCACTCTTACTTCTATTAACATACGGATCCCCTCCAAAATTTCCATATCCATTTGTCTTTTTACTATACTGTATCACGCTTTTATTTTTCATGCAATATTTTTTCACAAAATTCAAAAACAATATTGTACTCTCAATCCCTCGTCCGCCCGGAAAAAAGCAGGAAAATAAAAAATGGCGCTCCGATAACCGACATCACAATCCCGGTCGGAATTTCATAAGGCGCAAACAGCACACGCGCCGCGCAGTCGCAAAGCGTCACAAAGGCCGCCCCGCCAAAGGCACAGACCGGCAAAAGTTTCCGGCTCTCTCCTCCGGTCAGCCGCCGCACCAGATTCGGGATAATCAGCCCGACAAAGCCCAGCAGACCGGCAAAGCTGACGCTCGCTCCTGCCAGCAGCGCCGCCAACGCCAAAAACAACGTGCGTACCTTCCGCACGGAAAGCCCTAACCCCTGCGCCATTTCCTCCCCCAGAGAAAGCAAATCCAGTTCATGGGAAAGCGTCCAGACAAGAAGCAGCGCCAGCAAAATCAACACTGCCGCCGGAACCAGTCTGCTTCCGGAAACCCCGGAAAAACCGCCGCTCCGAAAATCCACGATCAGCATACTGACCTCCGGGAACAGCGTCGTAATCCCCTCGGAAACCGCCGTCAGAAAGCTGTTTACCGCCACGCCTCCCAAAATCACCGCCGACCGGGAGGCTCCTGTCCGCTGCGCGGCCAGGGCAACCGCCAGCACCGCTACCAACGCCCCCAGAAACGCACTGCCAGCTACCGCCCAGCCGGAAACCGCGCCTAACGCACAGCAAACCGTCACTCCCAGCCCGGCTCCGGCATTGACTCCGATGATTCCAGGCGACGCCAGACGGTTGGCCAGCACACCCTGGATCACCGCGCCGGATACCGCCAGTCCTGCACCTGCCAGCAGACAAGCGGCGGTTCGGGGCAGCCTGGCATAGCGGAAAATCCGTCCGGCCATCGTGTCCGCCCCGCTAAGCAGCTCCGCAGGAGACAACCAAACCGCGCCTACGCACAGGCTCAGCAACGCCGCAAAAAGACATCCTGCTATCGTCCCTGACAGCAGGATGAAAAACCGATCCTTCCGTTTATCCCGTTTCATTATGCTACTCCACTGATCATCATTTTGTTTTCTTATACTTTCTTACATCAGACGACATAAATTTTTTCCTTATGGCGTCTCCTGCACTGGTTTTTACTGCGTGTAAACGCAGAGTTTTCCTTGCAAAAACCGTGTGAGCCGCCTGAAAGGGCGGCTTGCCCCCAGGAGGGACCATAGTAAACGGCAAATATTATTGTTGTTTACTATAATCGGCTTCCGGCCAGAAAATATCCGCCAGCTTCTGATATGCCTCCGCCCACCGTGCATTCGGCTTCAGGCCATAAAGCCGCTTTTCTACATAATACACCCGATCCTCTTTGACCGCAGTCAAGCTGCTCCAGGCCGGATTGTCCGCGATAAACTGCTCTACATTCCGCTTCATTCCCTCGGCATCGTCTCCCTGCTGCACAATCAGAATGTAATCCGGATCGCACTGGAGGATATGCTCAATGCTTAAATTTTCCAGCAAGGATTCCTCGCTGTCCGCGATGTTTTCACAACCCAGCTCTGCCAACAGCTCTCCCAGCACGTTTCCTTTGCTGTTTTTCGCCCGCACACTGGACGCTGAAGCCCGCAGAGACAGCACAGACGGAGTACCGCTCTCTTCCCTGTGCGCCTGGCTTTCCTCCAAAATCTGCGCGATTTCCGTCTCTACTGCCAGCCCGTTTTCCTCGTACAAATCCACCCTGCCTGTGATATCTGTACAGATTTTTAGCATCCGCAGGTATGCCTCAAAGTTCGCCACATCAAAATAGGCCACCGGAATCCCCGCATCCTCTAACGTATCCAGCCAGTCCAGATCCACTCTGGTATTCGCGCTGGCCAGAACAAAATCTGGCTCTGCCGAAAACAGCAGCTCCAGGCTTAAATCCTTTGTATTTCCTAGGTTGACCGTGTCCTCCGGCAAGGACAGCCCAAAATCCTCCCACGCATCGTCCGGCGTCGCCACGACCTCGCCGCCCGCCAGACACCAGATATCCGTAAAGCTGCCAAGCAACGAAGCTACCCGCTCCGGTTTCGCCGGAACCGTTACCTCCCGTCCCAGATCATCCGTAAACGTCAAAGCAGTCTCTTCGGAATTTTCCTGTGCCTCATGCTCCTGCCTATCATTTTCCCGCTTGCCGTCCTGGCCTTCTGTAGCCGCTTCTTCAGACTCCGTTTCCTTTGGCTTCGTTTCATCTGATTCTGCTTTTCCCGGCTCTGTCTCATTTGATTCTGTTTTCCCTGTTTTGGTTTCTTCCTGTTCGGTTCTCTCTTCCCGTTTGGAGCCGGAAACCTCTTCCTTCGTCCCCGCGCAGCCCGACAGTAGCATCCCTGTCGCCAGCGGCAGGGCAATAAGCCCCGCCGCCAGTAAATTCAGTCCTTTTCTCACGTTTTCCGCCTGCTTCCTTTTTCATTTTTCCGTTTTATTTTCCGCCTTAACAGGTCGCTCCGCCCTTCACGATTTTCCCTAATACAGCGTTTTTGTCGATCTCCTGATTCAGCAGCTTATCCTGCACATAGTCAAAGCCCAGCCGTTCAATCGTATCTGCAAATCGTTCTCCGGTAATGCCCTCGTTGCGGAAAAACAGGATGGCGCGTTCGATGATCTCCAGCACCTCCTCTTCCGAGGTAAACAGCCGATCCAGCGGCTTTCCGGTCGCCACCTTCTTGCCCCAGCGGCCTCCGATATAAACCCGATAGCCGTCGGTATATTCCGGTATTGCGCCGAACGGACACTTCCCACGGCAGCGGCCGCAGTTGTTGCAGTCTGTACCGATCACAAGCTTTCCGTCCTCTACCCTGGCGATTTTAATCGGACAGGTATCCGCTACCTGGCATTTTTTACAGCCGCGACACAGGCTCGTATCCGGCACAGGCATCCGCTGTCCGATGATTCCCAGATCGTTTAAATTTGGCTTGACACAGTTATTCGGACAGCCGCCTACGGCAATCTTAAACTTATGCGGCAGCGTAACGTCATGATACCCTAGATAAAAACGCTCATGAATCTTCTCACTCAGACCAAAGCTGTCTAACAGCCCGTACTGACAGGTCGTCCCTTTGCAGGCTACTACAGGACGAACCAGGGAGCCTGTCCCACCAGTCAGAAGGTTCCGCTCCTTTAAAAACGCAATCAATTCATCAATATCTGCATAATGCACCCCTTGAATCTCCAGGGTCAGACGGGAGGTCATCGTCACCTCTCCGCTGCCGAAACGCTCTGCCGCCTCGGTAATCGCACGCTGCTCCTCTGTTGTAATCTTCCCGTTCTTTGTAATCACACGCACGTTAAATACATCCGGATACCGCTTGTCCTGCAGACAGCCAAGCCCCTTCACCCGCTTGATTTCCTCCGGGGCAAGCTTCCCGCCGGTATAAGCAACCTTGACGGTGTTAAACGTTGCACCGCCCTCTAATACTCTTGTATTGGTATAACCGTAATGCTTTAATCGGTTTTGCAGAAAATATCCTCTTTTTCCCTTAGCACACACCAACAGAAGCTTTTCGTCCTTGTCCAGTCCCTCTACCGGCCCATCCACCTTTCCCAGATTTACCCAGGTGGCGCCCGGCAGCTTTGGCTCCGGCATCACATCAATCACACGATAGTCCTTTGCCGCACCAGACAAATATTCTGCCGGAGAAATGGTTTCAAACGTACCATTGATTTTATTTTCGAGTACATAGCAAGCCTGCACAAACGGATGGATCGCTGTAGAAAACGGCGGCGCATAGGCCAGATCCATCGTATCATAATCCGCAATCGAAAGCCCTGCGGAAATCCCCACTACGGCTATATCTGTCATTTTATCCACCGCACCGGCACCGATCACCTGCAGCCCTAACAGCCACCCGGTTCCCCGATCTGCCAGCAGCTTTATCACAAATGTACTGGCATCCGGATAATAATGCGCCTTATCGTCCGTCACACAGACAACGGAAACCGGATCAAATTCGGCCTCTCTGGCCTGTGCCTCTGACAAACCGGTACGTCCTACATTCAAATCCGGCGCCAGTCTCACCACTCCTGTACCTAAACAGCCCAGATACAAAGTATTTGTCCCGGTCAGCGTCTTGGCCAGACAGCGCCCAGTTAAATTTGCCGTCGAACCCATCGCCGACCACTGATGCTGTCCGGTGACACGGTTTTTCACTACGGCACAATCCCCTGCTGCATAAATATCCGGAAGATTTGTCCGCTGGTACTCGTCTACCACAACTGCACCCTTTTCCAGCTTGATTCCGCTCTCCTTTAAAAAGTCTGTCGCCGGACGCACTCCGATAGCCAGCACGACCAAATCCGCTGGAAGCTCCCCGGCCGCCGTTCTGACAGCCTCTACTTGGTTCTCTCCCCGAATAGAAGTCAAGGCTGTCCCGGTGAGAATTTTCATTCCCATCTGACGCAGATGCTTCGCCGCATAGCCCGCCATGTCGGCATCCAGCACACCCGGCAAAATCTGGCTTCCCATATCTAAAAGCGTAACGGAAAGCTTCTGTGCCATCAGGTTTTCCGCCATCTCCATTCCGATAAATCCGGCTCCTACCACGACTGCTCTTCGGCATCCGTTCTGTCGGATATATTCCCGAATCGCTACTGCATCATCCGGTGTACGGACGGTAAACACACCATTCACTCCCACACCCTCTATTGGAGGAATCAGTGGGGTAGCTCCTGTTGCCACCAGCAGCTTATCATAGGCTACTCTCTGTACCGCTCCGTCTGCCGTCGAACGAAGCTCTACCGTTTTTTCCTGCGGATGAACGGCTACCGCCTCCTGCCCAGTAAACACAGCGGCTCCGGTCAGCGCCGTAAATTTCGCCGGTGTATTGACCACCAGCTCCTCTCTTGTCTCAATATCCCCGCCTACATAATACGGCAACCCGCAGCCCGCATAAGAAATATCACTGCTTTTTGTATACAGCTCCACCTCTGCAGCCCGGTTTTCCCGCTTGATTTTCGCTGCTGCCTTTGTCCCGGCGGCTACACCGCCAATGATTACAATCTTCATATCCATATACTCCTTTGTTTTCCAGGATCCAGAAAGGCTGTCCCCTTTCTGCAACAGAGGACAGCCTTTCTGCAGCTTCTTTGTAAGATAATCCGATTATATGTTATTTACAGAGATTTTTCAAGCAAATTTCTTTATACAACTGCTTCAATCAATACCTTATCCCCAAACGTAAAACGCTTTATCCCAATTTCCTTTTTCTGGTTAAAATTATAGCTTAGCATATAGCCTTTCTTTAGCTGATAATGCTCCAAATAACGGAGCAACTGTTCCTCTTTGCGTTTGTTATACGCTTCCCCATGCCAGATTTTCAATTCTACGACAAACTGTTCTCCCCGATAATCAATGATTACGTCTGTCCGTTCCAGATTCCGTGTCTGAGCCTCAATATAATAATTTCCCGTCCCATTGATAATCGGCCTGAGGTATAACAAGAAATACCGCCGCCCGTCCTCTTCCTTAAACTTATCCGGCAAATCACCATACAGCTCGTCAAAATGCTTTACAAAACGCTCTAACAATAAATCCATATTCAAATACCCGGCATGGATAAACTGGTTTTTCTCTTGTATTGCCGCTTTATAAATATCCGTATTCTGATTTTCCGCCGAGGTTAAAAACAGATTATAAAATACCATTTCATGGAGTTCTGCAAAATCATAGAGTTTATTTACCATAGACTTAAAAAGCGTATTTTTCTCCCCTAAAAAAAGCCCGCCTGCGTCCACGCCTCTTTCTTTCCCGGAAAATTCCGGCTCCCCGCAATCTCCTCATCTATCAGCTTACACAGCTTAGAAACTAAAAAAGGATACCCTGACGTATACTCATAAAGAAGATCCGACAACTCCAAAATATCCATCCCTGTAGCATAATCGTCCTCGTACTCCTGCAGCATCCCAGAAATTTCCTTCGTTGAAAAACTCATATCTATTTTAAATTCAACAGAAACCAGGTTTTTTATATCATATACTCCTGCCAAAATCACCGATTGAAACATCGGAGATGCGTCTCTGTCAATATAATATCCCCTTAGCTGGGCTAAAAAATCGAGAAATACCTGATCGTTTGCCGCACTGTCTACTTCATCCACCATGAGTACAAGCGGCCTATCTGACTTCTGGCAAATATCACTCAAATGCTAGAACAATTCTACTAATTCCAGTTTCTTTCTTTGCTCCTCTGCGGCTTTCTACAGCCCCTCTAAAGCCATTTTTATCCCCTCAGACATAACAATATCCAAAGCCCTGATAATACGGAGAAAAGCCCTGGCAAAAGCGATAGAAAAGGATTTCAAGACAGGTCAAATAAGCATGTTTACATGACTATTTGACTCGTTGCTTCGCAGGAATAAACATACTTCACGCCTTCTTCTTTTTTCTCCAACGCCGCCTTAAAATACTGATAAATCTCCGACAAATCCAAGTCTTTCGAGGCCAGTGCCGCGGTAGTATAGACATAATCTCCTTTTACCTCGCAAATATCCCGTGCAGGTTTCGGCGTATGGCTTCCCATCCTGGCATACCCGTCGAAGGTATCCCGGTAAATCTGAAAAAAGGTGACAATCGCTTCGTCTAACTCTGTCGTTGTATTCGGACTCATCCTATTACTAAACTCCTTCTTCTTATTCTATCCTTCCTGTTGATTTTTTACAAGTAAAAATCAAATAGCCCAAGTCCCAAAACTCCCCGACACCTAACATCAACAACGGAAACGGACAGCTTCCGGAAAAATACAGCACCCCTACAAACCCAAGCACAGTCAGCAGCAAAAGGGCAGCGTGAAGCACAATACCAAATTGGGGCAGACGTGTGTTCAGATGCGTCCTTGCTAGGATAAGAAGAACATAAACCGAACAAAATACCGCCTCCCAGCCGATTACCGCTGTCAGATCGTAGCTTTGCTGGCTTTTTAACCTGACTCCGGGCAACAGGGCGGATTCTGCCCACATTGCAAGCAGGTAAAGCAGATAGAAGCCAATATATCTTAGACAGCTTTGATATACTCTTGTTATTTTTTCTCCTCCCATTCGGCGTCCTTTTCCATTACCCATTTGGTATTTTCTTAATATTATCATACCGTACATGCTCAGATATATCAATTATATTTAACAAATATTTTAGAATTCCAGCAGGAAAGAATTGTAAATTCCGAAAAATATCACTTATTTCCAAGCTGTTTTATCAAACGATAGCTACCATAGTCCTTAACAGCTTGCTCTACAGGAACAGATAACACTACTTCCTTTTCTGATTTCAGACACACGCCAAACAATGGATCCTCCACTGCTGCTGGCTGAATCCACTTATACCATTTTCCCCCTATTTTTTGTTCCAAATACCAGCTATCTGTATAAGAAAGAATATACTTTGTATCGTTATACAACTGAAATGTGAGTTCTAATTGTTTCTCTTTTCTGTGAACATTTGTTACAATCAGACCGGACTCTTCCTCCGATAGAATCGCTTTTTCTTGAAATGGAGATGCTTCTAAACCCTCTAATCTTGAAATTTTGTATTGTCTGACCCCTAACAACAAAAAAACTATAATAAAAAATATACTTGCTGCACAACTACAGAAGAAAATCCCTTTCTTTATCTTCATAATCGAAAGCTTCTTTCTATCAAATTTACCATCTTTCACACCCTGTCCACAGTCTAAAATAGCACCTCACGTCTGCTGATGCTGAATCGAAACTCGTCTGCAATCCGCGCATACCTCAATATACAAACTTCCGTCACCGCCTTCTTCCATCAAAACATCCCATGGAAGCTGCGCCAGATAACGCATCGGTTTCCCACAGTCCGGACAGGTTTGAATCTCACAATCCTGTATCCAATGAGCAAAGCCGCCGATTGTCCCAATCTCCCAGTCATTAGCACCATAAAATACCGGCCGCTCCTCTGCGCTGATATCCAGGTTACAGGCTGCCAGTTCCTCATAGCTCTCCTCCTCCCAGGAATATTCCTCATTTTCGCCCTCACCCTCACCTGCTCCCAGGTAGGGAAAGTCTGCCATCCCTTTTCCTGCTTCGTCAAAACGACCAAACGCAGCCGGAACAGCTTCATAAATACAGCTCAGACAACAAGTAACCGTCACCTTTCCTAATATCCCTAAAAACTGCATTTCTTCTGCGTCTCCATCAATGCTCAGCAAATCTACTACCCTTCCATGACAATGAGGGCAAATCTGCTGTCCCTTTTTTCCAATGGTGACAATTCGCTTCTCCCGTTTTCCGGCTTTTTCCGGCTTCTCCAGACTGTAGCATTTCGGATAATTGATTTCTCTTCTGCTTCCGTCTTCCTCAAAAGTCCAGCCCCCTATCTGTGCATAGATATCTGGATCAACAAAAAGCTTTTTCCTCCATTCTCTTGGATGCTGCTTTAGTTCCTGCAGCGCCTTCAGCGCCTTATCATCCCCCTGCATCGCCAGACATACCATCAGCCTTGACGCATCCTGCACATCTTCCGTGGAAAGCAATTCCTTTATTAAAATATCTCTTACCTCCTCCGGAGCCTTGTAATACAGCTCCGGCAAAGCATATGCCTTAGCCTTGGCTGCCGCATACTGCAATTTTTCTGATACTACGCCATGATAGGAAAGACATTCCCAAAAATACGTTTCCTCTGGTTCTGCCCGATCCTTTAATGATAAAATATTTTCTATCAAATACTGCTGCTTCTCTTCGATTTCTTCTCTGGTCAGCGCCAGCACGCGCTCTCTTTCCCGCTCTGCTTTACAGCTCCAGCACAGACCTTTATTATAAATCAAACGGCCACACTGAGGACACGAATAGCTCTCTCTTGTCATAAAACCTTCTCCTTTCCTTATCTTTTACCTCCTCTTAAAGCACCTCCGAACTAGGTTCCAGCCGATTCCTCCTATCTAGCCCAATATCACCGCCTTCACCGGAGCTGGAAAATAGCTTTTTAATATCACTGGTTCGGATATAGCAAATCTCATATTCTGGCTCAATTCCTTCCTCCCACTCCTTTCTGTGTACAAAGGGAATCGCGACCCTCCAGTCTCTTTGGTAGCTGGGAGTTCCTCTCCAGAAAATCTTTTCTGGTATCCAGTCTTCTGGTTTTTCATAATAACAAATGGTTACATCTAACTTTATTTCCTCTGCCCCTCGCTCTCCGCTCTCAATCCGTCCTAAAAAGGAAACACTGCAAAGCCCCCTAGAAAGCCTTACCAAACGGATGTCTTCCTTCTGGCAAAATAAGCAGTACTATGGCAATGGTAGCTAATGCACCTGTGGTGTTTCCAATGACATTTTATATCAAACAGGCAGTTTACTCCCATAATCGAAGCTACAAAGCGAACCTCACTTCCTCCGCCGTTCCCTCTGCTCTACGAATACGCTGGGAAGCACAGTTTTGATCTATGGTTACATAATCAAAAGATATGCTTTCTAAATCTGAAATACGAATCGTAGGTGTTTTGGTTATCCGAATCATTCCAAAAATCAAAGCTCCAAACAGTATGACTATAAGGCTATTAGTTTTGATATGGTCTGTCATGCTCTTTTTCATTTTTATCACACTCCCTAATCAAAACAATTTATTCCCCACATAATATGTACTGCAACGCCCTCTATTGTTCTGATGAAAAAACGAAGGGATAGTAAGCTTATAAGCCCCTTTGCCCGTTTGCAAGAGAATATACCGTTCCGTCATCCCGGATAAAATAAATGCTCAAAGAGCCTTAAATGATAATCTGAAATAAGTGTTTCTTTTGTAGTGGTGTTGTGACAAATTCCCCTTTTTCGTATTGTACTACAAACAGATGCTTTTGCAGACCGCTCATTACGGATTCATATTTTGTCTGCTTCAGGCAAGTCTCTATCAACGTCTTATCATATACTCGTTTCATACGTTTTTCTCCAAACAGGACAAATGTCCGGTTTTTTTATTTCATTATAAGGTATCCTGATAAAAATCACAAGAAAAAATCAGGGAGGTTTTTATCGTTGTATTGGGCTGGGGAACGGCTGGCGCTGCGCTCGCAAGCATATTTCTTCATGAGGAAGCGCTTATCCATCAGACCGGACACTTTATCGCTATTTTAGGTCTGTCAGCACCAATGCTTGGCATTATTAACATGGTAACGAGTTATTTTCAGGCATTGGGCGCAGCCAGTCGTAGAAACTGTTTTAGCGGTTGTTTGTCTTGTGATGTATGGAAAAGATTCCTCTCTGACGCAAGGCGCAGAGCCTCGCTCTTGCCCTTGATACGCATCAACAGCAAATAATGTGACTAAGAAAGTATCAATGGCAGTATTTCCTCAAAAAAGCGAAACAGTGTTTCGGATTTTTCCACCTGTACGATCCATTTTTCCGTTCATCTTCCTTTCCGAAAGAATTTTATATTACGAAGGGTGATTTTTGGTGTTCTTTCTCTCTTCCTTTAACCGACAGATTTCTTCACTCAAATACTGCACGCTTTTTCCAGAATACTGATTTAATGCCTCTACGTTTTTATAGGAATATACCCGGTTCCAGCCGGAAACATAAAAGCAATCCTTAGGATTACTCCATTCCCATGCCCTCTTTCCTTCCGAATGCCTCCCATCCAGGAAAAAAATAAACCGGCTTCCTTCCTCTATTTCTGGAAGAACATACATCGCATGGCTATTGATATAGACATCCAGAATTTCTTTCTCTGTATATTTCCACTGTAAATCATCATAAATCACTTCCTCTAATTGAACCTGCATCTGATAATATCCCATTGCAGGCACCAAATCTTCGATTGCCTCCTCCTTCTCCTTTGCTCTTTTCTCATAACCTGAATAAAAATGGGAATTTTTATCCGGCAATAATGCGGTGCGCTTCTGTTCCGTTGGTTTGCACAATACCTTCCCTATTACCGCTGTATCGTGCGCCGTAAAATACATCAGCGTCACATAGTTCCGTACAATCGGATCAAAGCCATGTAGCGGATATCCATCCCGGCAATATGGATATTTTCTTCTCATCAGCTCCTCTGATGATATTATGTTCTGGAATAGAAAAAGAAGGAGGAGGACAAAACCCGAAAAAATAACTGCCCTTCTCAAAAGCTTCTTTATTTCTCATAGTAAAACCCTTTCTCAAAATAATTATCACGATCAGCAATAGGTACAAAGAAAATTCTCCACAATATCCAGCACCTTTTGATCAAAAAACGCATCACCACCATGATCGGCACCATCTAAGCAATAAAACTCCGCCGTCTTATGAGTTTCCTTCAACTTTTCATACAAAAGAACACTCTGCTGGAACGGAACAAGACGATCCTTATTTCCGTGAATCATCAAAATAGGGCGGAATTCCGTCTTTTCGTCGATATGGTTCATAATAATACCTAAGCGGTCATCTCAGGCGTTTCATCCACCCTTTTTCCTCCTATCAGCATCCCCTCCGGGCTTTGCGGCAGGATAATCTGAAGATGCAAAGGATAACCGTCCTTTTTTGCATACTCCACATTCCAAAGCACCTGGGAATGACGAGGCTGCCGGTTCGCTTCTATCGTTTTCATCCCTTCCGTTGTCAGCTCGCTTTTTGGAAAATCCTCATAACTACACATGTTTGCTTCTACCATAAAAAACACGCTCCTTAAAATTTGTGATAAATTATTCTACTCCTCCGGACGTCCTGGATTTACCTCTTTCCATGTCAAGTTTTCTCCCTCAAATCTGATCCAACTGGTATCCGACATCATCACCCCATGCGCTTCCTGGACAATAAAATCCGGGTAATATTCCGGAATACCCCATCGTTTTAAAATCCGATCCCGATCCGGACGGTTCCGGTCAAAGTACCTCGATTCCAAAAAGGCCTCGTACTCCTCCCAACTAACCTCCGTCTGCCCAAGAAACGCCTTATCATACGGATCGGCATCTTTCTTACTCTGATGATATCATATATTTTTTTAGGTGACAATCATTTCCTGTCTTCTACACCATAAATTTGATATTCCATCCAACAAGAAAAACCTTTCACCACACAAACCGCATATCGCCACGAAACCGCAAATTTCCTTATCCCAGCAAGTGCGCCCCGGCTTTGTTTGACACACTGTAAAAAAGCAGGCATACCATTACCCGGTATACCTGCTTCTCTTAGTTTTTCCTCTCCCGGCTCTTGTATCTTACGCGTCTTTGAGGAAGGCTTTATATCCACAATACGCCTCATACACATCTGCCTTGCTTGTAATCTCCCAAGGAGCGTGCATATTCAGCACCGGTACGCCGCTGTCGATGACTTCCATGTTATACTGTGCCATAATGTAGGCGATGGTTCCGCCGCCGCCCTCGTCTACCTTGCCAATCTCGGAGGTCTGGAAGGAAACATGGTTTTCCTCCATAATCCGGCGCAGCTCGGCCATATATTCCGCGTTCGCTTCGTTGCAGCCGCCCTTTCCGCGGGAGCCGGTATATTTATTGAACACCAGACCTTTTCCAAAGTAAGCCGTGTTTTTCTTTTCATTGACTGCTGGATAGTTCGGATCAAAGGCAGCGCTGACATCGGAGGAGAGCATCTTGGAGTTCTGGAATGCCCGGCGCAGCTTCAGCTCGGAAAACTCTCCGCAACAGTTCATCAATTCCGCTACTGCATTTTCAAAGAAACGGGAGTGCATACCGGTTGCACCGATGCTGCCGACCTCTTCCTTGTCTACCAGGATACAAACAGCGGTTTTCTCCGGGCTTTCTGCCTCAAACAGCGCCTTCATCGAGGTGTAGGCACATACCCGATCATCCTGTCCGTAGCCCATGATCATGCTGCGGTCAAAGCCGTAATCCCTGGCACGTCCGGCTGGCACGACCTCCAGATCTGCAGAGAGGAAATCCTCCTCTACAATCCCATAGGTATCCGAAAGAAGCTTTAAAATATTCGCTTTCACAGCCTCTTTTTCCTTTTCCTTTGCTACATTTGCCAACGGAATACTGCCGATCAAGACGTTCAAATCCTCGCCTTCAATCACCTTATTTGCCTTTTTATCCATCTGACTCGCAGAAAGATGAACAAGCAGATCGGAAATTCCGACTACCGGATCGTCGTCCTTTTCCCCGATGTTTACCTTCACCGTCGTTCCGTCCTTCTTGGCAATCACACCATGAATGGCCAATGGCAGTGTCACCCACTGATACTTTTTGATGCCGCCGTAATAATGCGTATCCAACAGCGCCAGTTCGGTATCCTCGTAGAGCGGAACCTGCTTGATATCAATCCGAGGGGAATCAATATGTGCGCCTAAGAGATTCATCCCCTGCTCTAACGGCTTTTTCCCAATCAGAAACAACGCGATTGCCTTGCCCATATTTTGAGCGTAAACCTTATCCCCTGCCTGCAGCTTCTCACCTTTTGCTACAATATCCTGCAAATTCCGGTAGCCCTCGGCCTCCGCCTGACGGATCACCTCGTCTACACATTCCCGCTCGGTTTTACAATCGGAAATAAATGCTCTGTAGCTGTCACTGAGCGCAAATACCTCTTTGAGCTTCGCCTCGTCGTATTTGCCCCAGGCTGTCTTATTCTCCATTACAATCCTTCCTTTCTTTTCGCTTTTTTAATTCTTGCCCTTTGCTGTTTTGCTTTCCGTTTTTGGCTCTTGCCCCCTGCCTCTTAACGGAGCAGCTTGATCTTCCCGATCAACGGCAGCTCTCTGGCACGTCCGTTTAGGACGTTTACAATTCCAAAAATCATCAGCAGGAACACCAGGAGGCCCCAAAACCAGCTCGCTATCCCGGCAATCCACCCCAAATGCACGACAGACAAAATGGATTTCGCTATCCGAAACATCACATTTCCGGCAACCGATGTGATCAGTAGCACCAATGCCTGGTTCGCATGAAACCGTCCATATCTGGAATCCGGACATACAACCAACGGCAGGAAAAACAAAACCGACAAATAGGACAGAGCGCAGACGCTTTTGTTCCTGGTGATATCCTCTGGATCGTAACAGAAGGTAAAGTCAGTCTCTTCGTTTCTGAGCCGTTCCAGATCCCTGTTCAAATCTGACATATGCGGAAACCTCCTTTGCAATATCATATACTGCAGCCTTTACAGACGGTCGTCCTTGCACTCTGCGGCATATGGCCTTATCGTTTTTGATACCTCTTTAGTTTACCATACTTTTCCCAATCGAGCAACGATAACCTTAGCTGGAATTTCTTTACTTTTATATGCGTTTATTTGACTTTGCTATTTTTAATACTGGTTTATTCACTGTTACATAATCCTTGCTCAAAAAAATAAACATCCCGATTCCCAGGCTCATTTCCGGCATATCCCAAAACGTCACAACACTTCCTTTATAATAGAAATACCGCTCCCGGATATGCAGAAGAAAAATCACTCCACCCGCCAGGTTCTGCACAATCCCCCACGTCCCCTGCAGGAAAATGACTGCCATCTCCCAGCACTTCATATCTGCTCCCATTATTCCTTTATTTCGTATCCTGCGGGCGAGATTCCTCTCGTTCTCCAATAATAAAACAGTTTAACCAATCTCGCCTGCTTTCCTCAGCGCCAATTTCGTCACGACTGGTCCAATCAGTTCATAAATAATCGTTCCGCATAAAATAATCGCCCGGATTTTAGCGCCGTGGTGCGGAACTGCCGCCATCGCAACACTCGCTAAGCCAATCGCGACGCCCGCCTGTGGAATCAGGGTATAACCTAAGTATTTCTGCACCACGGGAGCAGCCTTGCTGACCTTTCCGCCAAACCAGGCGCCCAGCCATTTGCCGACAACACGAAACAGCACATACAGCACGCCGACGATACCGACCTGCGGCAGAATCGTCAAATCCAGCTCCGCACCGGAAATAAAGAAAAACAACATAAAAATCGGCGGCGTCATCCGATCCAGCTGGCCAAAAATAATATCGCTTTCCTGACTTGTATTGACCAGAATACAGCTCATCGCCATACAAGCCAGCAGAGAGGAAAATCCTACGATATCAGAAATACCCACACAGATAAATACCATTGCTATCGTAATGGCCAGACGATTCCCCCTCCCGGTATACCATTTAACCAGAAAACGGAAAATCACACCCAGTATTGCACCGAACAGCAGTGCGCCAAAAATCTCTACCGCCGGATCTAAAATCGTATTCAGGACATTGACCTGCCCATGGAATTCTATCGCCTTTGCTACGGCTACTGACAGACCGAACGCCATCAGCGCCACGGCATCGTCGATTGCCACGACCGGAAGAAGCGTCTCTGTCACCGGCCCCTTTGCCTTGTACTGACGCACGACCATTAGAGTTGCCGCCGGAGCCGTCGCTGCTGCAATCGCTCCCAGACACAGAGAAAACGGAACATCATTCCCTGTTGCAATCAAAATCAAATCCACGACCAGCACAGCTCCTAGCGCTTCTGTAAAGGCAATGATAATCGGTGCCTTTCCTACCCGCTTTAGATAGGAAAGCTTAAATTCCGCACCTATCGAAAAGGCAATAAAGCCCAGAGCCACCTCCGGGATCAACGCCATCCCCTCTACCACATCCTTTGGCACAATTTTCAGACAATACGGGCCGGCCAGCAACCCCATAATAATATATCCAGTGACATTCGGCAGCTTAACCTGCTTGACAATTTTACCTGCAATCAGGCATAAAAACAGGCAGACCGCCAAATACGTTAATGTATTCCACTCCATCCTTAGTCACCAAGCCCTTCCACATACGTAATCGGAAGCGAAAACAAAATCCCGGTATTCGGCTTATTCAGGTTCCCGGCCACTCGTTTGATAATGGCTCTGGCTTCTGCCGCCTGCTCGTCCTTTATGACAAAGAGCAGGATCTTACTTAACTCCCTTTCCTCGTCGGAAAGCACCCGCCGCAAAATCCCAAACATCGGCAAATCCTCCATATTTGCCAACGTACTGGCCATCCCTGTGCCGTCTATGCTCGTTCCGCCATGCACGCCCGCCTCTGCCAGCTCCTTGACCAAATCCTTCACCAGCTCCACATGCTTTAAAATCAAAACCAATAACTGCATACTCACTCCCTCTTTCTATTTTGCTTTTTCCGCCTTATCATACTCCTACAAAAAGAGTTCGTCAAGTAGGAAATCTCCGTTTTTCTCCTGATACAAAAACAGCCCTTAATTCTACTCATATGTAATACATATGCTTGCTTTCAGCATACAACAGTGTTATATAATCGCATTTGTAAGCAAGCATTATGGTGACAAATAATCCCGGCTATATAGACATCCCCTTTCTTTTGTATTATAATGAAAGATAGCCTATCCCATTCGTGTAACTATAGTAACCCACAAAAATTTTTGTCATTCCCTATATCAATACAGGTTACGCGAACTATTTTTAAATTATAAACAAAGGAGAAGGATTTCATATGGCGTCAAAACAGCAACAAATCAATGTCGTAGACGAGTCCCGCAGTGTAACCAAAACGATCCTGCTGCTGGCCTGGCCGGTTTTTGTCGAACAGATTTTTACCACCCTGGTCAGCTTTGCGGATACCGCGATGGTTGGTTCGATGGGGGCGGAAGCCACGGCTTCTATCAGCATCAGCAACTCCCCGATTTTCCTTTTAAATGGAATCATCATGGCGTTAGGCGTCGGTATTACGGCGCTGGTCGCGCGTGCGACAGGCGCCGGAGACTTTGATCTGGTGAAAAAGCTGATGCGCCATGCGATGATGGTTATTTTCTACATAGGGCTGCCGATTACCATTCTTACGGCCTCCCTTTCCCGGATGATTCCGCTCTGGATGGGAGCCGGAGAGGATATCCTGGATACCGCGACGCAGTACAACCTGATCGTCGCTTTTGGGCGGTTCTTCAGCCTGGCTGCTATGGTGCTGAATTCCGCCTTTCGCGGCTACGGCGATACAAAAACGCCGATGAAGCTCAACCTAATCATGAATGTAATCAATGTCATCGGCAACTTCTTATTGATTTATCCGACCAGAACCATTTCCGTGCTTGGACTTTCCTTTACGATGCCGGGCGCAGGCTGGGGAGTCAACGGAGCCGGAGCTGCTACCGCATTTAGTATGCTTGTAGCCGGAATGATGGCGTTCCGGGTTGCCTTTGGCCATAAAAACCCATATCGCATGAGCTTCCAGAGCAAAGCAGATATCATCCCGGACAAGCTGCTTTCCAAACAGATTTTCCGGATCAGCTTTCCAGCCATGTTAGAACGTATTTTTATGTCCTCCTCTGGTATTTTCGTCACAAGCAGCATCGCCACCCTTGGTACGGTCAGCATTGCCGCCAACAGTTTAAGCCTAGCTGCCGAATCACTCTCTTATATGCCGGCCTTTGCCTTCCAGACCGCTATCACCACCCTGGTCGGACAGGCACTCGGTGCCGAAAAGCCGCATCTGGCTGAAAAGTTCGTCCGTACTACGATGACAATGGGCATCATCGTCATGTGCTTTACCGGGGTCGGGCTTTACGTCTTTTCCGAGGGACTAATCCGGATCTTTACTCCGGATCAGGCTGTTATCAAAATGGCTGCCGCCTGTCTGCGCCTGATGGCTCTAATCCAGCCGATTCAGGTAGCTGCCTGGATTTATTCCGGTGTGCTGCGCGGAGCCGGGGATACGACGATCAACTTTTACATCACCGCCATCACCAACTGGGGTATCCGTACCCTCTTTTCCGTGCTGGCAATTCGGGCGTTCCATCTGGATCTGTACGCAACCTATATCGTGATGATGGTAGAAATCGCCGCCAGACTGCTCCTGTTGTTCCTGCGCTACCGCACGGGCAAGTGGAAAACGATTATGACCAAAATCAACGCATAATTTTTTTCGTTTGCTATCGCTCCCGCCGGATTGTTCTCTGGTGGGAGCTGATATTTTTAGGCTGTACCCTCCTGGTAATTTTCCGCCTGCGCCTGAAACAACCTACAATACAGGCTGCCGCCCTTTTTCATCAGGTTTTCGTGGCTGTCGAAGTCCGAAATCCGCCCGCCGTCAATCACCAAAATCCGGTCACAGAATACGCTTGACGACATCCGGTGGGAAATATAAAGCGCGGTTTTATTTTGTACCATCTGATTGAAATTCTGGTAAATATCGGCCTCTGCCAACGGATCGAGCGCGGAGGTCGGTTCATCCAGAATCACAAGAGACGCATCCTTATACAATGCCCTGGCGATAGCCACCTTCTGACCTTGTCCGCCGGACAGCTCTACGCCCTCCTCGTCATACGCCTTTCCATAGAGGGAATCCAGCCCCTGCGGCAGCTCCGACAGCTTCTCCGACAGTCCGACCTCCCGGACGATTTCTTCTACTCTCTTTGTATCCTCACTGCCCTTGTCTAAAGAGGTAATATTTTCCCGCAACGTAAAATCAAACAGCTTAAAGTCCTGAAATACCGCTGCCAGGCTTCCTACATAGCTGTCATAATCGTATTCCTGGATATCCCGGCCATTGACCAGAATCCGTCCTGCACTCGGACGGTAAAGACGGCAAAGAAGCTTGATCAGGGTCGTTTTTCCGGCGCCGTTTAAGCCGACAATCGAGATTTTTTCTCCCTTATGGATCGTAAAGCTCAGATCCGAAAGCACCTCCTTGTCGCTGCCCGGATACGTAAAGGAAAGCCCTTCAAAACAGACTTCCTCTACCTCCCCGGAAAACAGCACTGTCCCGCTCTGCCGCACCTCTGGCAGCTCCATCAGCTCTAAGAACGGATCTAAATAATCTAACATCTGCTTCGTCCGCACAAAATTGTTTAACAGTGTACGGAATTCCGTGGTGAATTGAATCGAAGCATTGACATACATAGTAAAGGAACCAAGCCCCAGACGCTTTGCCGTCCCGATGCCGCACACCCGCAGGGCAACATATCCATAGGTAATAGCAGCATGAAGGATAGAGAGAACCTCCACCAGTCCCATCACCTTTCCCCGTTTTCGGTAAAACACCTGAAACTCTGCCATAAATTCTTTGGTATAATCCAGTACCCGTTCCAGAAGCATCGGCGACATTCCATATAAGCGTGCGTCCTTTTGCAGCGTATCATCGTTGTAGCCCAAATTCAAATAATAACCATATTTCCGATTGACCGGAACGATCTGCTCAAAGAACCATACCTGATACGTGGAAAATCTGGAAAGCAGCAGCAGTGTCAAGACAATCGTGACAGCGCTGATGAAAAACAGCACCGGTCCTAGCGTCAGCATCACCGACAGCAGCCCTGCTAACGTCACTACCGATTTTAACACCAGCGAAACCCCTTCAATCAGGTTATAGACGGCGCTCTGATTCGTACAGGCAAAGGCCGCCCGCTCCTTTAAATCCAGATAATAGGGGTTTTCCAGATAAGAATAATCGACGTGCATCAGTTTTATCCCCAGCGCCTGATTCATTTTTTCATTCATATACTGGTTTTGAATCTCCAAATTCCGCTTCATCAGCCTGGCCAGAAGGCCAAAAAGCAAATTGCTGCCGACAATCGCCAGTCCCCAAATCAACAGCCAGTTCTCTTCTCTGCCATGCGTCAGTTCGTCAATCAAAAATTTCGGCAGGATAACGTTTGCTAAAATCTGCGCTGCACTGATTAAGGCATTTGCCACAATCAGCATAATATACGGCGGAGAAATACTCCATGCAAGAGCAAATATTTCCCTCAGCTTTTTCCAGGTACGAGCCACCTTTGCTGTTCCCTGTCCGCTCTTATTTTCCTTTCTTTCGCCTTTGCTATTCCCATTTCTGCTTTTCTCGTTCCTGCTTTTCTCGTTCCTGCTTTCTTCGTCTCTGCTTACCTCATTCCTGTTTATCTTGCTTCTGCTTCCCCGGCTCATGCGCTCGCCCCCTTCTGATAATATTTCCCCTGTACGGTAAACATATGATAATATTCTCCCTTTTTCGCCATCAGTTCTTCATGGTTCCCATATTCCGCCAATCCATTGCCATCAAACAGGGCGATTTTATCACAGAACTTGGTACTGGAAAGCCGGTGGGAAATATAAACAGCCGTCTTCCCGGAAACCAGCTCATCAAAATTTTGATAGATTTCTGCCTCGGCCAAAGCATCCAGCGCCGCCGTCGGCTCGTCCAAAATCACCATATTGGCATCCTTATACAACGCCCGTGCAATCATCAGCTTCTGTGTTTCTCCACCGGAAAACTGTGTTCCGTTTTCATCGATCACCTTTAACATCATCTGATCCGTTCCCTTTTCAAACTCCCGAATCTTTTCTCCCAGGCCGACACGATCCAGACAGTCCCAAAGCCTTGCCTGATCGATATCTTTGGCCGTGCAGGCCACATTTTCACCAATGGTAAACGCTACCGGAACTACATCCTGGAACACAACAGAAAACATTTTAAAATATTCCTGACGATTAAACTCCCGCTGCGAAATCCCGTTGACCAAAATTTCCCCCTCTGTCGGTTCAAACAACCCAGTCATCAACTTTACCAAGGTGCTTTTCCCGGCGCCATTGATGCCGACAATCGCCAGCTTTTCCCCGCTATGTATGGTAAAATTCAGGTTTTCAAAGATATTTTTTTCTGTCCCCGGATAACGAAACGTCACATTTTTAAATTCTATTTCTAAAGTATCCACAAGCGCCTCTTTTTTTCCGCCTGTTATCCCCAAATCAGCGTCCAAAAACCGATAATATTCACTGACATACTGCCCCTCCTTGTGGATAAAGGCCAGACTCTCCGAAAACAACGCCAACAATCCTGCTAGGCTCAGCACTGCTGATAAATACATAGAAAAATCTGCTATCGACATCCCCCGTAACACCCCGTAAATCAAACAGCCATATGCCAGAAGATCGCTTATCAATGTCGCCCCCAGAGCCAGAAAGCCAAGCGCAAACGCCCGGTTTTGAATCAAACGAATGATGTCTACATAACGCCGGATTTCCAGGTTATAATTATCAATTACCCGCTTTTCAAAGCCAAACAGCCGGATTTCCTTGCCAAAGGAAAAATCATAGGTCGTCTTATAATAGTAATAACCGCGCCGTTCTGCCTTGCCCATCTCCTCCCGTTTGGAATACTGATAAGCATTGGCACGGTTCTGTACCCACAGCCCTACCAAAACATTCCCTGTAAGCCCCAGCAGAATCAGGGGATTCGCTCTTCCTACCAGAACCGTCAGGATCAAGATGGAAAGCACCTGAGCAGGCAGATCATACAGCTTGTGATAAATTCCCTCTACCCCGTTATCGTTGCTGCTGGTCGCAGTAAACGCCATCTGATACTGATCTAAAAAATGCGCGTCCTCCCGGTATTTATAGTCCATCGTCATCAAACGGTCAAATGTCACTGCCAGACAGTTCAGACGCAGCATCGACACTGCATTGTAGTCGCGGTCGTGAAGATATTTCTGCAAAAAAGCGAACAGTCCTGCTACCAAAAAATACGCCAGCACAATTGCCCCGATCTGCAGCACGATACTTTGCAGCATCGTATTCTCCAGCACTCCAATCAAAAGCTTTGGCAGCAGTACGGCAAAGAACGGATAAATACCCGCGATTACCATATAGCAAAGTGACTTTCCAAACAAACTTCTGTTTTCCCGCCAGGTATTACGTAACATTCGTTTTAGGGTTTGTCCCAGCGGATATGCCTTCTCTTTCTTTTTCTCTTTCTCCTTCATCCTTCCACTCCCTTTTTGATTTCTGTTTTTTCGTTTTTTCCTCTGGTTTCCCCTCTACTGCCGCTCCCGTGCTTCCTCCGCGAGCTGCCGGAAGGTAGCGGCAATCCGTTCAAGCTGCCTTGGACTCACTGCATAATGGATGATTTTCTTTTCTGTCTCTCCCATCTCTAGCTGCAGCAAATCCGCATCCATTAACACAGAGATATGGTGGGAAATGGTCGCTGGCGTAAGTCCGATTTCTCTGGAGAGTTCCTGCAAATACATCCTTCCCTTCTGCAAAATCAACTCCAGAATCCGGTAACGGCTTCCATCCCCTAACGCCTTGCAAACGGCCTGTACCTCAGTTATTGTAAGAAGTCCCTTTTCTTCCTGGCCGGATACCAGCCTCCAGACAAACATTCCGACCTCTATCATAAACCTCTGCTCTTTTCCCTGCTCCTTCCAATCTTCCCAGTCATGGTAGGAAATCCCATTATAACGGAAGATCGACAGATGCACCGAAAGTCCTTCTATTTCCTCCAGGGGAAACTTCAGGCCGGAATTTCCCTCTCCGATCAGCTTCCTCAACCCCTCCCCCTCCGTACTCTGTCTCATCTTCTC
The DNA here is from genome assembly GCA_949155905.1 of uncultured Lachnospiraceae bacterium. Lineage (GTDB taxonomy): Bacteria > Bacillota > Clostridia > Lachnospirales > Lachnospiraceae > MGBC131033. Next base: position 47,513 of record CASCWU010000006.1, read on the forward strand.
ATACAAATCCGCTATCTGGGTAAAGCTCTTCTTTAGCAGAGCCGCCATCTTTTCTGCGGTTTTCCGAAATTCCCGGTAAAATTCCTCCTGATTTAAATACAAATACACCAGACGATATTTCCAGTCCCTCGGTACGCTAACCTGCTCCAAAAGCCTGGTCAGCTCCTGGACGGAAGCGATCCGTTTCGGAATTTTTGCCGTATGCTCCTCATCGCCCCAAACCCTTCCCTCATCCGACAAAAGGAAATCTAACACCCAGCCAATCAGCTTGCTCGTCCGGCGCAGCAGTTCCTCCGCACGGTTTTCCCTTGCCTTCCATCTGAGCAGCTTCTCTGGATGCTTTTCGTCTGCAAACAGAAGCGCCGCCCCATGAAAAACCGCATAGCAAAGATATTTATCTTCTTTACCTGACTCATCTCCCGTTCCATCCTCGCCCCAGTAAATACGCAGCGCCTTATTTTCCTTTAAAAGCGTCAACAGCTCTGGCAGCACTGCATCCCGATACGCCTGATAGGGAGCAACGAGTGCCTCCAACTCCTGCCTGCTCATCCCAAACTTCTCCGGATGGCTCATAATCAGCTCGATATCTGAATCCTTTTCCCGACCCAGGGCATTAAACGCCTCAGCGAGCCATAATGGTTCCTTTTGAATAGTCACGATTGCTTGCTCCTTTCTTCTGTTGAAATTGATTTTATTTGGTTGGAAATTCAGATTATTAGATATGTGTCTAATTTATATGCTATAATGATTATCTAATATATCACTATATTAGATTTTTGTCAATAGAAAATATTTTATAAATGTCTAATTAAAAAAGTAAAAAAATGGGATACGTCTGTACTTGCTCGGAAAACGTATCCCATTCCTACATAAGCCAATCCAAATGGAGCGAAACGAAGCTGCCACCCTAACCGGAAAGCTTTACTCTACGCTCTCCCAGTCCACATGATTCCTCATATAACGAATCACCAGCAGCACCGCCGCTGCAAAAAGAAAAAACACAAAAATCCCCACCAAGGCCTGCAGCCGGTACTTTTCCACAAACCCGGCAAAGGAATATCCCGCCCCATAATGATACGTAACCCGTCCTGTACTATCTGAACTAAAGGATTCCTCAAACGACTTGATCATCGTAGAAAGTACCCAGATCACCACCAGTCCCAGCGTGCCAAGGCTTCCCGTCACGATAGCAGAAATAACCAACCTCTTATTGGTGCGTTTTCTTTTGGCCTCTTTGCCTTCTTTTTCTTTTTCGCTTTCCCGTTTGCTCCCTGCTTCTGTCTCCGTCTGCAGTATCTCTTCTTTGCCTGGTTCTCCCTCTATTCCCCTCGTCACGATCTCTGACCCTACTGTTGCTTCCTGCTGGAACCTCCTATTTGCTTTGTTTCCCGCCTCTGGTATGGACTCTCTGCCTACCTTGCCCGTTATCCCATACAAACCTTCCAGATCCATCTTGTCCTCGGCAGTGTTCTGCACTTCCTGCTCTCCTAACAGCAAATAATCTGTTGTCACTTCAAACAACCGGCTTAGCTGCACAATATTTTCCGTATCCGGTATGGACTCACCTAGTTCCCATTTGGAAACCGTCTGTCTTGAAACACCTGCCAGCCTCCCCAACTGTTCCTGTGAAAAACCTTCGTGCTTTCGTAGCTCCGCCAGGCGCTTTCCCATTTCCTCTAATCCCATTCTTCCTCATCCTTTCTTTGCCATCAGCTTTTTTACTGTCAGCTTTTTGCTGTCAGCCCTTTCGCCATCTGCCCTATTTGCCTTCTATCTATTTCCTATCACCCAGGCGGCAGTGTCCGATTTTCATGACAGCTCTTCTTTACTCCCTGAAATCAGCATAGCAAATCTGAGGCAAAATTTCCACCATATTTATTTGGAAATCTGCCAGCTTCCGCTGGAAATGCCGTAAAGCCTACGTTACAAGGCTGCCATTTAAACAACTGTTTACAATATCTTATATTTTTCTTAAAACCCTTGCAGAATTTCTTTTTCACGAGTAGAATACAGATAGACTGGCTTACATATAAAAATAAGAAGACCTTTTCTGAAAAGAGAAACAGCAAAAATAAAAAGTTAGAAAAGAGGAGTTTCCTATGAGCAATAAACAGCAGCAACCAACGCTTCCAACCCCACAGGAGGGACACTCTCCGTATTCTCCAGAGCAGACGCCGCCTGCCCCTGAAAGCCATTATCAGCCAAAGCAGTCCTTTCATGCCAATTCCAACTATTTTACGATTTGTGTTTATGCTTTAGTTTCTGTCACAATAGGAACCATTATCATTTATATGATCGTCAATTTTTCCGAAACAATGGCCGCCCTGAATCGTTTGATTTCGGCTCTGGCGCCGTTTTTAGGTGCGATATTTATTGCCCTTTTGCTAAATCCCTTGATGGTTTTTTTAGACCAGAAAATATTTCAAAGACTGTTTAAGGGAAAACTCCGGCTTTTGTGTAAAATTTTGTCGATTGCTCTTTCCTACGTAGTGGCAATTGGGCTAATTGCCGTTGCACTTATTTATGTTCTGCCGCAAGTCGGCGAAAGCATCAAGGAGCTAGCTGCCATTACCCCGGATATCGTAGATGGAATTACAGATTTTCTGGAAAATATCGAGGATATTTACCCGGATCTGGACGTCGCCTGGATGGAAGAAAAAATACAGGAAATCATTCCAAACCTGCTAAGCTATGGGACAAATTTTATCACAAACCTGGTTCCTGTGCTGTATTCGGTTTCCGTTTCTATCGTCAGAATTATTGTCAATTTACTGCTTTCTATCGTGGTTTCCTGCTATATGCTGGCGGATAAACCCGTTTTGGCCAGGAATTGCAAGCGTATCGCTTATGCACTACTGCCGGAAAAGCGTGTTCATACTTATATCAAAACAGCCAAGGAATGCCTGAATATTTTCACTGGCTTTATCACTGGAAAAACACTGGATTCTCTGATTATCGGCATCCTCTGTTTTATCATTATGAGTATTTTACGGATGCCGTATGCGCTTTTGATCAGCGTTATCGTTGGTGTCACCAATATGATTCCTTATTTCGGCCCGTTTATCGGCGCCGTACCGGGTGTTCTGATTTACCTGTTTATCTCTCCGTTAGAGGCTCTCGGTTTCGCACTGATGATTCTGGCGCTCCAGCAGTTTGACGGCTTGATTTTAGGGCCGAAAATCCTCGGAAGCTCTACAGGCTTAAAGCCGCTTTGGGTCATTTTTGCTATTACCATCGGCGGAGCATATGCCGGCGTATTAGGGATGTTTTTAGGCGTTCCGGTCGTCGCTGTGATTTCCCATCTGTTCAATAAGTTTTTAAAAAATAAGCTGACGCAAAAGCACATTCCAGATAATTTTTAGATAAGGATCAGAAAAAAGCAGCCGGGTTTTCTTTTTTCTCTTACCCGGCTGCTTTTCTATGTGTTAACTCTTTTTGGAACCCTTTTTATTTAGTTTTTTTGCAATCCCATTCATCAATGGCTGCATTTCCTGATAGGATTTGTTCATCGTTTTGACGACTTCTTTTATATTGTTTTTTCCTCCTGCTGCCCTCGCTGTGCCTGCCGCCATACGCCAGCTCCTCTCCTACATTGTCTCTGTTAGTATAGTATGCAGCTTCTGCCAAACCGTTCTATCTGACCTTTACCAGCACCATCCGGCAAATCGGGTTCCCCTGTGCGCTGAACCGTTCCTCGTACTCGGTCATCACATTCCCTTCCAGATAATCGCTGTGGTGCAGATCATAGGTTACTTCCTTTGTTTCCCAGCCAGCCTCTGCCGCCTGCTCCAAGGAAAATGCAAACAGTTGCCGGTTATCTGTCTTAAACTGGATATCACCATCCCTCGTTAAGCATTTCTCATACCGCGCCAAAAATTCCTTTGAGGTCAGACGCCGCTTTGCATGGCGATCCTTCGGCCACGGATCGGAAAAATTCAGATAAATCCGCTCTACCTCTCCCTCTCCAAAGACCTCCCCGATATGCTCGGCATCCATCCTCACAAACAGCAGGTTCGGCAAATCCTCCTGGCTGCGCTTCTCGATTGCCCGGATCAAAACACTGGAATACTTTTCGATCCCCACATAGTTGACTGTTTTATTCCGTCTGGCCAACTCTGTCAAAAACTGCCCCTTTCCCATACCGATTTCAATCTGAATCGGATTATCGTTCCCGAATACAGCCTTCCACTGTCCACGCCTTGTTTCCGCTTCCTGTACTACATATTCATTGGAGGCAATCACTTCTCTGGAACCTCTGATATTTCTTAACCGCATTGTTTTCCCCTTTTCTATCCTACTTCCTGCTGTCTTAACCGCACACTTGTTTATAGCCTCTTTCCTTTTCTAATCCTATCATATTCCCTTCTTCTTTTCAATTCCATCTTTTCTTATATTTTCAGATATTTCCCTTGCCACTTTCTCCGCCAGCTTATCACCTGCTCTATAAAATTTTCCCATTCTGTCAATTCCCCCTTGAACCTGTCTGCAAAATCTACTATACTAGAGGGGAATGGTTCCAACGCCTGCCTATCCGGCGTAATATTTATATTTCTGGCAGAAAAGAGGTTATCTGATTATGAAGCATAGATTATATACACCTTCCTATCGTTTTGTTTTCTTTCTGACACTGGCACTCCTGCTTTCCCTGTCTGCACAGCTTTTCCTGCTACCGGTAGCTGCGGCACAGGCAGCTATGTCCCCAGGTTCGGATTCCGGCGCTGACGTTTCCTGGCCGTCCGGCCCGTCCGTCAATGCAGAGTCTGCTGTTGTATTAGAGCTGTCTACCGGAACGGTTCTCTATGAAAAAAACGCAGAGGAAGCCAAATATCCAGCCAGCATTACGAAAGTTATGACTGCACTTTTGGCCGTAGAAAACTGCTCTATGGATGAAATCGTAGAATTTACGGAAGAAGCCGTCTATGGCAATGGCATCGACAGCAGCAGCATCGGCATGAACGTCGGCGAAACGCTGAGTATGGAAAACTGCATGTACGGGATGATGCTGGCCTCCGGCAACGAAGTGGCCAAAGCGATTGGCGAGCATGTCGGTGGCTCTTCCAAGGCCTTTGTGGATATGATGAATAACCGGGCAAAGGAGCTTGGCTGTGTCAATACCCATTTTGCCAATTCCTGCGGCCTCCACGATGAAAACCACTATACCTGCGCCTATGATATGGCTCTGATCGCTCAGGCTGCCATCCGCAGCTCTACCTTTAAAAAGATTGCCGGAACCAGAGTGTATGAAATCCCTCCGACTGAAAAAATGGAGGAAACCCGCTGGGTAGCCAATACCCACCAGATGGTCAATCCGGCGAAGCTACCGCAGTTTGCCTATGAAGATTGCTATGCCGGAAAAACCGGTTTTACCAATGAAGCACGCTATACCCTTGTCACCTTCGCCAAACGGGAAAATCTCGATGTCGTCTGTGTAACAATGCACTCTCAGATGCAGGTCAACCAATACGAGGATACCACTACTCTGCTGGATTATGTATTTGACAACTTTTCCGTACAGGCGATCAGCAAGCTGGATCAGGCACCTTCCTTTGACAATTTTTCCCTGTTTACCCGATTCAGTCCGCTCTTTGATATGAAAAATGCTCCGCTTTCGATTGATACAGATTCCTACGTGATTCTGCCAAACGGCGCCTCCTATGCCGACGTCAAGCAGACGATTACCTACCACCCGGTCGAGGTACTCCAAAAGGGTGCAAATGCGATTGGACAGGTGACATATCAATATGGTGATAAAATAGTCGGCTATACGGACATTTTATATGAAAGCGCAGAGGATCTTTCCTTATCAAATATAGAACAAAACGGTACTTCGGAAAAAGACACCACTTCTCCAAATGGTACGGAACCAAAGGATACCCTGGAGGAGTCAGATGCCGATTTGGCTGTCACCAACCAGGATACTGCTTCCTCCGATTCTACCGATAATCATACGGCTGACAATACCGAAGATACCAAACAAACCAAAAAGGAAAAAAGTCTAAAACCATTTATTATCACCGGAATCGTCCTGTTTCTGGTCGCTTTGGGGGTTCTTTATTGTGTTCTGGTAGAGCTTCCGTACCGGAGACGGCGCAATGCCTATTTTGCCAGAAGGAAAAAAAGACGGGAAGAGCTATGACCGTTCCTGCCTCTTTTTCTCCTGATACCTGGCTTCTAACCGGCTTTCCTCCTCTTCGGATGCCAGACGTACCGTCTGTACGCCGAAGAACTCCTGGGAGGCCGGATTTTTAATGACCAGACGTCCCTTTAAATATCCATGCTCCCGGCAGATCCCCAGGCTGTCATAATTACGATTATTACTGTTATTTGCAAACCAGGGAATCAGCCGTTTCCCCTTTTTCCCGCAGACACAGCAACAAAGCTGTGCCATTCTCCGGTCCATGCGTACCTCCTCCTTCGTCGTATAGGAGCAGGATACTGTCTGCCGGTAATCCGGGCATTGCACCAGGATAGCATCCTCCCCCGGAGCCGGATGGCGATATAGATCCAGAGCCGGATAGTGCAGAACCAGATCAAAATCAATCTGTGCAAACACCTCTGCCGCATATTCAGCATCTGCGAGCGCCCCATGAAATGGCCTGTCTACCGGAAGCTTCAGCTCCCGTACGGCATACTCCAGGTTGCGGGCATTTTGTTCTTCCTCAAAGGCAATGGTGTATAACTGCTGCACATCATAATAATACAAAGGATATTCCATCTGAAAGTCTACCTCAAAAAAATCCAGATTTTGCTGCAACACGGCCAAATCCGAAGGCCCCCAGCTACAAAACCGATATTCTCCACTGCCGCACCAGTCCCAAAATGCTCTCCCTGCCTCCTGAAAGGTTCCTCCCTGCTGCAAATCCTGATCCGTCAATTCAATCAACTGCTTTGTAATCTCAAACAACTGCGGGTACACAACCGGACGAATCACTCGGTGAAAGGTATCCTTTACCCTCCGTTCCCCGTCCAGCTTGACTGCTCCAATCTCAATAATTTCAAAAGGAAGAGACCTTCCCCGCTCTTCCCTCTTTTCCTCCCCTTGATTCCATTCCAGGTCTAATACAATATATTCCATATGTTACCTCAACAATTCTCCCTCCTAGTTTTCCTTTTTATTTTCTGCTATGTGTTCCAGCTTTTCCGAAAGCAGCTCCATCTCCTTTTTATTATGGCTGATCAAGGCTCTGGTATTCTCCCGTTCATACTGAATTTCTGCCTTGAGTAAATCAGATAAGTCCTTTCGCAGCAGAGCCAGCTCTGCCTCTATCTGCCGAAGGCTCTGCCTGAAAGCCTGCGCCGACCGGTCTGCCTCTGCCTGTCCATTTTCAAGGGCCGGTTCCTCCGGCTCCTGCAAATATTCCCAATACTCAAAGCCGGCATCCAGCATCAGATATGCCATAATCAAAAGCACCACTCCGACTCCCGCAATCATCACTACATCGCCCCGGAAATTCAGCAAACAATACAACTCCCCCAATAACACAGCTAAAAACCCCAAAGTCGATCCGATTAAAATACCTCTTCTCTTTTTCACAGCAGGCCTCCTTACGATTATCCAAACGGGAGCACAAACCTTATGGATTATATCGGCAAAAACTACCATTCTGTTTACCATTTTTTGTTCCTGTGCTTATAGCCGCTCCTGATAACGCTGCATTTTCATCCGGTAAGCAACGGCCAGCAGTACTGCTGCCCCCAGCCAGGCAGATACTTCAGCCAGATAAACGCCATACTCCTTTAACAAAAGCGGCAGCAACAGCGCCATCGACATTCTCATCACCAGCTCTACTATCCCGGATATCATTGGTATCACAGTATCCCCCATTCCCTGGAGCGCCGAACGAAAAATAAACAACATATACAGTACAAGGAGCATCACGCTCATGATGACCAAATACGGGTAGGCCACGGCCACCACGCTTTCTACTACCTCTGCCTCTCCGGTAATAAAGAGCTTTACGACCCATCTGCCTGTGAGAATGATAAAAGCAGCAATACTAAGTGCAATCGCAGAAGATATTTTCGCCGCCGAACGGACTCCCTCGCGGATCCGCGCCATCTGTCCGGCACCCAGGTTCTGCCCGGCAAAGGTCGCTACAGCCGCACCGACAGAGGTTCCCGCCATTTCCATCAATCCGCAGAGCTTATTCCCCGCCGTGATTCCCGCCACAAACAAAAATCCAAAGCCATTGACAATATATTGCACAACCAATCCGCCTGCTGCAATGATTCCGTTTTGAAAGGCTACCGGTGTCCCCAATGCCAGAAGCCTTCGGATCACGCTGCCATCCATCTGCCAGTCCCCTTTTTCCAAATGCAGAATGGAAATCTTCCGGATTCCAATAAAACAATATACACAGGCACATACCTGGGCAATCAGCGTTGCAATCGCTACTCCGGCGATTCCCATATGAAAACCTGCTACAAATAAAATATCCAGCCCAATATTGACTAGCGAAGCCGTAATCATCGCATAAAGCGGCGTCCGGCTGTCCCCCAGTGCCCGCAGAATATTAGAAAGCATATTATAGGTGACAATAATCGTAATTCCGCTAAAAATAATCCGAATATACCGCTCCGCACCGTCAATCGTATTCTCCGGCGTCTGCAGCACCTCCAGCAGCGGCCTGGTAATCCACAGACTGACAATCGTAAATACTGCCGCCATAACCACCGATAAATAAACGGACATCGTAATGCTTTTCCTAAGCCCCTTCCGATCCTCCGCTCCGAATCTCTGTGCCATCAGAATACCAAAGCCCTGCGTCATACCCATAACAATCCCCAATACGAGCCAGTCCAGCCAGCTTGCCGCCCCTACCGAAGCCAAAGCTTCTACACCGACCACCCGTCCTACTACAATCGTGTCCACCATGCTGTAAAGCTGCTGAAAAATATTTCCGAACATCAGCGGTAGCGCAAATCCTAATATCAGCTTTACAGGGCTGCCCTTTGTCATATCCTTTACTCTTGCCATGGCCTCCTAAATACCTCCCCCTTTTCCCTCTCTATCAAAGCTGGATCCGCATACTTACGAAGTCCTCCTGCTGCAGATTCCTCAAGATCAGATTCATACTCAATTGGTATCACTATAACCTTTTGGTTTATTTGTAAAGATTTCTTTATACGAATTGCTGTTCCATCATAATATCCTGTAATGGACATCCCTTTCATCACCTTTCACATTCCATCATACCATTAGATCGCTTCTCCTGCAACCCAAATATTTCAGCAAAAATGCGCCATGTCTCCTGCATAGTCAGAAGCGCTGACCTGAGTGGTTGACGTATCTCCAATGATCAAAATTTCCTTTAAAATAAGCTGCAATGGGAATTTACTCCGGTCGCGCAGATAAATGGATGCCTGGAACCAGGAATTCCACTGGCCGATTGATGTTGTATCATTTTAGTTGACCTCTTATACTCAAGGATTTGATGTATCGTTAAAGAGAAATAAGAAGGCAACTACAATGACAAAAAACAAAGGAAATACGATATGGATTTCAAAATCCAGGCCGTGAAGCTGGCCAAAGAAATCGGCGGTGCAAAAGCGATTGTTGAATTAGGAATTCCCGAAAATACCATGGACGCATGGACAAAAGCAGCCAGGGAGGGACGGCTGGATGCTGGCCCTGGTTCACATACGCCCCAGACAGCCATGAGTCTCGCAGAGGAAAGGCCGGAGGTGTAAGCCGTTACTGCGGCTGAGCAGTTACAAGCCCACTACATTTAGGTGGTGGGTAGTTGACATTCGCTTACAGGATGGTCTGTCTCGCAGACTATGGCTGTTTACGCAATGCCGCCTGCCAAGCTGGCCGGAAATTATGACTGGACACGTGAAATGGTCATTGTACCAGAAAAGGATAAGGCAGCCTACGAGATATGGGGAGCCGTCAGCGACGACTATATCATGCCGGCTTGACCCATACCGGAGACGAATCCAAAGAATTAGCATCTATCGTCACCGATATCACCACCTTTGTAAACGAAAGTGCCAATCAGTTTATCACTGGCGTAAAGGATATCAATACCGAATGGGATGCCTATGTTTCCACGATTCAGAGGATGAGCATCGACCGCGCCGTTGAAATCAAGCAAGCGGCTCTGGATCGGTTTAATGCACGGTAATAAAAAAGAAATAATTTTCTGATTTCCTCATCCGTTAGTTCTGGCTCCTCTTTCTGATATTTTTCTGCTGTATAATCTCCAGACCCTCCTTGGTCAAATTGTTCTAAAAATCGTATCATTCCTGTTATTCCCAACGTTTTTCTCAGGGCATATAACCCTGTCCGTTGTATTTCTGCATTGCTTACTATATCTAATTTTGTCATAATCATTAATATAACACCTCCAATAACCATTGATTTGGATTCATTACTTTGGTATATATTTCTATTGTATGGCACTGATTCATAAATTTTCTATCTATTGTTAAAAGTGCCTCTGCTTTTGCTGCCTCTGCACATATTTCGTAAAGTAGTTGAAGAATATTTTTTTATATACATCTACAGTATCATTTATTTCTTTTGCAAGCATCTCACTTCCTATTATCTCTACCGCCGAATGTTCTGCTAATTCTAAAATGAACATAATAGAATTTCGCTCATAGTAAATTTGCGAATAACTGCGATCATCTAAAATTCGATTATAACAACAATTATCTAAATAAACTCAAACTTCGCACTTATTCAAGTGCGAAGTTTGAGTCAAGTATATATCAAAAACTAGTATTCGTCAAAAAATTTAAGGATAAAAACAAACCAATTTAAGGTGCAGGCATCATAAAGGACACCCTGCAACGGTTGGAACTGGAAACGGAGAAATAAGAAGTTCTTTGAGGTCGCAATTTGCGACCTTAGAAAAATGTAAACAATTTAAACTATTCTGGAGCTACCTACTAGCAAATGGTTCTACTCCTAAGCGGTAGGTCGGAGGTTCAAATCCTCTTAGCGACGCTGAAAATTTTGCCTTTGTTACTTATGCGCCCTCCGATATCCTGCATCAATCGCATCCTGCTCTGTTTCAAAAATCACCAAGTTTTTGGATTCGGCCATATCCTCATAAGCAGCCTGACCTGGACAGTGGTAAATTTTAGAACGGGAATTGCCGCGGATTTCCCCTTCTATAGTTTGCTCTGAGTCTGAATCCTTCGTCTGTGTGAGAGAGCTGCGTCCGGTAGAATAATCAATCGTAATACCTGGCTGGACGTTGTAGGCAAACACATGGAAGCAGATACCCTCGCCCTTGTCCTCTACGGAATAGGCTTCTATCTGGACACCGCTGGCCACCAGGTTATTTTCTTCAAAAATCGGGGTGACACGATATAGGACATGGTTTTCGGTTTCTTTTACATAGTCTGCCACCATGTTTTCAAAGGGCAGCATTCCCTCGATATTTAAGTATCGGGTGCCGGTAATTAAATTCCGTTCGTTGGCATTTTCGCCGGAAAGCTGGTAGCCAATTAGATGGCAGCGATTGTAGAGATACTTTCCGTCTACGATATCATACGTCGTGGACTGCCAGCCGGTCGGCTTTACCTGACTGATGCTGCCACGCTTTTCGGTCGGCATCAAGTCTATTCCGACATTTGCATAGGCACTCGTGCAGCGGCCAAGATGGTCTAAATCGTTATAAATCTCAAAAGAAGCCTCAGTTAAATCCTCCTCGGTAAAAGCAGGAAGATTGTCCTGTAGGATAACATAAGGCTCGCCGGTGTAAGCGGGGATATCCTCAAGAGAAAGCGAGGAGGCATTTGTTTGGTTCGGTAATGTTGACGCTCCGCCTGGGCGGTTTAGACTGTCAGCATCTTCGTTTTTTCCTGTTTGACCGGTTTCATCCGAAAAAGGAGTATCGTTTGCTCCAGTCGGTGCTTTCGCATCCTCTGGCATAAGCCTGGTATAGATGGCAAAGGCCAGGCAGCATAGAAGAAGCAGGAGCGCACTCCAAAATTTTTTATTTCGTTTCATGATAAAGATCCTTTCTTTCTCTGATAGGTTTCTCTGGTAATTCGTTCGTGAGAGGAGCCTGCAAATTCCTTCTGTTTGGTCAGTATCCAACGATCTTCGGCTAAATCAAAGGAAAAATAGGTATCCGCCGGGTAGGTTCGATTCCAGCGGTAAAGGATAACACCCTGTACTTGCTCAAGGAGAGAGGGCGTTGCTTCGGCTGCTGCGAGGAAACCGTTCATCGTCTCCAAAAAACAGAAATCCTCTTCTCCGGCCAGAAGAAAGAAGTCCTCTGCTGCGATTATTTCTGTAGGAGCTTCTCGTGTGAGGGAAGCATCCTTTAGAAATAGAGAATGAGAGTAAGCATTCATATAGAGTTTTTTTCCTGCGCATTGCCGCAGCATATCCTCCCGAAGCAGCCGATCCTGGCTCTGGCGCCGTTTGTGAAACATCATGCCGTTATGATCGTCGATACATGCAATGATTATCATAAAATACTTTGAGCCTCCTAATCCGTAAAATGCACAGTTCCCTGCAGCCAGATGTTTCCTTTAAAACGCCTGCCCAGCAGCGGTTCCCCCAGCAGGTCGGTTTTGTTGATACAAACACTGTAGAGCAGGTCATTACAGTTGACGGTTAACTCATACAGTTCCTCTCCGGTTAAAAGGTTTTTATGCTCCTCTACCTCCTGAATGGTGCCAAGGATGGTATAGTTGTCTGATTCGGAGCCGTAGGGAATAAAGGAGGATTCTACAATGGAATAGATGTCCTCCTTATGGGCGCGCCTGGATACCATAGCATAGATATCAATATCCTCCAGGGTTAAGCTGTCAATCGCTTCCTGGCTGCCCTGCTTGGCCTCGTTCATCCATTTATAGCGCTGCTTGGCTTCGCTTGCCTGTATACGAAGCTGGTATTCATCCTTTTCAATCGGCAGCAGAATTTTACCCTCCGTAGAAAGGCCGGCCAATGTAACAGGAATCATCGTATGGTATTGGTTGAGCAGCCTGCGGCTGTCTAAATAATCAATCGAATTTTGAAGGTAAAAAATCAAAGAGACACCCAGCCGGATATCATCGCACATCGCTGTATAAGCATCGGTATCGACACGTTTGTTGACGATGACGTCCTCCTTGGCTGTCTGAAAACGTCCAATGATATGCGGGAAGTAATGTTCCAGATGGAAAAAGCCCTTTTCGTCGTATTCTCCCCGGATGGTAATACCAAAACGATCTCCAAAATCCCGACGGATTTCCGTCTGGCGGATCGTATCGTTGATGACAGTTGTTTTTTTGCTGGTAGGGGCGTCCATCACAAGGCCCAAAATCTGATCCAGTTCAATTCGGTTCTGGATGCTAGAAAAACCAACCGAACGTAAATAGCTGTGCATGTCGTTCACCTGCCCTTTTGCTTGTTTAAAAAATTAAAATTGTCCGACTATAGTTATACCATTTTAAAAAGGATTTGTCTATAGGTGGGATAGATTTCCGGGTTTTTGAAGAAAAGAATTTACTTGTAAAGTAAAAGAGTATAGTTTATAACTCAAACTTCGCACTTATTCAAGTGCGAAGTTTGAGTAACTAAAAAACAAATTGGCACACCATCGGCACAACATTGGCACGGTTCTGCTCTTTCCCCGTAAAGGCATCCATGCTATACTTGGTACAGTCAAAAATATGTAAAGCAGCCGTTTTCCATTCCGGGAGACGGCTGTTTTCGTCAGAAAGGCGGTGATTTTACCAGTGTTAGAAATAATTCCCAACACAAAGTTCCAAGCAGCCGACAGGGCGTTCCCACAGAAGAGCAGGCCTGGCATAATCGCGGATGACGGCCAGCCATTCGTCGGTGGCCCGCTCGTCCTCCTAGGTGGCCTCCAGCTGAGCGATGAGCTGCGTCCGCTGTTCCAGCTTGCTCCTGCGTTCGTCCTCGTAGCGGTTCATCAGCTGAACGTACAGCGTTTCCGGCATGACGCCCTTCACCTTGTCCTCATAGGCGGCGACCACCAGCTTTTCCAGTTTCGCCAGCCGCTTGTCCACTGCTGCCAGCGTTGCCCGGAGCGCCCCTTTGACGGATGATTGTCTAGCCTTTGAACGGCATCCCAGACCTCCTGAGAGACAAGCGGCTCATGGGTATGCTCTACCTTGATCCCGTTCTCTTTCGGCTTGCTCACCTGCTTGTGAACCTTGTAGGAGACGGTGCCGGTTTTGTTCTGCACCATGTGGCCG
>CASCWU010000007.1 GCA_949155905.1 uncultured Lachnospiraceae bacterium
TCCGGCGTCTACCTTCTCTGAACATCAAACGCCAACCCTGTTTCGCAATTACCTAATTTGTAATCATGCAACCGTTCAGAAAGCTTCTGAACGGTTGTTACTATTTCTTGACACCATAGTAAAATTGTACTATTGTATTTTTGTGGGGAACATAGCTTGTAACCGTTCAGACAGGCTTTTGGGTGGTTATCCTTTTTTCTGTTCTCTAGGGGTTGACGTGTGCGGCTGAGGAGTCCGAACTATTGTCTGGAACGTAACCAGCCCCATGCTGCCAGCCAGAAAAATGACAGGTGGGGGAAGAACTATGGTGAATTTTGTCATTTTGTTGGAGTGCTTTGGTATATGCCTGACTGTGGTTGCTCTGCTTCTTTTGTTAAACGGAGACGGAGCCAGGGAACAAAAGCTGCTGATTATCATTATGTGCGGCTCGCTCGTGCAGAACATAGGCTATCTGCTGGAGCTGACCGCGCCCACGGTAGAGGCGGCCATTACGGCGGTGACAGTAGAAAACGTAGGCTCTACGTTTGTACCGCTTTGCTATTGCCTGTTTCTCTATATCTATTGCTACCGGACTCCGCCGATGAAGCTTCTAAAGGCGCTGGGCATCCTTAATTTCTTTGTGCTGCCTACGGTTTTTTTTAACTGGAACGGCATTTTTTACAAAGAGGTTCTTTGGGAAGCAAACGCGTCCGGGTTTTATCATGTAAGCATTACATATGGCCCTCTGTATGTATTTTTTATGTTTACCCGTATTATCCTTCCGTACAGTCTTTGTATTTATACGTTGGTGAGTGCGATTTGGGAGCGTTCGGACCAGAAGGTCAGCCGCCAGTATTGGACGATTTTGGGGATTTCTACCTTTCCGGTCGTCATGCTGGCTGCCTATGTTCTGAAATTGGTAAGGGTGTTTGATTTTACGCCAGTTACACTTGCGATCTCCATGTCAATGGTCGTGATTGTGGTCTGGAGCCGCCGGAACTATGATTTCCGTCATCTGGCGGCCGCCAAGGTTTTAGAGAGTCTGGGAGACGGGGTAATCGCTCTTGACGATCATGACCGGCTCGTCAGCTACAACCGAGCGGCAGCCAATATTTTTACCCGTTTGCCGGATCACAAGCTGGGGGAAATATCCGGGTAGTGGAGGACTTTAGCGAGGAAATGCTAAACGAAAATATTCCTCAAAGCTTTTCCCTCAACGGACAGCACTATGAAAGCCATAGCAAGCATATCGTAGATGAAAACGGCAAAATTCAGGGTAGTGTTATCCTGATTTTAGATATGACGGATATCAAAGCCTATATCAATGAAATCAAGCGTGTGCGGCGGCAGGCAGAAAAGGCAAGCATTGCCAAAAGCGAATTTCTAGCTAATATGTCCCATGAGATCCGTACTCCGATGAATGCGATCATTGGTCTTAATGATATTATTATGGAAGAATGCGGGGATACGGAAATTTATGCTCATGCGAAGGACGTACAGTCTGCGGCCAAAAACCTGCTGGCGATCATCAATGACATTTTGGATCTCTCAAAGGTAGAGGCAGGCAAGATGGAGCTGGTGTACGTTGATTATTATTTAAAAGCAATGGCAAATGAGATCATTGCGATCATGGATATGGCGGCTTCCCAGAGGGGACTGATTTTGAAATATGAATGTGACGAAACGGTTCCGTGCTGCTATAACGGGGATGAGGGCAGGATTAAGCAGATTTTAATCAACATCCTGAACAACGCCATTAAATTTACAGAAAAGGGATATGTCCGTACTTATGTTACCGGGAAGCCGGGAAAAGGGGAAGATGAGGAGTTGCTGATTTTCCATGTGGAGGATACCGGCTGCGGGATTAAGGAGGAAGATCTTAACAAGATTTTCGAGGATTTCCGTCAGGTGGATTCCAAGCGGAACCGCAGCGCAGAGGGAACCGGGCTGGGGCTGGCCATCGTCAAGCATCTGGTGGAGCTGATGGAGGGGACGATTGAGGTAGAAAGCACCTACGGTAAGGGAACAAAGGTGACGATTACCATTCCGCAGAAAATCGTGGACAGACGGCCGCTTTCTGAGACGCCAAGGCCTCTGGAGGCAGAGGAGAAAATCGGCGAGGGCTTTACCGCACCTGGCATAAAGGTATTGATTGTCGATGATAATGTGATCAACCGCAAGGTGGCCAGGGGCTTTTTAAAGCGCTATGCGTTCGATCTGACGGAGGCGGAAAGCGGCCCTGAGGCAATCGAGCTAGTACGTGCGAACCGTTATGATATTATTTTTATGGATCATATGATGCCTGGCATGGATGGTATCGAGGCGGCAGACATCATTCGCAAGGACTGCGACGAAAACGGGGCTGCTCCGGTGATGGTTGCTCTGACGGCTAATGCCATGGAGGGGATGCGGGAGCATTTTTTAAAGTGCGGGTTTGAGGATTTTATTTCCAAGCCGCTTGACAGCAAGGAACTAAACCAGCTTTTGCTGCGTTGGGTGCCGGAAAAGTACCGGCAGAAGGAGGACGAAGAGGAGGAAGGGAAGCCGCTTGATCCGGCCGCCTTTCAGATTGAGGGGATCGATATGGCCGCCGCCGTCCAGTATTATTCCGGCGATGAAGCGGGCTTTGTCGATCTGCTGGAGCTTTATTGCATCGACGGAAAGAGAAAGACGGAGCTGCTGCGTGAACTGGCGGAATCCGACCTGCTGCGTTATCAGATTGAAGTACATGGGCTAAAGAGTGCATCTGCCAACATCGGGGCGATAGAGGTTTCGGCGATGGCTCGGATACAGGAAAATGCCGCCGCCCAGGGGGACAGGGACTGCATCGCTGCTCAGTTCCCGGCGCTGCTGGCGGAATATGAGACACTGCTTGCCCATATTGGGCAGTTTTTAAAGGAGCGAAGGCAGGCAGAGGAGAAAAAAGAAAAGCTTCCAGCGCTGTCGTTATGGAAGCTGCGGGAACAGACTACGTCAGCCCTGGAGGATTTGCAGTACTTCCGTTCGCAGGAGTGTGCGGAAAGAGTGGAGGAGCTGCTGCGCCACGAGCTGCCGGGGGAGGCAGAGGAGCGGCTTTTACAAATACAGG
Organism: uncultured Lachnospiraceae bacterium; assembly: GCA_949155905.1. GTDB lineage: Bacteria > Bacillota > Clostridia > Lachnospirales > Lachnospiraceae > MGBC131033. The sequence goes on from CASCWU010000007.1 coordinate 3,068, forward strand.
AGCAATTAAGGCTATACGAGGATGACCAAGCAGAGAGGCTGCTTGGCCAGCTTCTTGGCATACTGGGAAGGGAGGAAGAATGAGATGAGTCAGGCAGAAGAAAGAGAAGAGAAAAAGACGATATTGGCGGTAGACGATACAGCCATTATTCTTACACGGATTGTCAATACCCTGCGGGATCGGTACAGAGTGATCACGGTTAATTCTGGAATGCGGGCCTTGCGGTACCTGGAACTGGAAAAGCCGGATCTGATCCTGCTGGACATTCAAATGGAGCAAAAGGACGGCATCGAGACCTTGCAGGAAATACGGGAGAGGAAGGATCGGGCAGATATTCCGGTAATTATGCTGACCGGCGTGGAGGATAAGGACATAGTTTTAAAGAGCGCCCAGCTAGGAGTCCGCGACTATATTTTAAAGCCGTTTGCCTCAGCCGATCTTCTGGAGAGGATCTGCCGGGTTTTGCAGGAGGAAGCTTCCAAAGAAGAGCAGTAAGGAAGGAGAGGGAGTACAAGGATGAATACAGCAATGGCAAAAGAGGAGCTTGAAAAAATCCTGGATCAAGCAGTGCAGGATGTAACGGAGCGTACCGCAGGTGTGCAGCTTCATCAGGGAGGACAGCTTCCGGGAGAGGATCTTTGTACGGTGCAGATTACGTTTGACAAAGGCTTCCACACCAGCCTGACGCTTTGTGCCGATACCGGGCTGCTGTATCGGATGGCATGTAATTCCTTTCATGAGGAGACGGTCAGCCCGGAGGATGTAGAGGAGTTTAGCAAGGAATATTTTAATGTGCTTTGCGGGCGGATCGCAGGGGCGATGTTCCGAGCGACGCAGGTTTCGGCGCATTTTGGTCCGCCGGCCTTTTATCATGGAAGGTATGAGCCAGAGGGATGTGAGATTCAGTTTATGCTGACGTATTCTGACGAATGTTACGGAGGGGCGCAGTTGATTCACCATGTATCTCCTGTGGAGAAGGAAGGGGATGCCATGGAGCATGTGGAGAAAGCAGAGGAAGGAGTGCAGGCAAAATGAGCAGGCGAGTAATGGTAGTCGATGACTCCCGGCTGGTACGGGTACAGATGGAGGATGTCCTGGCAGGGACAGAGTATGAAATTGCCGCTTATTGCCGGAGCGGGGAAGAAGCGATTACGCAGTACGGGGAAGTGAAGCCGGATCTGGTGACGATGGATATTATTATGCAGGGTATGGATGGGCTGGATGCTTCAGAGGAGATTTTAAGGGAGCATCCGGAGGCAAGGATTGTTGTCATTTCCTCTCTGGCCTATGACGATACGTATGAGAGGGCGAAGGCTATGGGAGTCAGAGGTTTTGTGGATAAGCCATTCCACAAGGAACAGCTTTTAAAGGCCTTTGAGGAGGCGTTAGCCTGAAGGAAACACCTTGCCTTAGAGGAGGTGTTTGCCTGTCAGACAGGAGATTTTGTGGAATATGGAGGTACATTTCTAATGCGGTTGATTACACGCGATAAAAACTATTATCAAAGCTTAATTAGACTGGCAGTTCCGGTGGCGCTTCAAAGCCTGATTACGTTTCTTGTCACATTTGCCGACAATCTGATGGTAAATTCCTTAGGGGATGCAGCGGTATCTGGCGTCTATATGGGGAGCCAGATCCAAACTCTGATTCAGATGTTTACATCCGGGATCGGCGGGGCGATTTTAATTATTTCCGCCCAGTATTGGGGCAAACAGGATACCCGTCATATTCGCTGTATTGTAGCGATTGGGCTTAGAGTTTCGATACTGGTCGGCCTGGTATTTACAGGGGTTGGCTTGCTTTTTCCAGAACAGATCATACATATTTTTACACCGGATACGGATGTGATTCGAGAAGGTGCGATTTATTTTCGTTGGGTCTGTCTTTCCTATGTATTTTTCTGTGTGACACAGGCGTTGATTTCCGCGATGCGCTCCGTCGAGGTGACGCGGATTGGAATGTGGGTGTCTTTGGCGTCTCTGTTTGTCAATATTTCATTAAACTATGTCCTGATTTTCGGAAAGCTTGGCTTTCCGGCGATGGGCGTACAGGGCGCAGCGATTGCAACTCTTTTGACAAGAGTAACCGAGGCTGCCGTCATTTTGCTCTACGTTTGTCTGTATGATAAGCGTCTGGGCTTCCGTTTGCCGCATTTATTTCTGCATGATAGTGGGCTTACTCATGATTTTATCAAATACGGCCTGCCTCTGGTGGCCGGAGAAATCGTCTGGTCAGTCAATATGATGTGCAACTCTAAAATTCTCGGCGGCTACGGGGCGTCCGTGATTACGGCGGCAAGTGTGGTCAATACCTTAAATACATTAGCATTTATCACCATCAGCGGCTTCTCCTCTGCTATTGGTATCATCACTGGAAAAACGATTGGCGCAGGAAAGACCGAGCTGATGAAAGAATATGCCTATACCACACAGATTTTGTTTTTAGGCGTAGGACTATTTAGCGGCGCCCTGGTTGCCCTGATTGCAAAGCCATTTATCGGACTGTATACCGGAATTTCGGCAGAGGCTGCTCGCCAATCCCTGCTGTTTGCCCATGTAATGTCTGTGACGATCATCGGCACAGGATATCAGATGCCATGTCTGTTCGGCCTTGTAAAATCCGGCGGTGACATCCATTTTGTCTTCCGCAACGATACGATTTTTGTATTCTTAGTTGTGCTGCCCTCCGCTATTTTAGCCGCCTGGCTCGGCGCCCCAGCGTGGGTGACATTCGCCTGCCTGAAATGCGATCAGATCTTAAAATGCTTTGTGGCGGTCGTAAAAATCAACCGCTTTAACTGGATGAAAAATCTGACACGCGCCTGAAACCCGCAAAAAAACGCAAATATTGCTCTGGTAGGTGCCTGAGGAAACGATTTGCGGAACTTAAAATAGGAGGCATTAAGATGGTATACCGGATTTTAATTGTAGAGGATGATGAGACAATAGCCGGAGCGGTAAAGCGGCAGGTAGAAAGCTGGGGGCTTTCTGCCCGCTGCATCAAGGATTTTTCCAGAGTAATGGAGGAATTTTGCCAATATATGCCACATTTGGTTTTGATGGACATTACGCTACCCTTTTTTAACGGTTATCACTGGTGCGGAGAGATTCGCAAGTTTTCTAAGGTGCCGGTGATTTTTCTTTCTTCAGCTTCGGACAGCATGAATATTGTGATGGCGGTCAATATGGGGGCGGACGATTTTCTGGCAAAGCCATTTGATCTGGAGGTGCTGACGGCAAAGGTACAGGCAGTGCTGCGGCGAACCTATGATTTTGGGATGCCGGCCGATCTGCTAAACTGCCGGGGAATTATGCTGGATCAGGCGGACGCTTCCCTGCGGACAGAGACAGGAGAGCGGGTAGAACTGACGAAAAACGAGTACCGTCTGCTGCAGGTTTTAGTTGAGAATCAGGGGAAAGTGGTCAGTCGGGATACGTTGATGACAAAGCTTTGGGAAAGCGATGCGTATGTCGATGAAAATACCCTCAACGTCAACATGACCAGACTGCGGAAGAAGCTGGAGCAGGTAGGCTTTTCGGATTTGATTGTCACCCGCAAGGGAATCGGATATCTTATTGAGAAGGAAGAAAACTATAAAAATCAGAAGGGGAAGTGAGGCGGAGAATGGGACAGAAGGAGTTCGGCCAGGAAAAGGGCGACAGGCTATGGCTGCGTTATATTGGCCATCATTGGAAAAGCCTGTGTTTGCTGCTTGTATCAGCGCTGCTGTTTTTTCTCGTATTTTTGGCTTATCGTCTGGAGTGGGAAGCGGTCTGGTATGCTGCCGTGCTTTGTCTGATGGTTTGGATAGTCGCGGCCTTGCTGGATTTGTATCGGTATCAAAGCAGGCATCAACAAATGCGGCGGCTGGCAAGTCCGGAACAGGGCTTTGCCAAACAGCAGTCGTTTGGAGAGGGAGCCCTTCAAGCCTCTGTATTGCCAGATATCAGACTACTTCCAAAGCCAAGGAATCTGGTGGAGAAAGATTATCAGGCTCTTATAGAAGCCTTGTTAGAGGAGCGTCAGCGGGTTTTTTGGGAATACGACCGGAAAAAGCAGGAACGGACGGATTATGAAACAATGTGGGCGCACCAGATTAAGACGCCGATTGCAGCGATGCGCCTGCTGCTTCAAGAGCAGGATACCGCAGAGTTTCGGGAATTGTCAGCAGAGCTGTTTCAGGTAGAACAATATGTGGAAATGATTTTGACGTATATGCGGTTGGATAGCCCTTCTCATGATTTTGTATTTAAAAGGTGTGCTTTGGATGAGATGGTGCGGCAGGCGGTGCGGAAATATGCGGCGCAGTTTGTCAGACGGCGGGTGATGCTCATGAGGAAGGATACTGGGGCGGTCATAGTGACAGATGAAAAATGGCTGGTATTTGTGCTGGAGCAGTTGATTTCTAATGCTCTTAAATATACGCCTGGCGGGGAGATATCCATTTATCAGGCCGAAGCAGCGGAGGCGGGGAAGGAACCGGCCAAAAGGCTGCTGTTGGTGATTGAGGATACCGGGATAGGCATTGCGGCAGAGGATTTGCCTCGGATTTTTGAGAAGGGGTATACCGGATTAAACGGCAGGGCAGACAAAAGGTCTACCGGAATCGGGTTGTATTTGTGCAAACGGATTTTAGATAAGCTGAATATACGGATCTGGGTAGAGTCCAGGCTGGGGAAGGGAACCAAGGTCTATCTGGAGTTAGAAAAATAAAAATGGTAAAATTAAAATTTTTCCTTTACAAATGGAAAAAAGTATATTATAATAAAAACCGTGATTTTAAGGATCATACAAGCATAGACAGCTTGTTTGCATCTGTAGCTCAGCTGGATAGAGCACTGGCTTCCGAAGCCAGGTGTCGCAGGTTCGAATCCTGTCAGGTGCATTTGAGGTGAGACTGTTGCAGCGTAGATAGCAGATGTCTATGAAGTGGCAGTATTTTTGTTTCGCAGGCTCTGTTTCCTGCGGGAGACAGTTCCGCTTTAGAATTTGTTACGGAATTGTTACATAAGGAAGAATGTGTCATTGATTTTCCCGGTGGTATTTGGTATGATGAGTGTAAAAGCAGAGCAGAACAGTGGGAACCGGGAGAGAAGCATACGAATAGTTAGGGTTTGTTTGAGAAAGAGGTTAATATCAAATGAGATTTCGATATAAAAAGATTGCGGTGACGGTATCTTTAATTGTCATGGGTATCGGTATGATTACGTGGACGACTAGGCTTGCTACAATGGATGAATCTACAAAGGTAGAAAAAAACAGAGAAGAAGATCAGAACGCTCCGGGCAAGCAGGAGGATTCTGAGACAAAGATGCCGGATTTAGGCGGAGCAACGTCCTCCGCAGTAGGACAGAATGGTGAGGGAGCAGTAGAGACATTGACGACGGAAAAGGGTCTGGAGAAGAATGCCTATCCGGAGATTAATGATCTGATTACTGCTTATTTGAATGCCAAACTGATCGGGGATGAAAAAACGCTGGCGGGGCTGGTAGACGATGCTTCTTATCTGGATATGACGGATGTAAAGCGGCGGACAGAGCGAATTGAGGAGTATCAGACGATTGATTGTTATACTCTGGCCGGGCCAGAAGAAGGTTCCTTTATGGTTTATGCTTATAGCGAAGTAAAGGTCAAGGGAATTGATACGCTGGTGAGTGGCTTGGACGGGTTTTATATTCGTACCGATGATGCCGGAAAGATGACGATTACGATGGGCGAGGTATCCGACGAGGTTGAGGCACAGCTTGATGCGGACAAGCAGCGGGAGGATGTTGTCAAGTTGATTCAGGATGTCAACCGTAAATTTGCGGAAGAGGTACAAAACGACGGCCAGCTTGCCGAATATTATGAAGAACTGCAAAAGGCAGACGCGCCGGAGCAGAACAACAAAGACAAATAGAGAAAATAGAAGGAACTGTTATAACCAAAAGAAAAGGGTGCCGCATTTACCTGCGACACCCTGCTTGTATGTAAGGGATAAAAAATCTGTCAGGATTTATGGATTGGGATATTCTTTGGTGAGGAGAAGGAATAATAGAAAAGAGAGGTATAAGAATAAGGTGACAGAAAAGGAAGAAAAGGGCATCCGTTTGAACAAGTATTTAAGCGAGGCTGGAATCTGTTCGAGACGGGAGGCAGATCGGCTGATTGAAGGCGGAGAGGTTTTGGTGGATGGGATAAAAGCGGTTCCTGGTGTCCGTGTGCTGCCGGGACAGGAGGTAATCTGTCAGGGAAGCCTGGTAGGCGGAAAGCAAGAGAGTATTCTGCTGGCTTTTCATAAGCCCAAGGGGATTATCTGTACGACCTCCGATCCCAAAGCGCCGAATACGATTATAGAATACATTCAATACGATCAGCGGATTTATCCGGTAGGGCGTTTGGACAAGGATTCAGAAGGGCTGATTTTGCTGACGAACGACGGAGCATTGACAGAACGGCTGCTGCGGGGGCGGTACGGACACGAAAAGGAATATATTGTGACGGTCAATAAACCGTTGACAGAGGAATTTCTAAAGAGAATGAAGGCCGGGGTTTGGCTGCCGGAGCTGGAGCAAAGAACAAAATCCTGTCAGGCAGAGGCGCTTGGAAACCGAACCTTCCGAATCGTGCTGACGCAGGGATTAAATCGTCAGATCAGGCGGATGTGCGAGCAGTTTGGTTATCGGGTACGGAGCTTAAAGCGGGTACGGATCATGAATATCCGGTTGGGGAAGCTGCCGGTCGGGGAATGGAGACCCGTGATCGGAGCAGAAAAGCAGGAGTTGTTAAAGGAACTGGGACTTTAGTTTAGAAGATAGAGGAAGGAGAGAGGATATGGACACGGATAGAGCAAGGATGCAGGAGTTGATTTGGCAGCTAGACAGAGCAGCGCGTGCTTATTATCAGGAAAGCCGAGAGATTATGAGCAATCTGGAGTACGACAGCTTATACGACGAACTGGTTTCCCTGGAGGAACGGACAGGAATTGTATTAGCCGGAAGCCCGACAAGAAAGGTCGGCTATGAGATTGTAAGTGAGTTGCCCAAGGAGCGCCATAGCGAGCCGCGTCTGTCGTTGGATAAGACCAAGGAGGTTGCTGTATTAGAGGAATTTTTAGAAGGGCAGGAGGGCGTGCTTTCCTGGAAGCTGGACGGACTGACGATTGTATTATTTTATGAAAATGGGGAATTGGAAAAGGCGCTGACCCGCGGAAATGGTGAGATTGGCGAGGTAGTGACACCAAATGCCAAAACCTTTGTCAACCTGCCGTTACAGATTCCATATAAGGGAAGCTTGTCTGTCCGGGGAGAAGCCGTGATTCATTATTCGGATTTTGAACGGCTGAACGGAGAAATCGAGGATGTGGAGGCACGGTATAAAAATCCGCGGAATCTGTGCAGCGGCTCAGTACGGCAGCTCAATACGGAGATTACGGCAAAGCGGAGTGTGAATTTTTGTGCCTATGAGCTGCTTGCAGCAGACGGAGTGGAGTTTCATAATGCAAGGATGGAGCAGCTAGACTTTTTGGCCGGGCAGGGCTTTGAGGTAGTCGAGCATGAATTGGTGACGGCGGAGACGGTAGCCGAGGCAGTGGCCGGATTTTCAGAACGGATTTCCGGCTATGATATTCCGTCTGACGGATTGGTGCTGACCTATAATGACATTGCCTATGGGATCGGCCTGGGCAGGACATCGAAGTTTCCCCGCCATTCCCTGGCGTTTAAATGGCAGGACGAAACGGCAGAGACGGTATTGCGGGACATCGAATGGAGCGCCTCAAGGACAGGGCTTATAAATCCGGTTGCTATCTTTGATCCAGTAGAGCTAGAGGGAACCACCGTCTCCAGAGCCAGTGTTCACAATGTCAGTATTATGGAGGGGCTAAAGCTTGGCATCGGAGATCGAATACAGGTTTATAAGGCCAATATGATCATCCCTCAGATTGCAGAGAATCTGACGGCAAGCGGAAGCTGCCAGCCGCCGGAGTACTGTCCGGTATGCGGAGGTCAGACAGAGGTACGTCAGGAAAACGACGTGCGGGTACTTTACTGCATGAATCCAGACTGTATGGCAAAGAAAATGAAGGGGCTTTCCCTGTTTGTCTCCAGAGATGCGATGGACATCGAAGGGCTGTCCGAGGCGACGATTGAAAAGCTGATGGAACGGAATCTCCTGCATGAGCTGGCTGATTTGTTCCGCCTCAAGGAGCATGGCGAGATAATTACAGAGATGGAGGGCTTTGGAGAGCGTTCCTATCAGAAGTTGTGTGAAGCGATTGAGAAGGCACGTCATACGACGCCGGTACGGCTGCTATATAGCCTCGGGATTTCGGGGGTAGGACTTGCCGGAGCCAAGCTGCTTTCCCGTCATTTTTCGGGAGATATTCACCAGATTATGGAAGCAGAGGCAGAGGAATTGACCGAGATCGATGGAATCGGGCCGATTTTGGCAGAGGGTGTAGTAGCCTTTTTCCGATCTCCAAAGAACCGTCAGACGGTAGAGGATTTGTTGCAAGAGGTAGAGCTGGAGCAGGAGGTACAGGAAGAGGAGCAGCCGCTTTCCGGGAAGGTATTTGTCATTACCGGAAGCCTGGAGCAGTTTGGGAACCGCAATGCCTTAAAGGAATACATCGAGCGCAGAGGCGGGAAGGTGACAGGCTCGGTCAGCAATAAGACAAGCTATCTGATCAACAACGACAACACCTCGTCCTCTTCTAAAAATAAAAAAGCGGCAGAGTTAGGGATTCCGATTTTGACTGAGGAGGATTTTTTAAAGCTGGCGGCAGAGGAAGATAGGAGGGAGGACCAGTATGCCGATTAAAGTGCAAAGTAATTTACCGGCAAAGAAAATTTTAGAGGACGAGAATATTTTTATGATCGATGAGCATGTGGCAGCAATACAAGATATCCGGCCACTTGAGATCGCGATTTTAAACCTGATGCCCTTAAAGGAGGATACCGAGGTTCAGCTATTACGCAGCCTTTCCAATACTCCGCTGCAGGTCAATGTAACGTTTTTGACGACGGGCAGCTACGTCGGGAAAAATACGCCGTCCAGTCATTTGGATAAATTTTATCTGACCTTTGAGGAAATTCAGGATCAAAAATTTGACGGGCTGATTATTACTGGGGCGCCGGTAGAGCAGATGGAATTTGAAGAGGTGGCATACTGGCCGGAGCTAGTAAAGATTATGGCGTGGAGCCGAACCCATGTAACCTCCACGTTTCATATCTGCTGGGGAGCGCAGGCGGGGCTCTATTATCATTACGGAATCAAAAAGCATGTGCTGGCTGGAAAGATTTTCGGTGTATACAAGCATACCGTTCACAATCGGAGGACGCCGCTCGTGCGTGGCTTTGATGATGTCTTTTTTGCTCCGCACTCCAGACATACCGCGATTTACCGGCAGGATATCGAGCAGATAGAGGATTTGATGATTCTGGCGGACTCGGAGGAGGCAGGTGTTTTTATCTGTATGTCCAGGGATGGAAGGCAGATTTTTGTACTGGGGCATCCGGAATACGACCGCGTGACGTTAGATCGGGAATATCACAGAGATTTGGAGAAAGGACTGGAGATTTCTGTGCCGAAAAATTATTATCCGAACGATGAGGATGAAAAAAGGCCGCTGCTGCGGTGGCGTGCCCATGCAAATACACTTTATACAAACTGGTTAAATTATTATGTCTATCAGGCGACTCCGTACCGGCTGGATGAAATTTGTTAAGGAATAGACTTATTAAAAAGAGCATAAATCCCAGAAAATTTTCTGACAGGATCTATGCTCTTTTCTTATGGTAAAGGAGGACTGTTTTAACCTTGCAGTAATTGAATTTGCCGGAGCAAATATTTGTATTTTTTCTGGACGGCATTGACCTCGTAAATATAGCAGTCGATTAAGTCGGGGTCTAGGACATGTTCAAAGTTGGAGTAGGCGGTTTCCATTTCCAGTTTTACCCGTTCAATTTCATCCTGGAGTATTTTCCGCTGTGTGATAATCGGATCTGGCCTGCGACCAAACATCTGCATCCCTCCTGTCTCATTTCTATCAGTATACTCCAAAATGTGGAATATTATTCAGGAATTGGAATAAAATGTAGCAATTCAGAGAAAAGACATCGTGTTCGGGGGGAATGGTATGGAAATCAGACAAGTTCTGTATCTGGGAATTTCAATACTCTGTATCAGTATGATGCTTTATCAGATAGCAAAGTGGAAAATGAAAGGACTGACGAATCTGCTTTTCCGCCTGACCGGGGGAATAATAGGAATTTTATGTATCAACACAGTTTTGGGAATCTTTCACCTTCCGGCGGTCGGACTGAATTTGCTTACTCTTTCGATTTTGGGGGGATTAGGAGCGCCGGGAGTGTGTTTGCTGTATGTATTGTTGAATTTACAATATATGTAAGTGGCATTAGGCGTAATCTATCTATCATTTACAAGCAAAAGACAATGTAGAAAATATCAGCAAAAATTTGTCGATCATTACCAGATTGACAGAGAATGGGAAAAAAGGTATAATGGTGGCACAAAAGAAAAATACCATACAAGCTTCTTTGAACTATCTTTGGAGAGCATTCTTTTTGAAGTAGGATTCTTTTTGTTTTATCTTTTGTATTTCATCTTTTATAATCCATGTTTTTATGATTGCAACAGGAAATAGGCGGAGGTAGGTAGTCGGCGAACCAGATGTTATCTATCACAAGATAAGCTTTTACACAGTGAGGAGGTCAATCGTGTTGAAAGGTATTACAAGGAAAGGAGGAGGTGCAGATTCATTCTAAAAAAGGAATTTTAGTGATATATGAAAAGGAAGAAGCCTATGCAGCAGGGCTATCCGGCTATTTGAACCGAAGTCTGGAGTTTCCCTATCAGGTGGCAGTATTTACCAGTCAGGAGACATTAGATCGTTATCTGGAGGAGGAGCGGGCGGATATTTTACTCGTAGGGGAGAGCTGTGCGTATGAGACGAAGCAGTCGGTCAGGAGGATTCTTTTAACGGAGGATCGCAGGGAGGGACGAGAGCTGCCCTGGGTGTTTAAATATCAGTCTGCCGGAAATATTATGCGGGAAATCACTGCCTATGCGGTCGGCAATGAGAAGCAGGAGGGGGCAGAGGGAAAGGAAGGGCCAAGGGTCTATACTATATTTGCTACGCGTGCCGGACAGGAGCGAAGCAGGTTTGCCAGACAGCTTGTCAGGGAGCTGCAGGCAAAGGGAGAAGTCTTGTATTTGAATTTGGATTTGTTTCCCTCTGAGAGCTGCCAGGAGGCAGGGGAATGGAAGGGAATGTCGGAGGTAGTTTATTATTTGAAGCAGGGCGGGGAACAGATCCGATGGAAAATCAAAGCATTGATCGGAGAGGAAGAGGGAATGAAGCAGATTCGTCCGGCACGCTGCAGTATGGATTTATTGGAATTGACACCGGAGGATATAGGACTGCTCCTTCGGGTATTTCAGGAGATGCCGGAGTTTCAACACATCGTTCTGGAGATTGGATTTTATAACGAGACTATGTTAGAACTTTGCCGGCTGAGTCATCAGATTTGCCTGGTGTCGCCGGATGGGACAGATTATACGAAATCCAGTGAAGCATTTTTGGAGCAGCTATCGCTGATGCAGCTTGGCGGAGTAGAAAGGAAGGTGGAGCTTGTACGCTATCAGGGAGCAGAAGGAGGCAATGCAGCAAGAACAGGCACAGCAGGAGCAGATAAAACAACTAAACCGCTTAAAAGCGCTGCGGCAGGAGGTCTTGGCAGGCTTGGACTTTTCTCGTGAATGGAGCGACGAGGAAATCGAAGAGGAAATCGAGCGGCAGGTTCTGGAGCTGGGAAGGAGGGAATATCTTTCGCCGCTGCTCAAACAGCGCTTATGCCGGGAATTGTTTAATTCGCTGCGGCGCTTGGATTTGCTGCAGGAGCTGTTAGAGGATCCGCAGGTATCGGAGATTATGGTCAATGGGCCGCGGCACATTTTTGTGGAACGGGAGGGGCGTCTTTCGGCCTGGGAGGGAGAGTTGGAATCCGAGGAACGGCTGGAGGATATCATTCAGCAAATTGTAAGTAAGGTAAACCGTGTCGTCAATGAAGCGCATCCGGTGGTGGATGCGAGGCTGGAGGACGGTTCTCGTATCAATGCCGTATTGCCGCCGATTGCTTTGGATGGGGCAGCGCTGACGATTCGGAAGTTTTCTGTCGTGCCGTATGATATGGATCGTTTAAAGGAACAGGGTTCGATCAGCGAGGAGGCGGTATGCTGTATGCGGCAGATGGTTCGCGCAGGATATAACATCATTATTTCAGGAGGGACAGGCTCCGGCAAGACTACATTTTTAAATGCCCTGTCTGGGTGTATCCAGCCGAACGAACGGGTGATTACGATAGAGGATTCCGCAGAGCTGCAAATTCAAGGGCTGAAAAATCTGGTTCGTTTGGAAATGCGCTGGGAGAATGTCGAGGGAAAGGGAGCCGTTACGATGCGGGATTTGATCAAAACGGCATTGCGGATGAGGCCGGACAGACTTGTGATTGGCGAGGTACGGGACGGCGGTGCAGCATTAGATATGTTGATTGCAATGAACACGGGACATGACGGGAGTCTGACAACGATTCACAGCAATAGTGCAGCGGACTGTATCAGCCGTTTGGAAACGTTGGTACTGACAGAGGCAGAGATGCCCCTTACCGCTGTCCGCAGACAGATTGTTTCTGCTGTTGATTTGATTGTTCATCTGGGCAGGCTGCGGGATCGGACAAGAAAGGTATTAGAGATTACAGAGGTTTGCGGCTTACAGGACGGAGAGGTCGTATTAAATCCGCTGCTCCGATGGGAGGAGAGAGAAACCGAACTGCTTTCTGGGGAAGCAGCAGAGGGAAGAGAGGAATTATTTCTTCAGGAGGGGAGCAGAGTTGTGGGGAATTTAATGCTTACGGGAAATCGCTTGAGGCAGCGGGAGAAGCTGGAAAGGCTGGGAATTCGGGATGAAGAAATACCAATTTAGAAGGAACGGACGGGAGTGGCTGTCTACCTTGCTTTGTGGCAGTTTACTCTTTAGCGGGCTGGGGGTGTTGTTTTATCGGCATATTGCAGGTGTATTATGTCTGATGGGGCTGCTTCCGGTGTATATCCGTCTGGACGGGGAGAGAAGGCAGAAAAAGTATCAGGAGGAATTGACGGTGCAGTTTAAGGATGCCCTGCAAAGTATGACAGGTGCGCTTCAGGCAGGCTATTCTCTGGAGCGTTCGATTCCCTATGCAGCGGATGAGCTGGGGCAGCTTTATCCAGAGAAGGCGCCGATGGTGCAGGCGCTGCGGGAGCTAACGGCGCGTTTAGGTGTCAATGAAACAGTAGAACAGGCATTTTCCTGGCTGGCGGAGGAAACAGATGCAGAGGATATTCAGGAATTTGTGCAGGTATTATCTACAGCAAAGAGAACCGGAGGAAATGTCATCAAGGTAATGCTTCATACGGCGGAATGTGTTGCGATGCGGCAGGAGGTGACAAGAGAGATTCAGACGCTGATGTCTGGCAAACGCCTGGAGGCAAATCTGATGATTTTGCTTCCGCCGGGAATTTTGCTGTATCTGTGGACAGCTATGCCGGATATGGTGGCAGTGCTGTACCATAACCTTCAGGGAATTTTGGTGATGACAGGGCTGTTGCTATTATATGGAGGAAGCTATTTATGGACAAGGAGGATTTTAAACATCCGGATCTAGGAGGGTGAATAAGGTGAAGGAATCTAAAAAAAGGGGGATTTTACTGGCAACCTTGTTGTTTCTTTCTTTTGTGCTTTGGCTGGGCAGAAAGGGCGAGGAGAAGGTGACAGAGCTAGTCAGGCCAGAAGCCGGAAAGCGAAAGCAGGAGGTAGAACTGGAGGTTCGGATCGGAGAGTCCGGCGAAAATTGGAACTGGAAGGGTGCGGTAGCGGCAAGGATTTATTCGGCAGCGGAACTGGAGGAACGAATCAGGGCAGCAGGAGAGTATCTCAAGGAGCATTTGCCAAGAGAGGGAGAATCGTTGAATCAGGTGATCAGCGGATTAAATCTGATAGAGGAGGTTCCGTCGGAGGATGTCAGGGTAAGCTGGAGCTGGGAGGAAAGGGAACTGTTAGATCGGAAGGGAAACGTTCAAAAGGAGCAGCTTTTTCAGAAAACGATAGTGCTGTTAAGGGCAGAGCTGCGCTGCCAGGATCTGACGGAGTGGCTGGATATTCCGGTCTGTCTGGTTCCAGAGATGCTAACGGACGAGGAGCGGCAGCGGCGCAGGCTGACAGAGGAGCTTACGGCAAGAGCCGGCGAGGAGCAGGAGACGAAACGTTTGCTTCTGCCGGAGCAATGGGAAGGGGTTCCGCTGCAGTTTACCCGCCCGGAGGAAAGCAGCTATTGGCTGCTGCCGCTTTTACTGGCCGGGGTGCTGCTGCTAAAGCAGGCACATGAAAAGGAGGAGCGGCGGAAACAGGAGGAGGCACGGAAGGAAGAAATGCTGCTGCAATACCCGGATTTGGTCAGTAAATTTGTTGTTCTGATGGGAGCAGGTATGAATTTAGCTTCTGTCTGGCAGAGGCTGGCACTGGAATATGAAAAAAGACTTTGGAAGGAAGAAGAGAGAGAGGAGAAGGAAAAGGGAGAGGAGAAGAAAAAGGGGATGAAGAAACGTCAGGAGGCACTATATGAAGAAGTATATCTGACAGCGCTGGAACTGCAAAACGGAGGGCAGGAGAGGGCTGCCTATGAAAACTTTGGAAAACGGACGGGACTCCCAGTATGCCAACGCTTTTCCGCGATTCTGACTCAAAATCTCAGGATGGGAAGCAAGCGGATTTTGGAACAGCTTGAGTATGAGGCAATGCAGGCTTTGGAGGAAAGGAAAGCACAGGCGCGCCGAAGGGGAGAGGAAATGGGGACAAAGCTTTTGTTTCCGATGATGCTGCAGCTTTTATTGATTCTGGTGATGGTGATGCTTCCGGCGTTTATCAGTATGTAGATGATGTATGCAGGGCTGTAAAAGGAAGTATCGTCAGAGGATGCTGCTACAAAGGGATGGAAGATATTCTGGAATGACAAAATTTCATGCAATATAGCAGAAAGGAAAAAGAAATGGTAGAAAGACAAGCAGGGCAAAAGGAACAGAGGGAGGCAATCAAAATGGCAGCCAGGGAAGAAGTAATAAAAGTCACAAAGATAAAAGAAACAACGGCGGAAACGGGAAAGGAAAGCAAATTGGCAGAAGCGTCGTCAGCAGAGAAAACGTTGCCGCGTGGTCTGGCGTGTCTGGCGGATGAGAGTGGAATCGGCGTTGTGGAAATCATTTTGATTTTGGTGATTTTGATCGGGCTGGTAGTGATTTTTAAAAGCCAGATCACGGCGATTGTTGAGACGATTTTTGAGGCGATTACCTCTGGGGTATCGGAAGTGGTGGAATGAAAAGGAAGCTGGCAGGAAGTATTACGCTTTTTTATGCCTGTATTTCTCTTTTGTTGATTTCTCTTTTGGGCTCTATCATGGAGCATGTACGGGTGTATACCGTGAAAAGCATGGCTTCTGACAGCAGCTATCTGGCATTGCAGAATAGTCTGGCCGGATATCAACGGGAACTTTGGGAGGATTATCATATTTTGTTTCTGGATTTGCGGGAGAGCGGCGGAACGGAGACCTTGGAGGAGGAATTGCAGGAAAACCTGCAGACAAGCTGGAGTCCGTTTGGGGAGGGAGTATTGTCTGGCAGGGATTGGATGGGGACAACTTGCAGCGTAGAGGAGGTCGGAGTATCTCGTTATCTGACGGAAGAGAATGGGAGAGAATTAGACGAGCAGGCTTTGGCCTATATGAAATACCGTGCAGTTACCGGAATCGCAGAGCAGCTTTTAGAGCAGCTTGATCTTATGCAAAGCTTAAAGCAAGGAAAAAGCTTTTTGGAAAGAAAGCTGGAGCTGGAGAAAAATATTTCCAGGCTGGAGGAGCAGAAAAATCAAATGATACGTCAGCTACAGGAAATGGAGGAGCAATGGGAGCAGGCCAAGGAGGCGTTAGAGGCAATCGAAGAAAAGCAGGAGAACTGGGAGGAGGAGCAGCGAAGACAGCAGGAGAGTACGATTTATGAAACTGGGATAGAAGCTGGGCGGACAGGAGAAGGCAGTCAATCAGAAGAGATTGGAGAGGCCATCGAGGAGGAACCCAAAGGGCCAGACATTTTAGCGGAGCTTGATACGCTGTATCGGATTGCCGGAAATCTGTCGGGACAAAGCGGTGATGTCGGCAGGGACTGTGTTCGGTATCGGGGACGCCAGCAGGAGGCAGCGGGGCAAAAGGAGGCATATGCGGCCTGGCTGGCAGAGAATAAAAAGAATCTGGAGGAACACGCCTGGGAAGCACTTTATGGAGAACTGAAGGAGCTGGAGGAGTGTCAGCGGGGAGATAAGGAGTATGTAGATGCTCTGGAGGGGAAGCTGGAACAAAATAAGGCAGCGATGGAGCAGCTAGAGGAGCTGTGCCGAAGGGGAATGGAGGAGACGGATCAAGTTTCTGTCGGAGCCTTAACAAGCCAGCTTAGGAGTTATCAAAGCCAGCTTCTTCCAGAACGTTATGAACTTCCGTCCGGCGGCAACAGCAGCGGCAGCCCGTTTGCCGCATTAAAGGAATTTGCTTCAAAGGGGGTGCTGGCCTTAGTACTTCCGGCAGGAAGTGAGGTATCCGATCAGGTTCTGGAACCATCGGACTGGCAGCAGGAGAAGGGAACAGAAGCAGAGACTGCAGCGGAAAGTAGTGGAGAATGGATAAGAGGAGCGGCAGAAAAGGCATTACTGCTGGAATATGACAGGGAGCATTTTGGCTGCTATAGCCTTCCGAAGAAGGAGACGGTATTACAATACGAACAGGAATATCTTTTAATCGGAAGCAGGAAGGATAGAGAGAATCTTGCAGGGGTAGTGGCAGAGCTTTTGGCTGTCAGGACGATGGCGGATTTTTTGCAGATCCTTACCAAGCCGGATAAGGTAGCGCAGGCCAGACAGATGGCTGCGGCTGTGGCAGGCGTAACAGGCAGCTCGGCGTTGATTCCGGTGATTAAGACAGGGATTTTACTGCTTTGGTCTGTGCAGGATGCCGTGGCAGAGGTAGGGGATCTGATGGCTGGCAAAAAAGTGCCGCTTTACCAGGATATCAGTCCGCTTGCTCTGGATTATCAGGGGTATTTGCTGCTGCTAAGATTAGCTGCGCCGTCTGAGAGACTGCGTGCCGTCAGGCTGATAGAGGGAAACGTGCAAAAAAGGTATCAGGAGGCATTTCGGGCAGCGGATTGTGCCGCGGCGCTCCATATGACAGTAACCGCAAGGGTAAAACCACATTTTTTTCATAGCCGCCTGTGGAAGCTTACAGAGTATTATGAGTTAGGCTATTGCAAGGGAAGTTAACTTGGCGTGAAGGCCTGTCTTTTGTTGGGGGAGTGTCAGACTGTCCATATATTTTATCATGAAAAAGAAAGGAGGAACTTCTGTGATGTCCATATCGTGTAAATCCAACACACACACAGTTGACGAAAAGAAAATTACAGACTATGCAAAAAGAAACAACCTGATATATGGACAGTCTGATGCTTCCCTGACCGTAGAGGCAGCGCTGGTGCTGCCGTTGGTGATTCTCCTCTTTCTGGCATTTTTGCTGTGGATTCAGTTTTTTCAGGTACAGGAGGAAAGTATGCGGCGTTTAAACCAGCAGGCCAGACAGCTTTCCCAATATGCTTATCTGACAGAAACCGTAGGGGCAGAAGGGTTATTGCCAGAGCAGATTGTCGTAGCAGATAGGCAGGTATTACGCTTTCCGGCAGGCTTTGTCACGGTTCAAAAGGAATTTTGGCGGCAGGCAGCATTGCGTCCTTTTATTGGGCGGCGTTATAAAAAGGAAGGAAAGGATGGCGAAGAGGAAGAAGAGGAACTGGTCTATATGGCAGACACTGGGAGTGTCTATCATAGGAAGGCGGACTGCACACATCTGAAGCTTTCGGTACGTCCGGCGGAGTATGGGACATTAAGCAGTATGAGAAATGAAAATGGGGCAATTTATCATGCCTGCGAGGTCTGTGTAAAAAAGGCTGTGTTTGCAGAGGGAGATCAGGTTTACATTACAAAAGAGGGAAATCGTTATCATGGGGATATCGGCTGCAGAGGATTGCTGCGCCGGGTACGGTGCGGGACGCTTGAGGAAGCGCTGCAGGAAGGCAGACGGCCTTGCAAACGTTGCGGCGGAGGATAAGAGAAGAAAAGGGAGGAGATGTGAAATGCAGGCAGTGACAGGAATAATATTGCTCGGTTGGGCATGGGAGGATATACGCCATCAAAGTCTGCCGTTTTGGAGGCTGCTGGCTGGCTCTGTAGTGCTGCTGCTGTTCGGCGGTATGTATCATATGTTTTCCTTTGGAGGGGCGGTAGCGGGAGCCATTCCGGGGATGTACTTATTGGGGATGGCAGCCTTTGGTGAAAAAAAGAAGAGTATTGGGGAAGCAGACGGAATGGTGCTGCTGGTGCTGGGGATGCTGTATGGACTATGGGCAAGCCTGATGATTTTATTGTATAGCTTATTGCTGTTTTGTCTGCTGGCAGGAGCTTTAGCTCTCGCAAGGAAGATTGGCAGCCAGGATCGCTTGCCGTTTATTCCGTGTATGTTAGGCGGATATTTGTGTTATGTTTTGCCGGAATTTTTGGGTCAGTGTCTGGAGGTGACAGGATGAGAGGATCGTATACGATAGAGTCGGCGTTTGTTATGAGCATTGGGTTATTTGCCTTGCTTTCTTTGCTGTTTCTTGCCTTTTATTTGCAGGATATACAATGCTTGCTGGCAGGAATGAATGAGACGGCGGATCGGGCAGCTGCAGAAGGGTGGAGTGAAGCAGAGTTAGAGGAGGCATTAAAACAGGAAGAGGGAGAGAGGAGGCTTTTCTTTTTAAGAAGAAAGGAAACAGAGCTTAGCGGGGTCTCTGGATGGCGGCAAGGAATTTATTTTCCGATTCCTTTTTATGCGAAATTGTTTTTCCAGGATACGATACGAGACGGTTTTGTATCGGTACAGGTAAATCATTTCTGCCCGGAACGGTTTATCCGGCAGACAGAGGCAGTGAAGGAGGTGATAGAGTAATGGGAAAGATGGAGTATATCAGAGAGTGCGGTGTGAATTATTTGCGTTATCAAATGGAAGAGGTGGTAGATTACCGGATGGAAATGCTGTTTCAGAATCAGATAAGCGGTTTTTTACCAGTGGAATTGCGCCGGATGGATGAATGGGAATGGATTTATTGCCGGATCAGCGGGAGGATTAGCCTGTCTCAATGTCTGGAAAAAAACCCCTTAGGGGAAGGGGAACTGAAGGGCTTTTTAGAATCTATCGAAGGCCTTTGTCAGCGGATGGAGGAATATTTGCTTCCCTTTGAAGGTTTGGTATTAAAACCAGAATATATTTATGTAAAGCCAGGTGATAATCAGAGCTATTCCTGGATTTATAGCTGTAGAGAGGAAGCATGGGGAGCGGAGACGTCCGATGGGGAAAAGCTGTTAGAATATTTGCTGGATCATCTGGATTATGACGATCAAAAGGCGGTAAAGCTTTTGTATGCGGTTTATCAGAGCTGCCGGGGAAGCGGGAGTGATATAGCGGCTATCCGAAACGCCTATCAAAAGGCGGCGGGAAAGGGAATAGCAGGAGCCGGGGAAGCGGGGGCGATTGGAGCAGAAGGCAGAGAAACAGGGTGGGAGAGCCGGGTAAGGCGGATTTATCCAGAGGAAGAAAGCACTCTGGAGGCAGGCGGCTATGTAAGAGGAGAGAGCGCTTGGACAGGCGGTTATGTAAGAGAAGAGAATGGTTGGACAGGCGGCTCTATGTCAGGAGAGGAAGCTAGAACTGATTGGAAAAAAGAGAATACCGCAGGAAAAACAGGGAAGAAGGGATGGAAAGAGCAGCTTCCCTATAAAATAAAAGAGGTCTGTACCATTTTTTTTGGAAAAACAGAGACAGAGGAAAAGGAGAGGAAGGAACGCCTAGGAGGGGAGAATTCCAAAAAAGAAAATTCAAAAAAAGAGAAACTGCGGAAAGGGAAAAGAGAAAAGGCGGCTCCGGCGGAGGGGCAGCTTTGGCGAAAGGAGAGAATGGTAAAGGCAGAGGAAAAAGGAAGGGAAGAGCCTGCTGGTACTACGCTTTTGACAGGAGGTATGATGAACGGAGGAATCTATTGCCTCAGGGCGCGCAGCAGGGAGGATTCGGATATGCTGCTGACTTCGTATCCTTTTTTTATCGGAAAGGATGAAACGAAGATGGACGGAGTGGTAGAGGATGACTTTGTAAGCCGTTATCATGCCAGAATAGATCGGGAGGAGGAAACCTTTCGGGTGCTGGATTTGGGCAGCACCAACGGAACCTTTCTCAATCGGGAGCGGCTGGCGCCATATGAGGCAAGAGTGCTTCAGGAGGGGGATTTGATAGGCTTTGCTCACAGGGAGTATGAATTTTGCTTTTTATTGTAGTAAGATATATTGTGTAATGGGGGTGGTTATGGTAGAATTATTTTAAAGGAAAACCTAATGGTGAGGTGAAATAAGATGAAGAAAAAGGCATTATGGATAGGCGGAGCAGGGCTTGTCGCTCTGCTGGCAGGAGGCAGCCGTTTCTTTTTTGAGGTGGCTGTTCCTAGGAACTCCCATATCCCGCGTCTGGGGAAGAAGGAAGAGGAGGATGTGTGGAGGAAAGAGATCAGACAGAGGATTGGCAAGGCAATAGAGTGGCTAAAGGATCAGGAGACAGAGCAACTTACTGTCACTTCCTACGATGGACTAAAGCTAAGAGCAACACTATTTCCTGCCGGGCAGGAAATACCTCCTAAAATCATAGTAGCAGTACACGGGTATCGGAACTGCGGAGAACGGGAATATGCAGCGATGGCTCCGTTTTTTCACCGTCTGGGGTATCATTTGCTGATGGTGGATGATCGCGCTCACGGAGAAAGTGAGGGAGATTATATTGGCTATGGCTGGCAAGATCACTTTGACTGTGAGACATGGATAGAGTATTTGATAAGGCGGTTCGGTCAGGAGGCAGAGATTGTCCTGTATGGGATTTCGATGGGAGCGGCGACGGTCATGATTACGGCAGGCGACCGTCTGCCGGAGCAGGTAAAAGGGGTAATAGCAGATTGCGGCTATACCAGCGCGATGGATCAGTTTCGCTTTGTATTAAAAACCGTATATCATTTACCTGCCTTTCCCCTGCTTCCTTTGACACGGAGGCTGACGAAAAGGAAGGCTGGATACGATTTTGAGGATTGTGATGCCAAAACCGCCTTAGGACGTGCCACCTTGCCGTTTTTGTTTATTCATGGGGATCAGGATGATTTTGTGCCGACCTCTATGGGACGGGAGAATCTAAAGGCCTGTACCAGCGAGAAAAAAGAACTTCTTTTAATCGAGGGCGCCGGACATGCACAGAGCTACTTTGTAGATACGGCACGCTATGAGGAGGCAGTAGAAAGGTTTTTGTCTCAGCTAGAAAAGACTCCCATACCATCGGTGTTCCTGTAGATAAGATAAAACAGAAAGAGAAGAATAGGAGAATGAAAACCATGACAGAAGCTTATTTGGTGTTGTATTTGCTTCTTATCAATTTCATTGCCTTTTGCCTGTTTGGGATAGACAAATGGAAAGCCTCCCACCACCGCTACCGGATTTCTGAGAGGGTCTTGTTTGGGGTAGCAATCGTGGGAGGAAGTTTTGGGGCCAGGCTCGGAATGAGCCTGTTTCGCCATAAAACCAGGCACCGCAGCTTTACAATCGGAATACCAATGATTTTTCTGGCGCAATGTATTCTGATATTTACTTGTTATTATATATTAACGAAACTGGGCAGCTAGCCATTCCATCAGGGAAAGACCATCCTCATCTACTACATGGTTATTGTAGACATAGATCCAGGACCAATGCCCATCATAGGAGATATTGTCCTCCTTTACTTCCGGAAATTCCGTCACCTTTACCGTAGCGCCGGCTTTTTCTAAGGCCGTTACGGAAGGACGGGTGAACTGATCCGGAGAAACCGTCTTGTCATTGGCAGCATAAATGACCCAGACCGGCAGGTTGGCATCTGCAATTTTTTTCGCGTCCTCTGCAGTCGGTGCATAGGCGGCGCAGGTCGGAAAGGCGGCTGCAAACAGCTCTGGTTTTTCAAGAATCGTCTGCCAGGTCATATATCCGCCCATGGAGCAGCCTCCGATATAGACGCGGGAAGCATCAACATTATGTGCTGCAATTACTTCTTCAATGAGGGATACCATCTGTTCCACATAAGGAGAACGGGCAGCAAAGTTAAAATCGGTTGCCCAGAAATCAGGACATTGCGGCGCTGCTACATAAGCTCCGCCGAAATAAGACTGATTTTCCTCTCCGGCGAAATTACAAGCTTTGTTGCTGACAATTTGAATCCGATTGTCACTTCCGCCTTCGCCCATTCCATGAATCCAGATAATGAGCGGTCTGGCTTCTGTTTCATCCTCCGGGCAGTAAAGGCGGTAATTCAGTCCGCTTTCTGAGCGCTCGAAGGAAAACTCATCCTCCAGTACATTGACAATATTACCCTGGGCAAAATAAAGATCGCCGACCGTAACAGAATAATCCAGCTCGAGCGGCTTGTTCATCCAGGTAGTAGAATCAAAGGTAATCGTAGCGGAACCGTTAAAAAAACCGTTTAAATAGGCATGCTCCAGCTCCAAGGTCAAATATTGCCCGGTTTCTGTCCGGTTGCCCTCGGCATCCGAAGGATAGGCATCCGTGATAGAGCGTCTGATATTGCAATGGTTTGCCATAACGATGATGTCCTTTGTATCAATGCTTTCGGCAGTAACCTCTTCCTTTCGATCCAAAATCACCTTTGTAACAGCCTGTCCGCCGTCAAATGGTTCCGTGACGACTGTAAAGGTAGAAAAAACCTCTGGCTCCGGATCCTTTGAGGAGGCAGTTTCGTCCGATACGTTGTTGCCCTCTGATGCAGTATTATCTGTATTATCCGTAGAATCCGTTTGATTGGAATCCGTTTCCTCAGCCTTGGAGGCTTCCGCCTCAGGAGTTTTCTCCCCAGGAGTTTTCTCCTGTGCATCCTCGGGTATCTTATCCGTATCGGTAGTAGAAGCATCCTGCTTCGGGGTTTCCTTTTGACAGCCTGCTGCTGCACAAAGCAAAAAACAGCTAAGCAGCAAACAGGCGAGGGTAGAAAATCGTTTCATCATAAGAGTTTCGTCCTTTCTGTTATAAAATCTTCTTTGATAGAGCAGAGTATATCCTATCATTAGAAGGAGAGAGCGTCAACGGTTAAAATTTCATACATACGGGCAGCTTTTCGGGAGTTTCTTAGCTTTTTCTGGAATCGTAACAAATTTTAGTGAAAATTTAGACAAAGTATGATACACTGAAAAAGACAGGAGGGATAAGAAGATGGCAGTCTGGGAGCAGCTGACACAGTATATGGAGCAGGAGGGCTTTAAAAGGTTTCAGAGCTTTGAAGGGGTTGGCACAGCCTATGTCCGGGAAGACAGAAGAGGCCTTTATGTTGTGTTTTTACTTTGGGAGCCGATGGCGTCGGGAATCCGCCAGGAGGATTACCTGCGTTGGAGGAGGGAGACGGAGGGAGAGCTTTATCATCTTTACCAGCGAGTTCCTGTGTGGCTAACGCTTCTTTGTGCAGCAGATACGATAGCGTATCGGGACTGGTGTGGAGATGGCAGTGTTTGGCTGGTGGAGAACTGGACAGGACGGGTGATTCGTTACGAGAACCAGACCAGAAGCTTTTTAGGCTGGGAGCGTTCGTTAGAGGAGGCTTTATCAAAGGAGAGAACTCAGGAAAGCAAGCCGATATCTGCACTGCCCTTTGGCCGGGCGCGCTATCCAGTGGTGACAATCACCTTGGTAGTGATAAACAGTATTATTTTCTGTATGCTGGAGCTGATGCCGCAGGAGCTGTCTGCCAGGCTGTTTTCAGCAGGAGTGATGTATTGGCCCGCTATTTTGGAGGAGGGGCAGTATTACCGTATGTGTACTTCGATGTTTCTGCACTTTGATACCTCTCATTTGACCAATAACATGATGATACTGTTCTTAATCGGAGGTCGTTTGGAAAAGGTGGTCGGAAAGGCCAGGTTTGCTGCCATTTATTTTCTTTCTGGAATGATTGCAGATTTGGCCTCCATGGGGTATACTATGTGGCAAAACCGTCTGGTGGTGTCCGCAGGAGCCTCCGGTGCCGTATTTGGAATTGTCGGAAGCCTGGCCTGGATCGTGATAGCAAATAAGGGCAGGGTAGAGGGAATGAGCGGCGGCTGGATGGTGTTGTTTGTTGTTTTGAGTCTTTATGGCGGCTTTGTAAACCAGGGGACAGACAATGCAGCCCATGTAGGTGGATTTCTGGCTGGAGTATTGCTTACGGTGCTGCTGTACCAGATGAAGAATGTCTGGAAGAGACAGTGATAGAGTGCAGATAGCATAGTGTGGCAGGGAGGTAATGATGAGAGTTCATATTTATTATGGTGGCCGTGGATTGATTGAGGATCCGACAATTTATGTATGTGACAAGCTGACCTCGGTGCTAGAGGAGCTTCGGGTAGAGGTTCGGCGCTATAACCTGTTTGAAGAAAAAAACGGTATTTCTGCTTTGATTAAGACCTTAAAAGAGGCCGATGGGATTATTTTGGCTGTCACCGTAGAATGGTTTGGGATGGGTGGATTGATGCAGGGCTTTTTGGATGCCTGTTGGCTGTATGCCGATAGAGAACGGCTTTCCAGGCTTTATATGATGCCCGTAGTTACGGCGACGGCATTTGGAGAGCAGGAGGTAGAATACGATCTGAAACGCGCTTGGGAAATTCTGGGTGGGCCGCTTTGTGACGGAGTATGTGCTTATGTAGAGGATCATGTAGATTTTGAATTGAACGGAGGATATACGAAGCTGTTAGAAAAAGCAGCAGAGAATCTTTACCGCACCATAAATCAGAAAATCGGTCGTTTTCCATCCAGTGAGGCGCTGCTGCGGAGTGAGCTGGCATCCGGAAATGTCATTTCACTGACGCCGCAGGAGAGTGAGCAGCTCTCGGAATATGTCTCCAACGATACGTATGTAAAGAAGCAGAAGGAGGATATTGAGGAGCTGTCTCAGATGTTTCGGGAAATGCTTGGAACGGTCGGGGACGATGCAGAATATATCCGCAACTTCCGCACACATTTCCACCCGATTGCCGGTCTGTCTGCTTCTTATGCAATTGAAATGGAGGACATCGGCAAGACCTTTGTTCTGGAGGTGCAGGGGGAGGAGCTGAAGTGCTATTATGGGGAAAAGCCGGACGTAGATGTTTTTGCCAGAACCCGGCTGGAAATTATGAATGGGATCGTAGCGGGCAGACTGACCTTCCAGCGAGCCTTTATGTCGGGAGATTTGACGGCAAAGGGCAATTTTAAAACGCTGCGTACCTTTGACACGCTGTTTCAGTTTCATAAAATTTAAAGTATCTGTTGAAAAAAAGGCCGTCAGGTCAGGATGACATTGACGGCAGGGAACGGATAGCAGATATCAAACAGCGGATATCGGATCACGGATCATAAGGAAGAAAAACCGAAAAGGTCGTCCCGGACGAGCCGCTTTCTACCTCTAAGTACCCATTGTGCTGATGAACCAAGTTCTCCACAATTGACAGTCCGATACCTGTACCGTTCTTTTTTCCAGAGACAAACGGGGTGTAAATCTGCGGCAGGATTTCCTTAGGGATGCCCGAGCCGTTGTCATGAACCGAGACACGGAGAAAGTGCAGGGTGGCCTTTCCGTTGGATAGGGGAACCTGGCGGGTAGAAAGAGAAACCTGAACTGTGCGTTCTTCCTGGTGCAGAGTAGCCTCCAGTGCATTTTTCATCAGATTGGTAAAAACCTGCTTGATTTGGACACGGTCGCAAGGAAAGTGGGAGGCGATTTCTCTGGCTTCGGCCGTAGAGGAGAGGGAAAGAGATGCCTCCCGTCCGATAGGATTGCGCAGAAAGCCATCCTGGAGAGTCTGCAGCATATGGTATAGATTGACCTCCTGCCGTTCTTCCATAGCTTCCTTTGTGTCTGGGAGAGTGGTGAGGTTATCGACTAGATCGTTCATATCCCGAAAGTCCTCATTTAGCTGAATCCAGTATTTTAGCTCCTTCATCTGAGGAAGCTGCGCCTCGATAAGCTGAAGTGTGCTGTTGATCAAGGTTAAAGGTGTACGAAGTTCGTGGGCGATCTTAGAAAGTGTGATGCCGTCCATAATCATTCTCCTTTCTGAAATTGGAAATTCTTTACAAAGAGTATACCAGAAGAAAAGAGAAATTTCAACAAGAAAATTGTAAATTTTACCCAGAAAGAAGGTTTTCAACATGAAAAAAGAGGATTGTATTTTTTGTAAAATTGCCAATGGAGAGATTCCGTCTGCTACTGTTTATGAGGATGAGCTGTTTCGGGGAATTTTAGATATTGCGCCGGCGGCCAGGGGACATGTGATTCTGCTGCCGAAAAATCATGCTGCGGATGTATTTGAACTGCCGGAGGAGGAGGCACAAAGGGTATTTCCGGCAGTGAAGAAAATCGCGGCGGCAGTCAAGCAGGCGACGGGCTGCGCGGGGGTAAACATTTTGCAGAACAACGGCGAGAGCGCCGGACAGACGGTATTTCATTTTCATGTGCATGTGATTCCAAGAGAGGAAGAGGATACGGTAAAGATCGGCTGGAAGACGGGAGCCTATGAAGGAAACAGCAGCAGTCAGATGGCAGAACGCATTCGGGAGAAGCTGTAAGGTATTAAAAAAGACGGACAGGCAAAGCAGAACCATTTGCCGTCCGTCTTTCCTGTCAGACACGTTTCGTCAATTCTTTTATCATCTCTAAAATCAACGAGATCGCATCGTTTTGCTGGCTGGCTGCCATCGCCTTACGGTAATCCTCTCGATGCAGATAGGTTTCCTTCACCGCAGAAAGAAGTGTCTCGGAGGTCATGTTTTCTTCCTCGAGCAAATAGCTAAAGCCCTGCCCAGCAAAGGATTTTGCATTCAGGATCTGGTCGCCGCGGCTGGCATGTGCCGGAAGCGGAACAAGAATATTCGGGATACGCAGAGCAAGCAGTTCGCAGATGGCATTGGCTCCCGCACGGGACAGGATGACATCTGCGGCAGCAAATAAGTCGCGCAGCTCCTGTTCGATGTATTCGTACTGGACATAGCCCTTTGTGTTGGAAAGGGAGGGATCGAGCTTTCCCTTGCCGCACAGGTGAATCACCTGAAAGTCCTTTAATAGCTGCGGCAGAACAGCCCGGACAGCCTGATTGACGGCGACTGCGCCCAGGCTGCCGCCGATGATCAGCAGAACCGGTTTTTCTGTGGTAAAGCCGCAGAACCGCAGCCCTTTGTCCCGATTGCCGTAAAACAGCTCTTTCCGGATAGGGGTCCCGGTCAGGACAGCCTTTCCCTTTGGCAAGGATTCTAACGCCTCCGGGAAATTAGCGCATACCTTGGAGGCAAAGGGAAGGCAAAGCTTATTGGCCAGTCCGGGCGACATATCGGATTCATGAATAATAGAAGGGATATGTGCTGTTTTAGCAGCATAAACGACCGGGACAGCGACAAAGCCTCCTTTGGAAAATACGACATCCGGCTTGAGCTTTTTTAAAAGCTTGCGTGCTTCTTTGTAGCCCTTTAGTACCTTTAGGGGATCGCTGAAGTTTTTCGGATCAAAGTAGCGTCTGAGCTTGCCCGAGGAGATACCATAATAAGGAATCCCAAGCTCCTCGATCAGCTTTTTTTCGATTCCGTCATAAGAACCGATATAATGTACCTCATAGCCGTTTTTTTGCAGCTCCGGGATCAGGGCGATGTTTGGAGTGACATGCCCGGCGGTTCCGCCTCCGGTCAATACGATTTTTTTCATAAATAACCCCCTACAGAGTTGGAACCAGCTCCTTTAAGGCATGGGCAAGCTGATCCGGGCAGGAGGTTCCCTTTTCACCGCATTGCACGCCCTCTAAGCGCTCGATTACGTCAGCAATTTTCATACCCTTTACGAGTTTGCTGATGCCCTTGGTATTGCCGTTGCAGCCGCCTACGAAGGTAACGGACTGGATGGTATCGCCATCTACCTCAATCTCAATGGCACGACTGCAGGTTCCTTTTGTCTTGTATATCATATGTATCATCCTTTCTGAAATATTCTGGCAGGTCTGTTTTGCCTGCATGTTTACTATACTACATCCCTACGGCTGTGTCAATCATACCGGATGGCATTTTAGTCCTGGCAGGTCTGCACATCTGCACCTACAAGGCAGCAAAGAGAAATTTTGGCAGATAAGGTAGATAAACAGGAACAAATGTGATAAGATAAAATATAAAATCTCTATTTTGCAATAAAACAAATAGAGATTTTATGAGATAATGAGGTAGAAAGACTTTTCAAACAGAACTGCAAAAAGTAGAGAACAAGAAAGGCGGTATCAGGCATGAATCGGATTGGAATTATCGGAGCAATGGAGGAGGAGGTCAACCAGCTCAAGGAGCGGATGCAGGTGAGAGAGGCAGTACAGATCGCTTCTATGGAATTTGTTTTGGGCAGCTTAGAGGGAAAAGAGGTGGTTGTGGTTCGCTGCGGAATCGGCAAGGTCAACGCAGCGATTTGTACGCAGGTGCTGGCAGATCAGTATCAGGTAGACTGCATTATCAATACCGGAGTGGCGGGCGCACTTTATCAGAAGCTAAACATCGGGGATATTGTAGTATCGACGGATGCCCTGCAGCATGATATGGATGCGACAGGCTTTGGGTATCCGATGGGAGTGATTCCGCGGATGGAGACGTCGATCTTTGAAGCAGATCGGGGTTTGTTAGAGGCAGCAAGAAAGACTTGCGAGGAGGTAAACCCGGATATTCAGGTATTTGCCGGACGAATCGTCAGCGGGGATCAGTTTATTTCCGATAAGGAGACAAAGGAACGGCTTATCCGGCAGTTCCAGGGATATTGTACGGAGATGGAGGGGGCGGCGATTGCCCAGGCGGCCTGGTTGAACCAGATTCCGTTTTTGATTATCCGTGCGATTTCGGACAAAGCAGACAACAGCGCCGAGATGGATTACGGGGAGTTTGAAGCGAAGGCGATAGAGCATACGGTAAAGCTTGTCGGTGCTTTGGTGCTGCGGTTATAAAAGGGTTATAAAAGTAGGCTACGAAATTTGTCGAACGATTCCTTTCCTCAGGGTATTCCATTTTCTTACATTTTATGGTAAAGTAAATAGAAAAAGATGGAAAAAGGGGGACTTTTCATGTATTATTTTATAGGAATTGTGACGTTTATCGGGCTTCTTCTGCCTTTGGTGCTTCATTTTAAGCTAAAAGGGCTGATTCATGCGGCAGAGCATCCCGGCAAAAGCGAGCATCCGTTGATTAAGGTCATGCTCAATAAGTTTACGGCTTGCTATAAGGTAAAAGTAGGTGTGAATAATGTGGATAATTTTGTGGATAAGTATGTATATACATACAAAATCGGTGGATTTTATTTATTCACATGGGATAAAATATGTGGACAACCTGCCTGGATTTTGCTCTATGGCTGTTTTATTCAGCTAATTGTGGACTATTTTTACTTTGGTGGAAAAGAGACAGACTTATCCACAATCGGAATCGGGGTAGCAGCCTCCGGCCTGTTGATGCTTTACAACCATTTGTTTGATCGGATGGACAAGCTGCGGGTGTTTGGCAAGGAGATGGCAGATTATCTGGAAAATTCCCTGGGAGCGAAGCTGGAGCAGGAATACAATAATCCGGATCGTTTGCGAGGAAGCTCCCGGAGCCGTGCCGCAGAGGGCTCCGGAGAATCCGGGCAAATCGGACAGCAGACGGGCAGCAAGGAGGATGCGCAGACAGATTCTCGGGCGGAGCCTGGACAGGCAGTGTATGCATCCACAGAGGATAGCCCTGAAAAGGAAAAGCACGCAAAACGGAAGGTCAGCCGGTTTGGACAGAAAAAACGCGGTCAGCAGCAACAGGAGGGCGTATTGGCAACGCTGTCCGATCAGGAAATGGAGGCGCTGCTGGGAGAACTGGCAGCATCGGTTTCCGGACGCGGCGGACTGGGCAAGGATCAGGAGATCATAGACGAAATTTTAAAAGAATATCTCTCATAAAAGGAAGAATCCCTTCAGTCTGTTTAAAAAATAACAAATTTCTTCAAATTTTCTAAAAAAAGGATTGAATACCTGGAAAGCTTTTGATAGAATAATGCTAGTGTGCGTTGATGTTTTTTAGAAAAGGAGTGTTTTTAAATGGCTAAGAAGGTAGCATTTGATTCTTCTACTGCGAAGAAGTTTCTTTCCGGGAAAGAACTTGAGATGGTAGAGGCAATCGCAGAAGCAGCAAAGACGACACTGGTGACAGGAAGCGGTGCAGGGAATGATTTTCTGGGCTGGATCGATCTTCCGGTGGATTATGACAAAGAAGAGTTTTCTCGTATAAAAAAAGCGGCCGAGAAAATTCAGGGCGATTCGGATGTTTTAATCGTCATTGGAATCGGCGGCTCTTATTTAGGAGCGAGAGCAGCAATTGAATTTTTACGCCATAGCTTTTACAACAATTTGCCAAAGGAGATTCGGAAAACTCCGGAGATTTATTTCTGCGGCAACAGCATCAGTTCCACATATCTGACACATTTGATGGAGATTGTAGGGGATCGGGATTTTTCGGTCAATATCATCAGTAAGTCCGGGACGACGACTGAGCCGGCAATTGCATTCCGTATTTTCAAGGAAAAGCTAATTGCCAAATATGGTAGAGAAGAGGCCAACAAGCGTATTTACGCAACGACCGACCGGGCAAAGGGAGCTTTGAAAAATCTGGCGAACGAAGAGGGCTATGAGAGCTTTGTAGTGCCGGACGACGTAGGCGGACGTTATTCTGTTTTGACAGCAGTAGGTCTTTTGCCGATTGCCGTCAGTGGAGCCAATATTGATGAGCTGATGGCAGGCGCCGCCGAGATGCGGGAGCAGTGCCTCAATGCCTCCTTTGAGGAAAACGATGCGGTTCGCTATGCGGCTATTCGTAATATTTTGCTGCGCAAGGGCAAGTCGATTGAGATTTTGTCCAACTATGAACCATCCTTCCATTATGTAGGCGAATGGTGGAAGCAGCTGTTTGGTGAGAGTGAGGGCAAGGATCAAAAGGGTATTTTCCCGGCTTCAGTAGATTTGACCACAGATTTACATTCGATGGGACAGTTTATTCAGGATGGCCAGAGGACAATGTTTGAAACAGTAGTAAATATTGAGACTCCGGCCTGTGAGCTGACGATGGGAGAGGAAGCAGTCAATACAGACGGTCTGAATTATCTGGCCGGAAAGACGATGGATTTTGTCAATAAGAGCGCGATGCGGGGAACGCTGCTGGCGCATATTGACGGCGGCGTACCGAACCTGATGGTGACAGTACCGGAAAAGAGTGAGCGCTGCTTAGGCCAGTTGTTTTACTTCTTTGAGTTTGCCTGCGGCGTAAGCGGTTATATGTTAGGTGTAAATCCATTCGATCAGCCAGGCGTAGAAAGCTACAAGAAAAACATGTTTGCGCTGCTTGGCAAGCCAGGCTATGAAGAACGGCAGGCTGATTTGTTAAAGCGGCTGGAAGAAATGCAATAAGGCAAGGACAAAAGGATAGAAGTTCTGTTTCACCCCGGCAGACGGAGGATTGTACTGCCGGGGTTTTCTTATGCACAGGGAGGCGCGGGGGAAATTCTTTGTTCTTTTCCCGGCCAGGATGGAAAACAGAGCAAAAAGAATTGTCAATCATATAAAAATATGGTAGACTGTTTTTTAAGAAGCAGAGTGGCCCCAAAAGAGAGATCGGATGAAAATGATGGAGCGGGACGAACATGAAGAATAAGGAAGACAATGGATATCTGGTAGTAGAAAGAGAGCAGGGGTCGCAAGGGCGCTGCTGTATTTTACATGCAGATAAGGAAGCCTGTAAACGGATAGGGCTAGAGATCGGGGAGCTGCTGGCAGCAGACTCTGTTCAGGTGACACGGCTGTTAGAGGGGCAGCAGGCGGATATTATCTCGTTAGAAGAGGGCCGCGAGCTATGGAGATTGGGGACTGGCTCGCCGGAGGAGGCTTCCTGGGAGGAAGAAAGGGCGTCCTTGAAGGAAGCCTTGGAGGAGGCAAGGGAAGCGAACAAGGCAAAGAGCCGCTTTTTGTCTAACATGTCTCATGATATTCGTACCCCAATGAATGCGATTATGGGGATGACGACGATAGGTCTGTCCCATATTGATGAAAAGCCAAGAGTGCAGGATTGTCTGCTGAAAATAAAGACGGCTTCTGCTCACCTGATGAGTTTAGTCAACGATGTACTGGATATGTCGCGGATTGATAGCGGCAGGCTAAGTCTTAACGAAGAAGTCTTTTCTCTGGCGGATCTGGTACATGATATTGCCGTAATCGTGCGGCCTCAGGCGGCACAGAGGAACCATAAGCTGCAGATTGAGATCGGGCAGATGAAGGAAGAGGATCTGATTGGCGATCCGCTGCGCCTGCGGCAGATTTTAGTGAATATTATAGGAAATGCCGTAAAATATACATTGGAAAACGGAGAAATCCGAGTACGCTTTGCTCAAAGAGCGGAACAGGGTCAGCGGGATATCGTCTGGCTGGATTTTTTATGCGAGGACAATGGAATCGGTATGAGCGAGGAGTTTTTGCAGCGGATTTTTCAGCCGTTTGAGCGGGTGACAAATGCCGTCACCAGTAAGATCGAAGGAACCGGACTCGGAATGTCTATTGTGAAAAACCTTGTGGATCGGATGGGCGGAGAAATACAGGTAGAAAGTAAGGAGGGCGTAGGCAGCCGGTTTATGGTGCGGCTTCCTCTGGCTCCTGCCCTGCAGGGGAAAAAGGAGCCGTTGCTTCCAGTCGGGCAGAGCGTTCTTTTGGTAGAGAGTCAAAGGGATCGGGCAGAGCAGATAATCGGCTATCTAAAAGAAGGCGGGCTGGAGCCGGTACACAAGGAAAAGGGACTTGATGCCGTAACCTGGCTGACGGAGGAGCAATACGAGCATAAGATGCCATGTGCGATGCTGTTGGGGCAGGAGCTGGCGGATATGCCGGTTTTGGAACTGGCTGCTCATGTCCGCCAGTTAGCTGGGCAGGAATTTCCGATCCTGCTGGTTTCCGAAGAGGACTGGGCGCAGATAGAATACCGGGCGAATCGGGCAGGCGTCAATGCGTTTGTTCCATGCCCGTTGTTTCAAAGCAGACTGTTAAACACGCTTTCTGATTTGACCAATGGGCAGCAAGAGGGCAGCGAGAACAATACGGATTGGAAGGCAGACTATAGCGGACGCCATGTTTTGCTGGTAGAGGATGTGGAGTTAAACCAGGAGATTGCCGTAGAGATGCTCTCGATTACCGGCGTACAGGTGGAGGTGGCAGACAATGGAGCCGAAGCGGTTGAGAAATTTATGGCCTCTACGGAAGGCTACTTTGATTTGATTTTTATGGATATTCAGATGCCGGTGATGGATGGCTACGAGGCGACAAGACAAATCCGGCAGCTAAGCAGAGCAGATGCAAAAATCGTTTGGATTGTGGCGATGACCGCCAATGCGTTTGTGGAGGATATACGGCTCTCGAGGGAGGCAGGGATGAATGAGCATTGCGCCAAGCCTATCGACCCGGAGCGTTTACAGGAAATTTTGCGCGGCCAGCTAAAGTAGGGCAAATAGAGGTAGAGAGATGCAGCCATATCAGGAAGAATATATTGCAAATTTAAAAGAGATCGCCGTGCTGATGGCATATCAAAGACCGGTCGGGCAGTCCTTTGAGGAATATCTGTCCGAGCAGCAGATAAAGCAGAGGCAGGCAGAGCAGAAAATAAAACGAAATATGGAATTGCTGCGGGAAAATTTATTTCCGCTCCTCGATCATATGCGGGAGACCGAAAGGGAAGTGCTAGAGGAATTAGGGGAATTCGCCGGAAGGTTGTTAAGCGGCCGGGAAGAGCTGGATGTGGGTCTGTATTGTCAGATACACAAGGCTCTGTTAAGCCTGGGCAGACAGCTATCGGACAGAAGCGCCATGATCAGAGAGCTGTATCATTTAGGAATCGGATATAATAATCTGTGCAGTAAGCTAGTCAGCCTGGATGGTTCTGAAATAGAAACCTATACCAGCCAGATGAGGCTGTGCTTTACCGAAGCGGCTGCTTATCTGAAATATTATGACGAAATCGAGGATACCGAAACGAGGGGCTATATATTACGCTCCAGGGCGAATATCGCCTTGGGGCGCTTTAAAAATGCCGGAGAAAAAATCCATCTGGTCAAGCAGACCTTAGAGATTTTGCAGGATCAGGGCTATCAGGAAAAGGAGCCGGGACTGCCCTGGGATCGCTTTATTTATATGACGCACCAGCAGATGGCGGCCAGTATTTCCTATAGCCGGGAAAATGCGATGACCTCGGAGGAGATTGCGGATATTATGGAGTCGGTGTATATCGTTTACCAAAGGAGGCTTCAGGAGGCAGCAGAGCGTCAGGAAAAGGCGCCGATTCGCCCGCAATATTCGTATTATACGATTGAATATTACTGTGGAATGGACAGCATGGAGGGACTGCTGACGAAAATAGAGGGGCTGATGGACGAAGCCGATCCGACGGATTATTCTGCAGAAAACATGTATGGTGTGATTTCGCTTCCGGCATTTTACTGTCAGTTTTTAAGCAATTACCCAGAGCATATTCCAAAACGGAAGGAATATTTGGAGAGCCTGTATCAGAAAATATTGGATTATGCAGAAGCCTTTCCGGAGGCCTCCGGGAATGAGCTGCTGTTTCTCTATCTGCGCCAGCTTTCCTCTACATTTGTAGAGACGGAAAACAGCATTTCCTATAAAGAATTTTTGCAGAACCTCCTGCGGCGCTTTGCACCAAAGCTGTATGTCCATGCGAAATCGGTAGGGCAGGCCGCTGTGACGTTTTGTAGGATCATTATAGAGGAGGAGCCTTCTTTTTTTGACGATATAGATGCGATCCAGGAGATTGCCGATTTAGAGCAAAAAAGAAAGGCTGTGCTGCAGTATGCAGAGGAAGCGGCGATGCTTTATGATATCGGAAAGATCAGCTTTATGAATTTATATGCACAGACAGCTAGGCAATGGTTTGAAGAGGAATATGAGATGGCGCATCTGCACACTCTCGTAGGAAGGAAGTGGCTGGTGGAAAGACCGTCTACTGCCTGCTATGCAGCGGTGGCCGAAGGGCATCATGCCTGGTACGATGGCTCGCATGGCTATCCAGAGACTTATAAACGGCTGGAATGTCCATATCGGCAGATGGTAGACGTGATTGGATTGGTTGACTGGCTGGACAATGTCACGAATACCGAATGGCTGCATACCGGAGTGAAAAAAACCTTTGAGGAAGCGATAGAAGGCGCAATTGAGCTAGAGGGCAGGCGTTTTTCTCCGCTTTTGACAGCCAGACTCAGAGAAGCCTCTATAGCAAGGCAGCTTCAGGCGGCGCTCGCGGAGGGAGGTCTGGAGGCATACCAGCAGATGTATGAGGAGAACCAGGCAGGAAAGGAGGAGCTATGAAGCTGCGCGGCAGGATTGCAGTAGCATTTTGCACGGTGATTATGATTCCGCTACTGATGATTACGGCGGTGACGTTTTTTGTATTT
This sequence comes from uncultured Lachnospiraceae bacterium, assembly GCA_949155905.1. Taxonomy (GTDB): domain Bacteria; phylum Bacillota; class Clostridia; order Lachnospirales; family Lachnospiraceae; genus MGBC131033. The sequence goes on from CASCWU010000007.1 coordinate 38,779, forward strand.
CAGACGCAGTTTGATTCTATGGAGCAGAGCTTTAAAATCGACGAGGATACCCTTGCTGCCGTGACGAATCCGATTCTTTTGGTAAACCGGATTACAAGAAACGTCTATAACGAGGTAAAGCTTTGCGCAATCAAGACGCCGGAACGGCTGGAAAACCGGAAATACGTCGAATCACTGAACAATAAAGTAAAAGGAAAATATTCGTTTTTAGTGCTGCGCCGCAATGGGGAAATCACCTATTCCGGCAGCAAGGATTTGACGCCGGAGCTGATCGAACGCCTTCCTTCTTATGGAGAGTTTTCTACAGAGGTAGATGGAGGCACGTATTTGGGCGGGATGTCCCCGATGCTAATAAAGCAGACGGATTTTTTGTACCCGGACGATTCTGAGGGCAGCGCCTTTGTGATTACCAATGTCAGCCGGGTGTTGGAGGATTTGCGGAAATCCCTGGCGCAGATTGTGCTTTCTATCGTGGCGATTATGTTTTTGACAGGCGCCTTTGTCACCTATTGGCTTTATCGGAGCGTGCTGTATCCGCTGAGGGTGCTGCAAAATTCGACCAATCGGATGAAGGAAGGGGATCTGAATGTTTCCGTTCAGCCGATGTATGCCGATGAAATTGGGGAATTGTGCGAGGACTTTGAGAAAATGCGTCTGCATATGAAGGGGCTTTTGGAGGAAAACATGCAGCATGAGCGAGAGTCAAAGGAGTTGATTTCTAATATTTCCCATGATCTGAAAACTCCGCTGACGGCGATAAAGGGGTATGCAGAAGGGCTTTTGGACGGAGTGGCGGATACTCCGCAGAAGAGGGAAAAGTATTTGCGCACCATTTATACAAAGGCCAGTGATATGTCTACGCTGGTGGACGAGCTGTCGATGTATGCCAAGATTGATACCAATGCAGTTCCTTATAATTTCCAGAGCCTGAATTTGAATCAGTATTTTGAGGACAGCATTGCCGAATGCAGATTGGATTTGGAGCTGCAGAACATGGACCTGGCGTATTTTCCCTATGTAGGGAAGGAACAGGAAATCATTGCCGATCCGGAGCAGCTTAAACGGGTGGTGAACAATATCCTTTCAAATGCCGTCAAATACCGGGAGCCATCCAGGAAGGGAATTATCTGTATCCGAACGACGGATGTGGATGAGAACTACGTGCAAATCGAGCTGGAGGACAATGGAAAGGGAATTGGGGTAAAGGAGCTTCCTAATATTTTTGAACGGTTTTACCGGACGGATGTGTCGAGAAATTCCTCGACCGGAGGGAGCGGCCTTGGGCTGGCGATTTCTAAGAAAATTATCGAGGATCATGGAGGGCGGATTTGGGCGGAGAGCCGGTTGGGCGTCGGGACGACGATTTATATTTTGCTGCGGAAGGTAGTGCTGCAGATCCATCCGCACGAGGAGCCTGAGGCAGCAGAGCTGGGCAGAGAAAAGGAGCGGCTTGGCCTGAATGGAATTGTATCAAAATGGAATGAAAAAAGGAGGGGCAATCATGAGTAGGATTTTGATTATTGAGGATGAAGTGGCGATTGCAGAGCTGGAAAAGGATTATCTGGAGCTGTCGGATTTTGAGGTGATGATCGAATCCTCCGGCGATGTTGGATTATCCAGGGCATTAAAGGAGGAATTTGATCTGATTATTCTGGATTTGATGCTGCCTGGCACAGACGGCTTTGAGATATGCAGGCAGGTTCGCGAGATTAAAAATATTCCAATCCTGATGGTATCGGCAAAAAGAGAGGACATTGATAAGATTCGCGGACTGGGTCTGGGAGCAGACGATTATATTACAAAGCCGTTTAGCCCAAGCGAGCTGGTGGCCAGGGTAAAAGCACATCTGGCCAGCTATCAGCGTCTCGTAGGGACGGATACGCACCGGAATGAATGGGTGGAAATCCGCGGGATTAAAATAGATAAAACAGCGCGCCGCGTTTATATCAACGGGGTAGAAAAGAGCTTTACGACAAAGGAGTTTGACCTGCTTTGCTTTCTGGCACAGAATCCGAACCGTGTTTTTTCTAAGGAAGAGCTGTTTCGAGAGATCTGGGAAATGGAGTCGGTGGGAGATATTGCTACCGTAACCGTACATATCAAAAAAATCCGTGAGAAAATTGAGGTCGATACCGCAAACCCGCAGTATATTGAGACTATTTGGGGAGTCGGGTATCGATTTAAGGTATAGGAGAAGGGATATGCTGCAGGAAGAACTTCGCATCTTATATGAGGATCGGGAAATTCTCGTGTGTAAGAAACCGCCGGGTGTTCCGGTGCAAAGTGATCGGAGTGGGGCGTATGATCTTGCCAGTCAGTTACTGAATTATTTAGCAGCTTCTGATTCCGGCGCTTTATCCGGGACGGCTTCTGGCAGACCACAGATTCCCTACCTGGCAGTCGTGCATCGGCTGGATCGTCCGGTAGGCGGTGTCATGGTATTTGCGAAAACAAAGCAAGCCGCCGCCAGGCTGAGCCGTCAGATACAGGAGCGGGAAATAGAAAAACGGTATTATTGTGTGCTGACCGGCATAAAAGAAAGCTGGGGAAAGGAATGGGAAACGCTGACGGATTATCTGGTGATGGATACACGTACGAACCTGTCCAGGCTGGCAGCGCCAGAGGATACCGGAGCAAAGGAGGCGCGGCTGCGTGTCCGGCTGCTCGAGCAGGAGAGAGCGGCAGAGCAGGATCTGGCGTTGGCAGAGGTAGAACTTTTGACCGGAAGGCATCATCAGATCCGGGTGCAGATGACAGGTATTTCAGAAGGAATATGGGGAGATACTAAATATAATTCTGGCTTTCGAGGAAAAAAGGGGTGGTTTTCACTTGCCCTTTTTTCCTCCTATTTAGCCTTTTTTCATCCCTCTACCGGGGAGAAGCTGCAGTTTTGTCTACCGCCGGAGGGAGAGGTGTTTGAACGGTTTGCCTACATCCAGCGCTTGCGGGAACGGTAACGTCTGCGCCGCTGGCACATCTCGTTGCAGAGCATAACCTCAATGAGATTTCGCAGCCAGTTTGGCTGATCCGATCCAGGAGGTGGCGGAGCCGGTCTCCAAGGAGGCGGAGGCGGAGGCATCGGCCTGCCAGGAGGCGGTGGAGGAGGCGGCGGCATAGGTCTGCCGGGGTGTCCAGGAGGAGGCATTGGTCTGCCAGGTCTGCCAGGTCTGCCAGGAAAACCGCCTGCATGACGGGAAGCAGTTTCTACAAGCTCTTCCTCTGGTTCTAGTTCCGCTTCCGGATGGGCGTTTGACATATCATCACTGTCATCAGATGCGTCATATATGGCTGCGTATTCGGTATCCGGTCTGGAAGAAACGGAAAGGGCAGACGGCGCTACCTGATGATAGATGTTATTGGCCAGCAGCGCCAGCTGCAGACGATCCGGATATTCGTCAAACATGATACTGCCCTCATACTCCAGCTTATCGCAGGCTTCCTCAATCAGCTCCTGGATTTTTACGGAGCTGCGGGGATAGAGCTGTTTCATGTAATCAAAATCTTTTTCGGCTTCCTCACTGTTGTCATACCCATAGATCGGAAAAAGCGGGATCTGTGGATAAGCCTGGAAGAAAGGGGTGTTCTTATTGTTCAGATTCATGAGCATTACGTCCGCTTTCTTGTTGTTTTATGATAGTATATGAAGAAAAAAAGGATTGGTGCAGCCTGCCGGATGGTTAGCTGGCGTAAGCTTTGTAACAAAATCTTCAGATATCAGATAGTTACAAATCTCCTTTTTTATGTTATACTGGTAAGAAGAGGAAAATGTGCATGGCAGGCGCAGCATAACATATGGTAGCGTAGGAGGAAAAGATGAATCAGGAATTGGAAAATTTATGCAGGGACATGATCGCCGGCCAGATTTTTGAAATGATAATCAGCGGTAGCACCGGCCGGGAGAGCTTGGCAAAGGTAAAAATCAGGCCGCTGCAGAAAAAAGAACGGATGTATTATCAGATAGAGGAATACCGGGGGAACCAGGTTTTTCACCGGAATGTAGAGGCAGAAGCCTTGCTTGGGGAGCTGGAACTATATTTAAACGGAAGCTTCCGGCAGGCGGAGCTGCATACCAGGGAGGAACACATCCATATTCTGTTTAGCAAAAAGGGAAGGGTGACGGTAAAGCGAAAGCATTTGGCCGCAGGCGGCAGTATAAGCCTGAGCCATGATCGGAAGAAACGGTATTTATTAGAGGAAGGAACACCGATTTCGTTTTTGTATGAATTGGGCGTTATGAACCGGGAAGGCTATGTGATTAAAGCAAAATACGATAAATTCCGGCAGCTAAATCGCTTTCTGGAGTTTGTAGACGATGTGTATCCAGAGCTGACAGCCGGGATGGAGGGGGATCGGGAGCTGACGATTTTGGACTTTGGATGCGGGAAATCATATCTGACGTTTGCGCTTTACCATTATTTAAAAATCGTCAGGGGACAGAAGCTGCGGATTATTGGGTTGGATTTGAAAAAGGATGTTGTGGCAGCGTGTGCCAGGCTGGCAGAGCGTCTGGGCTATGAAGGACTGCAGTTTTTAGCCGGAGATATTGCAGACTATGAGGGCGTCGATCAGGTAGATATGGTCGTAACGCTGCATGCCTGTGATACCGCGACGGATTATGCGCTCGAAAAGGCAGTAAGGTGAGGAGCAAAGGTGATTTTATCTGTGCCGTGCTGCCAGCATGAGCTGAACCGGCAGATAGAGAATGAGTTGCTGCGTCCGATATTAAAATACGGTTTGATACAGGAGCGTTTTTCGGCGCTTCTGACGGATGCCCTACGGGGAAATCTGCTCGAAGCAGCCGGCTATCAGGTACAGCTTCTGGAGTTTATTGAGATGGAGCATACACCGAAAAATATTCTGATTCGGGCGGTAAAGCAAAGAAGGGCAGAGGCTGCCGTGTGTCAGAGAAGGCGCGAGGAGGCAGAACGCTGTATGGCATTTTTCCAGGTAGATCCGACGTTGGCACGGTTGCTTGCGCCAGAGAAAGAAAAGCAGTCATAGATGGGAGTAGTCATATGCAGAGGCATATTTATCGGTTTTTTACCATGGTGCTGCTGTTTGCAGGGGCAATGGTGTTCATGGTAGGACATTTAGAGGAAATTACATTTCATAGAGAGATGGTAACGGATATGGCGGAGGCCTCCTTTCCGACGCTGTACCTGCTCAACCGGGAGCGGGAGATGAATCCCCTGTACGGATACGGAGCAAATATGGATGCTGGGGATTTGCGGGAATCCCTGACGCCCTTGGATACAGAGCAGTTCTTTCATGTCGTGATAGAGGAGCATGGCAGCAGGGTGAAGCGGATGCTTTATGAGCTGTGGGATACGCAGGGGACGACGATGTTAGATTCCGGGTCAGTCAGTGCGATGGATGAATACGAGGGAAATAAAATGCTGCGTATCCGCATTCGTACCGAGCTGGAGGCGGATGCTGAATATTTTATGAAGATGACGGCCGTGACGGCTACCGGGAAGAAAATCCGCTACTTTACCAGAGTAAAATATACCCCGGAGGATCATTTCCTAGACAACATGGACTTTATCTGGGATTTTCATACAAAGCTTTTTGACAAGGAGAGCAAGGAGGATCTGCGGACTTATCTGGAATCCGATGCGACGATGTCAAATCACTCCCTGGCGTATGTCAATATTCACTCTTCTTTAGATGTGGTGACATGGGGAGAATTGTCCGTGAAAAAACTGATGGAGCCGGTTCCGGTACTGACGGAAAACAATGCCAGCACGACGTCGATGCAGCTAAAATATCTGGTAGAGGCAGAGACGGATACCGGAAAGGAGGAATATTTTGTCACAGAATTTTACCGGGTGCAATGGACGCAGAATGCGATGTATCTACTGACCTATGAAAGAAGCATGGAGGCTGTCTACAGTCCGGCCAATACCAGCCTGGCCAAAAGCGAGCTGAAGCTGGGGATTTCTGCCGAGACGGATTTGGATATTGTAACCTCCGGTGAGAATACAAGGCTCTGCTTTGTCAAGGAACGGGAGCTTTGGTATTATAATATAGCGGAAAATGAGGCCGTGCGGGTGTTTTCCTTCCGGGAACCGGGAAGCTATGACAAGCGGGAACTATACGATCAGCACGATATTCAGGTGTTAAAAATGGACGATTCGGGCAATATTGATTTTATGGTATATGGTTATATGAACCGGGGCGTTTACGAGGGTCGGGTGGCGGTTGTGCTATATCGCTTTTATGCCGGGGAGAACCGGATCGAGGAGCAAGTATATATCCCGTTAGAGACCTCGTATCAGATTTTAAAGGAGGATTTGAACCGTTTAAGCTATGTGAGCAGCGATGCGACCTTTTATTTTTCCTTATATAATACACTTTATGCGTACAATATCATAACAAAGCGTTTAGAAAGCATTACCGAGGATATCACCGAGGAAACCTGTCTGGTGTTCCCGGATCGGAGCCGTGTCGTCTGGCAGAATAGCAGCCAGCCGGAAAAGTCGGAAAAGCTGGTGATCATGGATCTGGAAACGAGAGAGCAGCGGGAGATTATTGCGCCGGAGGCCTCGGGGAAATCAAAAAAGAAAGCCTCTGGGAAAAAGGCTTCCGCAAAGCGGGTTGTAAAGCTCTTAGGCGGAATAGATGAAAACATGATCTACGGCGTAGCCAATCAGAGTGAGCTGTACCGAACCTTGGACGGGACAATTCAGGTGCCGATGGATAAGATTATCATAGCAGATAAAGAGGGAACTATCCAAAAGGAGTATGAAAAAAAGGGGGTTTATGTGTTTGGGATTTCGGTAGAGGGGAATGTGATTACATTGGACAGGAGGTCTAAGGAGGGAGATGGAGAATGGAAGGAGGAAGCCTCCGATCATATTTTAAATTATATGCCGGAGGAAAGCCAGGTGATCGGGATTTCCGAGCGTGTAACGGATCGTATGCTGACCGAGCATTATATTACGCTTCCGTATGGCTATGTTCTGGAGAGGCGTCCGACATTCCAGGAGACGGATATTACGATTATCCACGACGAAACTACCCTGCGGCTGGCCATCACCGACAATCCGCCTAAGCGTTATTATACGTGTATTTACGGAGAGGTGGCAGGCACCTCCCTAGAGGCCTCTGCGGCGATTGCTGAGGCAAACGAGAAAATGGGCTTTGTGATCAATGAGGTAAACCGCGTAGTCTGGGAGCGCGGAGCAAAGAAACGGAGCATTCAGCTTCCAGTCGATATCATTTCCTCCGGGAAACGGGCGCAGAGTGAAGAGGATTGTATTCGGATGATATTGGCGCAGCGGTATCTGGAAGTAGACGAAGCAAAGCTGCAGAAAATAGAAGGAGGCATAACCGAGGTTTTGGATCATTATCTCGGCGGAGGAGCAGTCAATCTGTCAGGAGCCTCCCTGGATGAAGTATTGTATTTTGTCAGTCAGGGCTGTCCGGTGATTGCTCTGAATTGGGATAGCGCTTTGGCGCAGGGGCGAACCGTTCTGATTATCGGCTATGACGAGTATAACCTGACCTGGATTGATCCGGTGCAGGGAAGCACGGTGCGAACCTCTCTTTCGGCTGCCGAGGAGTCGCTCCGGCAGGCAGGAAACGTGTTTGTCAGCTACATTCCATAAGAGAAGGTACGCCGCCGCAAGAACACTGGAGGCGTTAAAAAAATAAGATAACTGAGGAGGATACTGTTATGGCTACACCGACACCACACAACAATGCAAGACCAGGCGATATCGCCAAAACCGTTCTAATGCCGGGCGATCCGCTCCGTGCCAAATACATTGCGGAGCATTATTTAGAGCATCCGGAGTGTTTTAACACAGTACGGAATATGTTCGGCTATACAGGCACTTGGAAGGGAAAAGAGGTTACGGTAATGGGCAGTGGGATGGGAATCCCGTCAATGGGAATTTATTCCTATGAGCTATATCATTTTTACGGAGTTGATGCGATTATCCGGATCGGCTCTGCCGGAGGACTGGCAGAGGGCATTCAGGTGCGGGATCTGGTGATCGGCATGGGAGCCTGTACCAATTCCAATTATGCAGCACAGTTTGGGCTGCCGGGAACCTTTGCCCCGATAGCAGATTTTGGCCTGCTCCGCCGTGCCGTAGAGATAGCGGAGGGAAAAAAGCTTCATACGGTGGTCGGAAATCTGCTCTCTTCGGATACGTTCTATGACGACAATACCGAAGCGAACGCTGCCTGGAAAAAAATGAACGTCCTGGCAGTCGAAATGGAAGCCGCCGGACTGTATTTAAACGCCGCCCGCGCCGGGAAAAAGGCACTGGCGATGTGTACGATTTCCGATCTGATTTCAACCGGCGAAGGACTGTCCGCAGAAGAACGCCAGAACAGCTTTCACGAAATGATGGAGGTCGCATTAGAATTAGCGTGAAAGCTGCGGAACTTAAAAACAGCAGCTTTCCGAAAGGGACACGGCACAGTTTTCTGGCTGTGTTGCTTTACAGACAAAAACTGTGCCGGGGGATGTGTCCAGGGAGGAAAGCTGCGGAACTTAAAATAAGGAGAAATAAAATGACAAGGGATGAGAGAGTTCTTGCCAGGGTAGATCATACGCTGCTGCGGCCGACGGCCACCTGGGAGGAGATCAAGGAGCTGTGCTTAGAGGCAGTAATATTTGAGACGGTGAGCGTTTGTATTCCGCCCTGCTATGTCGCAAGAGCCTTCGACTATTTGTGCGAATTACAGCTGACGAAGTACCCGGAGCTGGAACGCCCAGCCGTTTGTACGGTGGTTGGGTTTCCGAATGGGAATACAACGACCGGTGCAAAGTGCTATGAGGCAGAGGAAGCCATATTGAACGGAGCAGAGGAAATCGACATGATGATTAACCTTGGCTGGGTAAAGGCGGGCCGTTATGACTTGGTAGAGGAGGAAATCCGCCAGCTAAAGGAAATCTGCAAGCACTTTCTTCTGAAGGTAATTGTAGAGGCATGTTTGCTTACGAAGGAAGAGAAAATAGAACTTTGCCATATCATAACCCGTGTTGGGGCAGAATACATCAAAACCTCGACCGGATTTTCTACAGGAGGTGCTACCCTGGAGGACGTTGCGCTGTTTGTCTCTGAAACCGGGTCGTATGTAAACGTCAAGGCTGCCGGGGGGATTGACTCATTTGATAAGGCAGAACAGTTTTTGGAGCTGGGAGCAAGGAGACTGGGGACAAGCCGGCTGGTCGCAATCAAAAAGGCAGAGCTGGAAAAGGAAAGGTCAGAGTCCCAAAAAGAGCAGTAAATCATAAAAATGACGGAAAACGAAGAAATGGAGGACATAATGTTCAGGTACGATGCAGTAATAGTAGGAGCAGGCTTTGCAGGAGCAGTCACGGCCAGATGTCTGGCAGAGGCAGGGTGGCAGGTGCTGATTCTGGAGCAGCGGGAGCATATCGGAGGCAATGCCTATGACAAGACCGATGAGGCAGGGATTTTGGTACAGCTTTATGGGCCGCACATTTATCATACAAAGGAAGAGGAGGTTCACCGCTTTCTTTCCCGCTTTACTAAATGGCACGATTACCGCCATGAGGTGGTGGCCAATATACATGGAAAGCTGATTCCGGTTCCGTTTAATCTCAATACCCTGGAGCTGGTATACGGGAAGGAGGAAGCCGCCGTTCTGGAAAAAAAGCTGGTGGATGCCTTTGGCTACGGAACGAAGGTGCCGATTTTAAAGCTGCGGGAGCATCCGGAACCGGCGATTCGGGAAATCGCAGATTATGTCTATGAAAACATTTTTCTTCGTTATACGATGAAGCAGTGGGGACAAACGCCGGAGGAAATCGATCCGGCTGTTACAGGACGCGTTCCGGTGGTGCTTTCCAGAGACAATCGGTATTTTGCCGATACCTGGCAGGGAATGCCAGAGCATGGCTTTACGGCCTTATTTGAAAAGATGCTGTCGCATGAGAATATTACGATCCGCTTAGGCTGCCGCGCTCAGGAGGTGCTGACATTGAGCGGGGAAGGAGGCATCCGGGTACGTCAGGAGGGCTTGGAGGAGGAATATACGGGTATTGTGGTCTACACAGGGCCTGTGGACGAACTGTTTGACTATCGCTTTGGACATCTGCCGTACCGTACTCTGAATTTTGTGTGGGAGCGTTATAATCAGACAGAATATCAGACACATGCAGTAGTAAATTATACCGTAGAGGAAGAATATACCCGGATTACAGAATTTAAAAAGTTTTATGACGGAGCAGAGGCCTTTCCGCAGACGACAGTGATCAAGGAATATCCGGGAGCCTATGAGCCGGGCAAGGGGCAGATTCCATATTATGCGATTATCAACGAAGAAAATAATCGGCAGTACGAACGGTATCAAACCCTGGCGGGACGGTATCCGGGGCTTTTCCTGTTAGGAAGGCTGGCGGAATACAAATATTACAATATGGATGCCATTACCAAGAGGGCTCTTGAACTGTCCAAAAGTCTGATAAGAAAGGAAGCGGAAAAATGAAGCTGTTAAGTGTTGCAATACCATGTTATAATTCTGCGGCCTATATGGAGCATGCGGTAGAGACTCTGCTGACCGGCGGGGAGGATATGGAGATCATCATCGTAGACGACGGTTCAAAGGATGAAACTGCCGCTATCGCAGATCAGCTGGCTGCCCGCTATCCTACGATCATCAAGGCAATTCACCAGGAAAACGGCGGACATGGCCAGGCGGTCAATACCGGACTGGCAGAGGCGACCGGAATTTATTTTAAGGTAGTAGACAGTGATGACTGGGTGGATACGGATGCCCTGCAAAGAGTGTTGGAACTGCTGCGTTCCGTGGTGGAGGAGGGCAAAAGCCTGGACATGCTGATTTGTAATTATGTCTATGAAAATGTATATTTAAAGAAACAGCGTGTGATGAATTACCATACGGCAATGCCGCGAGACTGTTTTTTTACCTGGTCGGATATCAAGCATTTTAAAGCGAGTCAGTATATTTTGATGCACTCGGTTTTTTATCGAACCAGACTCTTAAAAAAATGCGGCTTGCAGCTTCCTAAGCATACCTTTTATGTAGACAATATTTTTGTCTATGACCCGCTGCCTTATGTAAAAACCATGTATTATCTGGATGTGGATTTTTATCGTTATTTTATCGGACGTGCCGATCAGTCGGTCAATGAAAAGAACATGATTGCCCGTATCGATCAGCAGATTCGGGTGACAAAGCATATGATTGGCTCTCATGACCTGCCGACGATCAAAAACAAAAAGCTTAGGGGGTATATGACCAGCTATTTGTGTATGATGATGGTCATTTCCTCGGTATTTTTAATCAAATCCGGCAGTAAGGAAAATTTGGAGAAAAAACAGGAGCTTTGGGAGTATCTGAAAAAAGAAAATCCGAAGATGTATAAGTTCGTCCATAATAAGCTGCTGGGGCGTTCTATGAATCTGCCGGGAAAATCAGGGCGAAAGATCATTGTGCTGGGGTATCTGATTTCCAGGAAAATATATGGATTTGGCTGACAGAGAAAACAGAAATAAGGAAAGTTATAATAAGAGAAAACGAAGGGGCTGTGAAAAAATACTTTTTCACAGCCCCGATGACTGTCAGTGATTAAATCGTCCGCTCCAGATGCTTTTTTGCAGCTCGTGCTTCGAGAATCCGCGGATAGTCCGGGATATAAACGACGGCATACATAACGACACTCAGTAAAATAGCGCACAGCCCATCAAATACAGAATGCTGTTTTAAAAATACGGTAGAGAGACAAATGCTGACCATCAGAACAAGGGAACCAAGCCGGATCCATGCTTTCTTCTTTAAAGCTTCACTATTCCGAATGGCGATGTGAATACCGATAGAGTTAAATACATGAATGCTCGGACAGACATTCGTAGAGGTATCTGCGCTGTAAATCATCCCTACCAGCCGGGAAAAAATATTGTCCCGCGGGAAGGAGGTAGGGCGCATGTTCTGTCCGTTCGGCCAAATGGTATAAATAATCAGGCAGACGGTCATGCCGATAAACAAAAAGGCAGTTGCCTTATAAAAGTCCTTACTGGAGGTAAAAAAGAAATACGTAAGCGTGACCGCAATATAAGCGAACCACAGCAAATAGGGTACGATAAAGATTTCCTGAAAAGGAATCAGATCATCGAGCCCAATATGAATCGGATGGTGTGCGATATCGGTACGGCTTTCCAGCCAGAAGAACCAGACCGCATAAACAATCCCGTAGGAAAGTACCCAAGCATGCCGGTATTGGTGCAGCAGCTTTTTCAGGTTTTGTTTTGTCATAAAATTCCAACTCCCTCTCTAAAATCTGAACCGAATTATAGCACATAGGGAATAGCTTTTGCAAGTGGATGTCTGTAATATTAAGATATTGTAAGATATTTGTAAGAAAGGGAGCAGATGAAGCATAGAGACAGAAATGTGAAAGAATGATGAACAAATAGACAAATTCCAGAAAATATGATAGCATAGTAGAGGTTGCCGTAATGCCGTATGGATAGCGGCGGCCGGAACAAAAGCGGTAAAAGAAAGGATTAGAGGGCATGAGATTTTTGATTCAGCGGGTAAAGGAAGCCTGTGTAACGGTAGAGGGGAAGGCGGTTGGACAGATCGGAGGGGGACTTCTGATCTTTTTTGGAGCCGGAGCTTTAGATACGGAAGAATTAGCCAGAAAATATGCGGAAAAAATCGTTAAACTGCGGATTTTTGAGGATGAAAACGGAAAGACAAATCTTTCCTTAAAGGATGTCGGTGGGGAGCTATTGGTGGTATCCCAGTTTACCCTGTACGCAGACTGCCGAAAGGGGAATCGGCCGAATTTTCTTCAGGCAGCACCGCCGGAGCAGGCCGAACAGCTTTATGAATATTTTACAGATTGTTGCAGGGAGCTGACCGGAAGGGTAGAGACTGGCTCATTTGGGGCGTTGATGGAGGTAAGCTTACGCAATGACGGACCGTTTACGATCCTATTAGACAGTGCAGAATAAAATGGAAAAGAAATAGAGATAGAAAAGAAACAAAGAAAGGAAAAGAAGAAATTATGAAGATAGCATTACATCAAATAAAAGCAGAGAAAAAGTCCGTGTTTCGTACAGGACTGGCAGTTGTGTCATTATCTATGCTTCTGGCAGGCAGCAGCATGTTGTCCGGCTGCAGCACAAAGGAGCAGAAGGATGCAGCGGATCAGGTATCTCAGGAGGAATCCAATCAGCAGGAGGAGAGCGGCAGCGGAGATGCCTCTGGCAGCAAGGAGGAAATATCCGGGGATTCGGAGCTGTCAAGCTATGTGACGCTTGGGCAATATAAGGGTCTGGAATATACCAAGGTAGATACGGAGATCAGCGAGGAGGAATTAAAGGAAGCGATTGATCGCTATGTGGAAGAAAATGCGAAGGCACAGGTGACGGATCGGGCAGTAGAGCAGGGCGATACGATTAACCTGGATTTTGCGGGCTATGTAGATGGTGAGGCATTTGAGGGAGGAACCTCTGAGGGCTATCAATTAGTCATCGGCTCCGGCTCTATGATTCCGGGCTTTGAGGAAGCAATTGTAGGAATGATGCCGGGAGAAACCGCGCCGATTGATGTAACCTTTCCGGAGGAATACCGGAAGGAGGGGACGCCTGGCTCTGAGATGAACGGAAAGGCCGCCATCTTTGATATTACGGTCAACTATATCATAGAGCCGCTGGATTTAAAATATAATCAAAAGTTTATCGAAGAGTATACCGAGTTTGATACAAGAGAAGAATTTGAAGCTGATTTGAAAAACAGTCTGCAGGAGGAAAAGCAGGAGGAAGCCGAAAGCAGTGAAAAGGATGAGCTGTTTGGTAAGCTGGTGGATAATGCAGAGATTCATAAGCTGCCGGAGGAGGAAGTAAAAAAATATCACGATAACCTGATTGCGAGCTATCAGTCTATGGCAGATAGTGTAGATCTGGAACTGGCGGATTTTCTGGAGCAATATTATGGTGTAACCGAGGAGGATCTGGATGCCTATGCCAAGGAATATGCAGAACTGATGGCGACGCAGGCAGTGATTTTCCAGTCGATTGCCCAGATAGAGGGGATTACCGTTTCAGAGGAGGAATACCAGGAGGGTCTGGACAGCTATTATGAAATGATGGGAAACACCTATGAGAGCAGAGAGGCATTTGAAGAGGAAATGGCGGAGCTGCTGCGGGAAGCGCTTTTGTATGAAAAGGTAGAGCAGTTTATTATGGAACAGGCGGTAGCCGTATAACAGCCCGTAACCGTATAACAGCCTGTAGAGAAAAAACAGAGGTGATATGGCATAAGTCACTCTCGTTTTGTATATGGTATCTTATCAGGGTGAAGGATCGCTATGTCAGGGTGAAGGATCGCCGTGTCAAGGTGAAGGATCGTTATGTCAGACAGGTGTAGAAGGACGCACGAAATCAGAGTATAAAAAGGGGAATGGGAGGAAATAAAGGCAATGAATCTGATAAAGGAAATAATAAGAGGGGTAATGATTGGGGTGGCAAATATCATTCCTGGCGTCAGCGGAGGAACGATGGCCGTGTCGATGGGAATTTACGACAAAATGATTTATGCGGTCAACCATTTGCGGACGGAGTTTAAAAAAAGCATTCTGACGCTGCTGCCGTATCTGATAGGAATGGTGCTGGGGATCGGTGTGCTTTCCTTTGTCATCGGATTTTTATTTCAGGAATATCCCTATCAGACCAGTATGGGCTTTATCGGTCTGATTTTAGGCGGAGTTCCGGCTATCCTTGGCGGAATCAGGGGAGAGAAGCGCGGCGCGGCGCATATCCTGATTTTGCTGCTGTTTTTTGCCGGAATCATTTTGCTTGAGGTATTCGGAGGCGGCGAGGAGCAGGCAAAGGTATTAGAGCCAGGCATCGGAATGGCGATCAAGCTGTTTTTGATTGGGATTTTAGCAAGTGCGACAATGGTGATTCCAGGTGTGAGCGGTTCGATGATTTTGATGCTCTTGGGAGTGTATACTCCGATTTTAGAAGAGATTCAGGCGTTTATCAAGGCTGGAGTGGCGCTTGATATGCCTGCTCTGCTGTCCGGGATGGCGATTCTGGTGCCGTTTGGAATCGGCGTGGTAGCAGGAATTGTATTGATTGCCAAGCTGATCGGATATTTGCTGGAGCATTTTCGTTCCTATACGTATATGGGAATCCTTGGACTGGTGTTTGCTTCGCCGGTTGTGGTGTTTTTGCAGATGGAGGCAATGCCCGGCGGGATTTTGGCTGGGGTAGTCGGCGTGCTTTGTCTGCTGCTTGGGTTGCTGGTAGCAAATCAGATGTCGGATTGAAGCAGCGGCTGCTCGGTGTCTGATAGGATAGTATTACTTGCTGTCAGGATTGTGGCAGAAAGAAACGAAGAGAAGTAGAAAGGAAACGAGGATGGATTTAGCAGAATTTTTTAAAGAGCATACGAAAGTGGCTCTGGGGTTTTCCGGCGGAGTGGATTCGGCTTTTTTGCTGTATGCAGGGATTCATTATGGAGCGGATATCAGGGCTTATTATGTCAAAACGGCTTTTCAGCCTCAGTTTGAGTTAGAGGATGCCAAAAGGCTGGCGGCAAAACTAGGAGCGGATATGCGTCTGTTAAAACTGGAAGTGTTGCAGTCAGAGACAATCGCGGCGAATCCTGCTGACCGCTGTTATCACTGTAAAAATCAAATTTTTGGGCGGATTTGCGAGGAGGCAGGAAAGGATGGTTATTCCGTCATCCTGGACGGGACAAATGCTTCGGATCAGGCAGATGACCGGCCAGGGATGCGTGCTTTGACAGAGTTGCAGGTGCGCTCTCCTTTGCGGGAATGCGGCCTGACAAAGTCAGAGATCCGCCGTCTTTCTAAGGCGGCCGGCTTGTTTACCTGGGACAAGCCGGCCTATGCGTGTCTGGCGACACGGGTTCCGACCGGAATGAAAATAGAAGCAGAGCTGCTAAACCGAATCGAACAGGCAGAGGCTGCCCTAAAGGAGCTGGGCTTTTCGGATTTCCGCGTGCGGGTGACAAAGGACGGAGCCGCCAAGCTGCAGCTTCCGGTCGGACAACTTACCAGACTGTTAAAGGAACGAGAGAGAATAGCAGAGACAGTCGGGGCATGGTTTGAGGAGGTTTTATTGGATGTCAGAAATTGCAGATAAAAGAAGAGAGCAGGAAGCAGGAAAGTAGTAGCTGGAAAATGGTAAGAGCGAAGGAGGACAAGGAGGTAAGAGGATGACGCAAAGAGAGGTAAAGGAGTTATTAGAGCAGGTAGCAGGCGGAACAGTAACCGTAGGGGAAGCTGAATTAAAATTAAAGCTGGCTCCTTATGAGGAACTGGAATTTGCGAAAATCGATCACCACAGAGGGCTTCGCCAGGGAGCCGCTGAGGTGATTTACGGAGCCGGAAAAACGCCGGAGCAGATACAAAAGATCGCAGCGGCCATGAGGAGGCAAGGAGAGGGCGCCGTATTGATTACCCGAATGAGCAAGGATGCGGCCGAGATAGTAGGTGCCGAGCTTCCGCTGCGCTATGATGCGTTAAGCCGGATTGGGATCGTAGGCGAGATACCGCAGCCGGACGGCGCCGGGCAGATCGTAGTGGCAACCGGTGGGACAAGCGATATGCCGGTGGCTGAGGAAGCGGCACTGACCGCAGAGTTTTTAGGAAATGAAGTAGTACGGCTCTACGATGTGGGAGTAGCCGGGCTGCATCGTCTGTTATCTCACAGAGAGGAAATCATGAGAGCCAGCGTGATCATTGCGATAGCCGGAATGGAAGGCGCGCTGGCCAGCGTCATTGCAGGACTGGCAGACTGTCCGGTAATTGCCGTACCGACCAGCGTAGGCTACGGAGCCGCCTTCCATGGTCTTTCCGCACTGCTTTCTATGCTGAATTCTTGTGCCAGCGGCGTAAGCGTCGTCAACATTGACAATGGCTTTGGAGCCGCCTATCAGGCCAGCATGATCAACCATATTGCAGTAAAATAAAAGAGACGGAGGAGTTTTTGGCGTGTCTCTTTGCGGCGGAAATTCTCTCCCCCTAGTGGGGAAATCGGAACGGAGAGACGGAACTTAAAATAGAAAGGATGAATTTGGAATGAAAACGTTATATTTGGATTGCGGAATGGGGGCTGCGGGGGATATGCTGATGGCGGCGCTTCTGGAGCTTTGCAGTGAGCAGGAAAAGGAAGAGTTTTTACATACGATGAATCATCATCTGGGGCTGCCGGGAGTAACAGTAGAGGCAGAACCAGCTGTAAAATGCGGGATTACCGGGACGCATATGGTAGTAAAGGTGCATGGAGAGGAAGAGGAAAGTCAGGATCATTCGCATAGCTATGATCATGATGACCACGAACATTCACACGACCATGAGTCCGAGCATGACCATACTCATGGCCATGACCATTCACACGATCATGAATCCGAGCATTTGCACACTCATAAGCATAACCACGACCATCATACTCACGATCATGATCACACCCATACTCACGATCATACACACAGCCAGGATCATACCCACGCTCACAGCCATGCCGGACATCATCACAGCAGCCTGCACGATATCGAGCATCTGATCAGTCATATGGAGGTTTCCGAACGGGTAAAGGCAGACGTGCTGGCGGTATACCGGCTGATCGCAGAGGCGGAAAGTCATGCACATGGCGCTCCGGTGGAAGAAATTCATTTCCATGAGGTCGGGACGATGGATGCGGTAGCGGATGTGACAGGCGTCTGTTTGCTGATGGAGCGGCTAGAGATTGAACAGGTGATTGCCTCTCCGGTACATGTCGGGAGCGGCCAGGTTCGCTGCGCCCATGGAATTCTGCCGGTTCCGGCTCCGGCCACCGCACATATTTTGCGGGATGTGCCGATTTACGGCGGCAGTATTCAGGGTGAATTATGTACGCCGACGGGTGCGGCCTTGCTAAAGCACTTTGCCAGCCGCTTTGGAGCAATGCCGGTCATGAGGGTAGCAGCGATTGGTTATGGCTGCGGCAAGAAGGATTTTGAGGCAGCAAACTGTGTTCGTGCCAGCCTGGGAGAGACATTAGAAGGAGCAGACGAGGTGGTGGAGCTTTGCTGCAACCTGGATGATATGACGCCGGAGGCTTTGGGCTTTGCGCAGGAGCAGCTTTTGGCAGCAGGAGCATTGGACGTATATACGACGGCCATCGGGATGAAAAAGTGCCGTCCGGGTGTGATGCTGACCTGTATGTGCCGCAGGGAACAGGCTGATCAGATGAAGGGACTGATGTTCCGCCATACAACGACATTGGGTATTCGGGAATATGTGTGCAGCCGGACGACGCTGCAGCGTGTGACGAAGGAGATAGAGACAGAATTCGGTACGGTACACCGAAAGGAAGTGTCTGGCTGGGGCGTACAGAGAGGAAAGCTGGAGTATGAAGAACTGGCGGAGATTGCCAGAGAAAAGGGGCTGTCTTTGGAGGAGGTACGGCAGCAGATAGAAGGAAGATATTGGTAGATACCATTATACTGTTAGAAAATACCTGACAGGAGGAAATAGAGTGCAAAGGAGTACAAATGGAAAGGAACGTGGGAAAAAGAAACTAATACAAAGGAATAAAGAAGCGATAATCATAAAGGAAGAACGATGGTTTCCGCCGGGGGAGGATTTAAACGAAGCCGGGGAGCTGATTCGGCAGGAGCGGCTTGAGGCAAAATTAAGCAGGCTGGAGGTATGCGATGGATTATGCAGCGAACGTTTTTTAAGCTTGCTGGAAACAGGAGAGCGTGGCTGTGAATGGATACTGGAAGAGGCTTTGCTGGGGCGGATAGGGGTATCCTTATCGCGGCTTTTATATTTTTTGGGGCCGCAGGAGGAAAAAAGCTTTTTGGCACAGGAGCATTTGGCCAGGGTGATCCGGAAGGAAGAGTGGGAAAAATTAGAAGAATGCAAGCGGGAATATGAGGACTGTCTGGAAAAGACAGACAGGCAGCATCATCAGATTTTGCTGGTAGCAGAAGTAGTAGTGGAATGGAAGCGGATCCAGAAGGAATCGCTTTATGAAGAGCAGATTTCAGAAAAGCAGCAAGCCTGGCTGGAACAGCTTCAAAGCGCGTGGAAGCTTACCAGAGAGAAGTACCGGCTCTCTGGTAAAGGACTGCCCAGAATGAACCTGCGGGAGCTGTTTATCAAAAGCTTTTATTTCCGTATCCGGGAAGAGGCCGGAGAATGGGAAGAGGCGCTGACCGGGTACCAGAGCATCCTGTCTTATCTGACAGAGCATACCGGATGGCAGGTTCAAATGAGAATCTATCCGCAGATCGCTTATCGGGCCTTATGCCTGCTTCGGGACAAAGCGACAGGCATAGAAGAACGGGAGAATGCCAGAAGCTTGTGGAAGACTGCTATGCTGCTTTTAAAAAAGCAGGGCGGACTTTATCATCTGCCGGAGCTGTTGGAGTATGCCGCGGAAGGCATTCGAGAGGAGTATGAGGGTGAGCCTCCGTCAAAGCTTAGAAGGAAAGCAGAGGAAATGAAGGAGTTTGTATTTCTGATAAGATGGTTGTGTAAAGTTTATCAGGAGTGGATTCCGGAGTGGGATTGGTATTTTTCCTATGAGCTGGAGGAGGTATATCGCGTGCCGGATGTAATAAGCGGAAGAAGAGCAGGCTTTGATTTGGATCCCTACGAGACGGCTATAGGAGTTTGTGAGAAAAGAGAAATTGATCGTCTGGAAGCGAGGATGGTGACGCCTAAAAAAGAGATTTTGACAAGATTGATGAGGAAGCTGAAATTCCCGGGAGGAAATGGAACGTTGGCCGCCCAGATCGGAGATTTGACGCTCTGGCAGCTTTCCGGAGCGATATCGGATAAAACAATGTTTGCAGAATATGACGATAGTGTGAAGGAAGGAATGGAGAGACTAAAGAAAGAGGAAGGGGAAAATCTCTATGTCGATCAGCATATAAAGGAGTTAGAGGCGACGGTACTTTATGCCCGAAAGGAAATCAGCGCAGAAGAAAACCAGCAGAGAATGTGGGAAGCCCTACATATGACAATGCCCAAAAAGGAACCGGAGGAGCTAAAAGAATGGGTATTTATGAAACGGGAAGCAGCAATTTTAAACGTCCTTGCACATAGCTATGACAAACTTGGAAGACAGGAGGAGGGAATCAAATGGCTGTATCTGTTAAAGGACTATTATGAGCGTCAGGTTTTTTCTGTCGAGCATTACCGGGATAATTATGAGCTGGCATTACGAAATCTGGGGAATATGCTGGGAAATATCGGAAGATATCAGGAGGCGATTGAAGTAGAAAAAATTGCGATTGCTCTGGCACTTCGGACAGGAAGAAGTAATATTTTATGGCAGAATTTGTATGATATGGGTTGGAATATGGAACAGCTTTGGGCGGAAGGAAGCTATACGAAAGAAGAAAGCCGCCGATATATCAGGGCGGCTTTGGCGTTTGTTAAGTTTTATGAAAAAGAAAATGCTATCAAACAAATAAAAGAGCATTTAAAAGAAGTGTATGGAGAAGTTATTGAAGATGAGTAGGGGGAACATCAAGATCGGAGCAAGGAGAATGCTCAGAATCTTCCTGTTCATTGCCGACTTGTTCCTTTTCCTTATCATCAATATTACCGTTTTCTTCCGTAGAATTTGGCGGAATAGGGTTTGGCGGGGTGGTGGTCGGAAGCGTGACCGTTAATGCAGTAGCTAAAAGGAACATGCCGGTGAGTGTTCTGGTAAGAATGGATAATTTCTTCATAATGAAGTCCTCCTTTAAAGTGATTTTTTATGACGAGGATAGTGTAACAAAATAATGGAAAAAAGGCTATGCCAAAAGTGTCCGGAAATTAATTTTTTTTCCGGACACTTTTGGTCTTTTCAGGGAGGAGAAGGGGTGATAAGATGAAGCTACAAGGGCAGCAGGAGAAAACGCAAGGAAGAGAAGAGGCGAATGAGCTGCTGGAAGGGAGGACAGGGAGATGTGAGGGAAAAATAAAGAAAACTTTATTTAGGCAAGTAGAATGACAACAACGACTTTTTCTGAATCAATTATGATAAAACAAAATTGATTTAGAGACGAAACAACAGGAGGATAATCAAATGAAAATTTCAAAAAAAGTTATGTGTGCAGGCTTGGCATTAGTAATGGCAATGGGATTTGCCTCTGATGTAAGGGCCGCCGAATACGTGGAAGAAACAGATGTTGAAGTAGTTGTAGAAGCTTCAGAAGAGACTGTAAAAGAAGCCGAAGTTACAGTCGTACCAATGCCAGAAGACTATAGCAATCTGACGGAAGAGCAGGCAGCAATTATCAAAGAAAGCGAAGATGGTTTTACGGAAGAAGAAATTGCCAATATGTCGCCAGAGGAATTATATGAAAACCAGCTTCTGCCATTAGATAACGAAAATGAAGTATTTATGGAAACATTTAGTTTATATGCAGCAGCCCATTATGGCGTCTGGACAAAATCTATTACGCAATGTGAAAATCACTATTGTGCGCCAGCAGCTGTTTTACAGGCATTATATACAGCGGGAGTAGCGGATAAGGTAAGCGGAAGTACGGATGATGCAAAACAACGTACTTTAGCCGCAGCAGGAGCGCTGAATACGGATGTGGATGGTGCTACCTGGATTGCAAACGTCCCTCGTGTACTTGATAAATATACCGGCAGAACCCGGAAATGGGAAGCTTATACAGTAACAAACAATCAAAGTGGAAAGAGTGCTTTAGCATATAGGGTAAAGGCCAATCATATGTATGGACAGGCAACTATCTATTTAACACAAACAACACAACTGCCATATTATAACGGAACTACCAGTAATCATTATATTACAGGGATTTCGATACAGACAATGGATGGTACTTATTATGATTATGATAACATGGTTATTGTAGTTGCCGATCCACATTATGATAGTAGGTTTCATGGGAATCATGGAGTTCCATATAATAACCTGGTAGGTGCTATGCACGATTATACTACTTCCAGAGGGCCTGCTAATTTAGTATGGTAAATAACTGAAAATATTATTTCAACCAGGGACAACCTAGAGATAAATAGGGTGTCTCTGGTTTTGGTGAACAATATAAAAATTG
>CASCWU010000008.1 GCA_949155905.1 uncultured Lachnospiraceae bacterium
TGGATACTGCTATCTGGCCGCTGACGGTTCCATGATCACTTTTTTCAGCAGCCCGAAACTGGCTCCTCCGGAGTATTTCTGCTCGCCCGACCACTCCGCCAGCGGCATCTACAGCATCCATATCAATGCTTTTTTGATCTTGATACGCCCATCTATACGGACGCGTTCCTCCAGCCCATACATGAAAAGAACGAATTTGGTGCATTCTGCGACATCGTGAACCGGCACGACACACTACCTGGATTGGCTTGAGCAACTACCATTCGTACAAGCCAGAGTATATCAAACAGGAAATAGGGGCAAACCTCATTGCCTATAACATAACGGAAATGCTAATCAACTGTGCCGTCATCGAAAAAAAGGAACCAAAACATACGCACAAAGTAATTTTCACCATGGCCGCCCATATTTGTAGGGTCTTTCTGCGTCTGGCCACAGAGAAAGTCCCGTACAATGTGATGCGGTTGCTGCATTCCCATACGGGAGGAACGCCAATACACAAGACTACAAACAGCCCATTTCCGTAAACCATGATACTTTATCTATAGGGCATCCTAAGCATCTATACCATCATACCATTTTTTAGGCAGATAGGAAGTCTGTCTATTTGGCATGCCTCAAATGTGTCTGCTCCTGCCAGCATTAGCCTATGGGGAAGCTGGGCATCCTGATTCTGCCATTTTTCCTATAGTAAGCCTTATGTTGCTGGTACTAACTTAATGACATTGCTTCATGGACACACACTCCCTCTGAGAGATCCGGCAAGCAAGTCTGCTTCCTCCATTCCTCTCCCGTCAGCTTCGCCTTCACTTCCAACCCTATCTTCACCCGTTTCTTTTCTCCTAAGAGCGACAACTCCAGCTCCGCAATCCTTTTATGCCGGTCAATCCGCCTTACAAAATTCCCCTTTTCCTTTAGAGGACCCCTGGATACGACTAATGTTCCATCCACCAGATATCCAACGGAAAAACGGATACAGTCCCGTTCATCTAACATCTCCCGTAAAAAGGCTTCCTCCTCTTCCCGCATGGGAAAAAAGCCCCCTCCAATTCTGACAGGAACCACCACTCCGGATATTCTTTGCAAAAGCTTCTCCAGCTCTGCCGGCTGGCTGCTTTCTATCAATATGTAACCAGGAAAGGCAATCTGCTCTATCGTATGCCACAGACCTTCATACCTTTTTTGGAACTGGCAGATCGGGGAAAAAATTTTAGGCTCCAGCTTGGAATCCAAAGCATTTCTGCACTTTTCAATAGCCGATTCTTCTCTTCCGCTTATGCACTGTACGACATACCACATGATTCTGTCTCCCGCCTTTGCCAAATATTAGGTATTGACTACAACATAATATTCATTACGTTGTTTTCTCTTTTTTTCTTATCTTTTCTTTTTCCCTTTTTATTTTTTTCCTCCTCCCGCCCCAAAATTTCTTTTTCTGATATTTTTTTCAGATACTTCTCTTTCTGATTTTTCCACCGCAGGATTCGCCTGCCTGCATCTTTTTTCCGTATTACATTTCATAGATTCCATACATTTCTCCTTTAAAACTCCAGCTTTCCGATTCTTTCCCTTTCTTTTTTCTCCTTCCTGTTCCTCCTCCCAGACCAATGTTTTTAAAACTCCCATTTTCATCCGGTCTAGCTGTTTTTTATGTTCCCTTCCGGTCGTTTTAATATAAATCCGTGTCGTCTCAATGCTGCTATGTCCCAGTACGTCCGCTAATTTAGCAATATCATGCTCCAGGCGATAAAATCCTCTGGCAAACAAATGGCGGATATTGTGGGGAAATACCTTCTTTTCCTCCACACCTGTTATCCGACACAGCTTTTTCATCGCCCGCCAGAGGTTGCTGCGATCAAGCGGCCTTCCCGTCCTGGTACAAAAAATACTTCCGCTGTCAAGCTTTTCTTTTTTTACGTATTCCTGCAGGATGGCAAGCAGACTGCTTGGATAAAGAATCCGCCTTATCTTCCCTTTGTTGTAGATTTCCGCAATTCCGGTCTGGAGTGTCGAAACGGTGATATACTGCAACTCACTGATTCGTATTCCAGTGCTTCCCAGGGTCTGAATGATGAGAACCAGCCGTTTATCTCCGTTTTTCATAGCAGCCTGAACCAACCGCTCATAATCCGGTTCCGTCAGTTCCTGGTTCTCTGAACTGAATACTTCCTTTTGTATTTTAATCGTTTTCACACACAGCTCCGTCCAGCCCATCGCCTCACAGAACTGATTGGCAGCGACCAGATAGGAATTGATGCTGGAAGCCTTATACTTGCCGCACTGCTCTAAAAATTCCTTGTATTGAATTAAAGCCTCCTTGGTAATGGGCTGCTCCTTGACAAATTCCATAAGCTTATGGAGATCTCTGAGATATTTCTGAGTCGTCTGGCTTCGCTTTTCTTCCCGAACTAAAAGTGTCCGAAAACGTTCCACTGCCTGCTCCGTTATCCTTCGTTCTTCCATACTGTTTTCTTACTGCCTGCTGCAGCTACTCTTCCCATAACATGCTACTGCTTCCTACAGCAAGCCCTCCTTCCTGTTTTCTTTTATTATACGGGAAAAGGAAGGCAAAGAAAGAGCCAGGAAAATAGCTGTATTTGCCGTTTTCCTGGCTCTCTTAAAAACTATCCCTCACTTATATTTTTTAGTAAACTCTGCCGGAGTTAAAATTTCTGGTCTTGCTATCTCTATCTCCATAAAATCACGGTCTCCCGTCACCAAAATATCAACATCCTCTAGTATTGCAGTATAAAGTACAGGATAATCTTTTCCATCCCTAATCTCAAATAATGTTTCTTCTATTTTATCCGGCGTATAGACATACTCATAATCCATTTTTGCTAGTAAATGGTCTACTACATCTAGTTTATTAGGAAATTTTCTTTTTATAACTTCTTTTAATTCCTCTACAATATAAGAATACAAAACTAATTGATGCTCTACAAAAATATATTCCATCATCTGGTTCATTTTTTTACTCGAAAATACCAGCAATGACACTAGGACATTGGTATCTACCATAATCCTCAATTATTTCACCATTCTTTCTTCCCGAAGCTCTCTAATCATAGACACAACATCTTCTTCTGTTTTCCATCCGACTCGTTCTGCTTCTCCCGCAAAAGCTAACTGTGCCTCCTGCAATGCTTCCATAGAAGAATTTGCCAGATAAATCCGTCCTGCCTCCTCTAAAAAAATCACCTTGCTTCCTTCTTTGATTCCCAGCTTTTTTCTAACTCCTATTGGAATCGTAATCTGACCCTTTGCAGTAACCTTGGCAAGCTCCATACTCACAACCTCCTGTCTATGCTCTTTTTCTTTATTATAACGATTCTCGGTTACAGAATCAACCCTCTTTTTCCTCTTTCTCAAGCAGTAAAGATCACCTCTCCTCACAAGCCACTTGCCGCTGCCAGATGACCAAAATCCTATATATGGCTCCGTGCATAAAAGAAACGGTGCAGCCTAAAAATAAGACTGCACCTCATTTCTTTCCACAAAGAATCTGCCAGCTTAGGAAAAATCCTTCACCCCATAGCTTGTTCCATCAGAAAGCCGATATACCGCAATCTGCTGTCTGTCATAGCCGTAAAGGATATACAGATAATCCCCGATATAGATCCCGCGGCTGCCGTACTGGTTTTCCCATTCCCCGAAATCATGGGTAATCCGCTCGGTAAAGCCTTCCTCCTCCGTATAGGAAAACAGACAATATTCATACGAATTTTTCCACTCATAATCCGTCGATTTTCCGCTTTCTATTGAAAAGCCAATCACATTTTTATCCGCCGACACGAGGATTGCCTTATGGTTGTATTCGGCATCGCTGCTGGAATAGTCCGCATCACGTACCACGCACTTTGCTACCTCTCTGACGTTAGCCGGATTCGAGATATCAAACATCGAAAGCTTGACTCCCTCTGTTCCGCCGCTTGTTTCATCTGCCTCCTGGCCGATGCCAAGCAGGAGGCCCTTTCCATATGGGTGCAGATATTCCGAAAAGCCTGGTATTTTCAGCTTCCCGATAACCTTTGGATGATCCGGCTCCGATAAATCCACGGAAAAGAGCGGATCGGTCTGGCGGAAGGTGACAAAATAGCCGATATCGCCAAAGAAACGGGCAGACTTTACGTATTCTCCTTCGGCCAGATTTTCGATGCTGCCGACTACTTGCATTGCCTCATCCAGAACATAAAGCTGATTCTCGGTACTCATCTCATTTTCCTGACTGCCTTCTCTTGCCTTTTCCACATCACAGGTCGTTACGACGCGAAGCTTTCCTTTGTACTCATCCATAGAAAAGGAATTGTTCAAATATCCCTTTATCGTAGCGGATCCTGCAGCCGCCATGCTTCCGTCCTGATAGGAATATTTCATAATCGTCGTCGTTGTCTCGTCGTTGCTCTCATACGGCGTCCACCAACGGTATTCCGTCTGCCAGAGATAAAGATTCTCGTTGCTCATATAAAGCTGTGTCGCATCCCCTAAAATCGCCACGCTGTCCAGGTGCTGTCCCGGGTTTTTCAGATCCGTAGAGGTAATGATCACACTGTTCGGCGTCTGCGGTGTTTCCGGCAGATAAATCCGGTCGCACGGCAGCATCGCTCCATCTACCTGCGGAACATAACAATTTTTAAAATATTCGGTCTCCTCTGCAGTATCACAAAAATACCAGCTATTGTTCTGTTTATAGGAAACCAGATATACGATTCCGTCTACCATACGAACTGCCTGATACTCACCCTCCTGTACCCGCGTCTCTATTCTCTCCGGGGAGGCTGGATTGCTCACATCATAGACAAACAATTCTGTCCTGCTCGTTCTATTCCCGAACCGATAGCCCGGATAACAATCCACGGAATCAACTGCGATGTCAGCGCTTTTTTCGTTCTGAATCCAGACTTCACCGTCCTCCCATGCGGTCGGATCCTCTCTGTTATCATATTCCGTCACCGTCGCTACCACTGCCAGACGTCCGTCGCCAAGCAGCATATCGGACCAGCTCCGTCCGCCTGATTTTTCTCCCTGATAAGGTGGGAGTGCAATACTGCCTGCCTGGGTTACGTCCTTACCGTCTGCCCGGTAAATATAGATAGCTCCGCTCTCACTGCTCAGACGGTAAATATAGGTGCCGTCGGTTTTTAAAATATCGCCCTCATCCACACCTGCTACCTGGACATTCGTCCCGGAAAAATCCGCTTCTGACTCATCCATGGATTCTGCTGCATCCATGGATCCCGCCGCACCCATGGATTCCGCCGAGTCTATAGATTCGGCAGGAACGGTATCTGCTGATGCAGAGCCATTGTCAAAGCCTTCCGGCTCTGCCTTTTCATTAAAAATTACCCCTCCATCTGACATTCCTGCCATGTCTGCGGAATTTAAAATGTTATCTGCTCCATCATAGTCATAGCTCTCCTTTTTCCAGCCAAGGGTCGTTTTGATCTGATCCCAGAGGCTAGGCTTTGTCTCCTCCTGCCGTCCGATAATTCCTGCCTCTTTATAAAGCTTTAGCAGCTCTTCATAGTTTTCTGCCTTTTGAATTCCAACCAACACATCCTCTCGTTTTTCGGCGCTGCATTCCGCATCCTCCGCGGCTGCACCCGATGAAGTCCCGTCTGCAGCCGCGTCTGTTTTTTTATCACCCCCTGCTTCCAGATTTTCTCCGCTTGCTCCGCCAGACTCCCCGGTTTTCTGACTGCTATCTCCCGCAGTGGTATTCTGCTTCCACTCTATAAGCTTCCCTCCCTGTCTGGAGAGCGCCAGAGTTCGCCCGCCTACTGCTAACACCAGGACAGCGGCCATAGCAACCAGCACAGCTCCTGCCCGTCTGACCGCATATGTCCTTTTCTCAGAATATTTCTTTCTGTTCTCTGTATTTTGTGTTTTGTATTCTGTATTCTGTGTCCTTTGTTCTGTTTCCTCTTTGCCCTGTCCTGCTTTTTCCTGTTCTAATTCATAGTCAAGAATCTTTTCCCTGATACGTTCTGGCTTTAAAGAATCCGGCAGCTTCATCTCTTCCCTCTCCTTTCCCAGCATCGCTTTTATCTCTTCCTCCCAACTATCCTGTCTTCTTTTTTTCTTCATCCTGACCGCTCCTTTCTATCTGCCGCAAGGCCTCTCCTACGCCAACAGCTCTGCCAGACGCTCCAATGCCCGGCTTTTTCTCGAACGCACGGTAGCATGATTCATATCTAACATCTCTGCTACCTCCTTCGTCGTGTAGCCCTCCAAAACAGAAAGCACCAAAATCATCCTGTCTGCCTCTACCAGCTTACGGAAGGCAGCCCGCACATCCAGGCACCCGGCCACATCCGAGGCTCTCTCCTCTGCCAGATCCGAAAAATCCTCCCGCAGCTCTAACGGCTTTTCCAGGTATTGCCGCTGCTTTGTTTTACAACGGTTGGACAAAATCTTAAATAGCCAGGATCGAAATTTCTCCGGCTCCCGCAGGCTTGCAAGCTGTGTCCATGCTGCCATCACCGTTTCACTGACGACATCCTCTGCGTCCTGTCGGTTATGCAGATAATAGCAGGCTGATTGATACAGCTCCTTGCTAAACCTCTCGTATAGTTCTGTAAAGGCATCCACATCCTTTTGCTGCGCCCTCCTTACCAGTTCTGTCTGCCGATCCCCATCTGCCTTTCTCTCCTTGTCCATAACTCACCTTCCTCCCTCCTCTGTTGTAGCACGGCTCGAAATGTCCGCTTCTATTTATATAGTGTATGAAAAAATGGATTTTGTTGCAGGTTCTAAAAAAATCTCAAATGAAGATCTCAAATGATAAAGGTAGGGACATCGTATAAAGGGAAAGACATCCTGTTTTCCTATATAAGAAAAAAGCTCTGTAGAGAATCTGCCTCTTCTCCCACAAAGCTTTTCTTATCAAGAATCTTATCTATGCTATGTCATGCTATACTATACTACATCACATTATGCTATCCCATTCTGCACTATATGCTATACCACACTATGCTACGTCACACTATGCCATGCCGCACTATGTTACACCACACTATGCCATGCTGTACTATGTTACATCACACTATGCTATGTTTATGTCACACTACACTATCTTTGCATTTCCTTGCACTTATCCCTTCCGTCTCATCTGATACATCAGCAGCGCCGCTGCGACTGCTGCATTTAAGGACTCTACTTTCCCTGCCATCGGGATTTTCACATAGCAATCTGCCTCTCCTGCCGCCTCATCGGTCAAGCCATTTGCCTCATTCCCGATCAATACCGCTGCCCGGCTCGGATAAGTAATCTCATCATAACATGCTTTTCCCGCCAAATGCGCCGCAAACAAATGGATTCCCTTTTGCTTTAACGTCTGCAAAAGCTTTAAAAAATCTGCCGCATAGGCAAATGGCACGCGGAAAATCGACCCCATCGTCGCCCGTACTACTTTAGGATTATAGTAATCTACGGTTCCCTGTGACATCAAAACGGCATCTATGCCTGCTCCCTCTGCTGTGCGGAGCATCGTCCCGAGGTTGCCCGGATCACGGATATCCTCTAACAGCAGCAAACGCACCGTTTCCCGTTCTAACAATTCCTCTATCGAATAAACCGGCTGTCTGACTACTGCTAAAATCCCCTGCGGCGTCTGAGTATCGGAAATGGTTTTAAACACAGTATCTGCTACTACTCTGACCAGCCCGGCTTCTTTTGCTTCCTTTGCCTCTAAGCATCCTGCAAGGTTTCCTGCCCTATCCTCTTCTCTGGCATAGCTTTCCGATAGATAAATCTGCTGCGCCAAGCCCAGGCCGCAGGCCTCCTCTACCAGCTTCCTGCCCTCTGCGACAAAGCTTCCGCTCTCCCGTCTGGCTCTCGCCTTGCTTTGCAGCTCCTTTATATGCTTGATCTGCGCATTCGTGCTGCTTGTGATGACCTCCACTATGCTTCTCTCCTCTTTTTCCCCACTCTGTTTCCTTCTGCGCCTGAAAGTATGGATCGTTCTGGATCAAGAAACCTGTGTTCTTCTTCGGCTAAGACTCTGCCGGAAGGGTATCTTAGCGCTCCTACCGCATTTCTGCCAGACGATTTAACACTTCGTTTTTCCCTATCACGATCAGTACGTCCTCCGGCTCAAACGGTCTGCCCGGATCCGGATTGGCGTCGAGATAATCTCTGGTACGAACGCCGACCACATTGATTTTATACTTGGCTCTCAAGTTTAACTGACGCAGACTGGAACCAATCCACTCCTCCTTGACAGCAAGCTCCATCATACTAAAGGTAGAGGATAATTCTACCGCATCGAAAAAATTACCCATCATTAAATTGTGAGCAATCCGCATTCCGGTTTCCTTTTCTGGAAATACCACAGCGTCCGCTCCTACCCGGCGCAGTACCCGTGCATGGATATCGGACTGTGCCTTTGCCAGTACATACGGAATTCCCATCTCTTTGACGAGAATCGTCACCATAATGCTGGCCTCCATATCCTCTCCGATTCCGATAATGGCGCCGTCAAAATTTCTGATTCCCAAAGCCTCCAGCGCTTCCTCATCGGTTACGTCCGCCGTCACCGCATAGGTTACAGTTTCCGCCAGATCATGTACCTTGTCTGCATCGCTGTCTACGACCATAACCTCACAGCCGCTGTCCGCCAGAGTCGCCGCTACACTGCGGCCGAATCTTCCCAGTCCAAATACCACAAATTCTTTTTTTGCACCCATCTTTTTCACCCTACCCTAATTTTTTCCTCCGGATATTTCCGCAATGTTCTGTCATTCTGCCGGTTAAAGGCCAATGCCATCGTAATCGGCCCCACACGTCCGAAAAACATGGCCAGAATAATCAATAGCTTTCCTGCCGGCAGAAGTGCAGAGGTAATCCCTCTGGTCAGTCCTACCGTTCCCATTGCGCTGACCAACTCAAAGAGCAGATTTAAAAACTCTCCTGGTTGTACCAGGCAGAACAGCACGACAAATACTCCTAAGCTCATCAGTCCGATTCCTACCACCGCCAATGCCTTTTTTACATAGCTGTCCGGAATTGTCCGCCGATACACCTCTACATCCTCTCTGCCCTTGACACTAGAAAGCACCGCCAGCAGCAACACGGCTACCGTTACAGTTTTGACGCCTCCTGCCGTGCCGGAAGGAGAGCCTCCTATAAACATAAGCAGCAAAAACAAAAAGGTGCTGTCATCCATAAAATTTTGCTGGGGAATCGTAAAAAACCCGGCTGTCCGCAGTGTAACAGATTGAAAAAAAGCGGCCTGCAACTTTTTGGGAAAGGACAAAAGCCCCAGTGTCTCAGGATTCTGGTATTCCAATACCAGAGTAAAAAGCATCCCGCCTGCTACCAGCAAAAGAGTCAGCATCAGTGCCAGCTTAGAATGTAAATGCAGCTTTTGGCATGTTTTTTTTAAGGTCAGCTTTTCCTTTCGCTTCAGCCGCAGTACCCGTATCACATCCCACCATACCGGAAATCCGATTCCGCCCAAAAGAATCAAGGCACTGGTCGTCAGGTTCATCCACAAATGATCTCTGTAAGGCGCCAGACTGTCCGGCCCCAGCAGGTCAATCCCGGCATTGCAGAAGGCGGATACCGAATGGAATACCGAGTTCCACAGCCCTTTTAGCAGACCGTATTCCGGGATAAACACCAGCGCATAGCAAAGGGCGCCGATTCCTTCTACTAAAAAGGTTCCCCTTAGCACATGCTTCGTTAGTCTGACCAATCCGCCCAACGTATCCAGGTTATAGGACTCCTGGATCAGCATCCGTTCCTTTAACGTAATCCTGCGCCCAAGTATGAGCAATACCGTCGTCGTAAATGTGATAATCCCAAGCCCGCCGAACTGAATCAAAAATAAAATAACTACCTGCCCAAACAAGCTCCAGTTTTCAAATGTATTGACCGTCACGAGCCCGGTGACGCAAATCGAGGTAGTCGCTGTAAACAGAGCGTCTATCGGATCTGTATGCACTCCGTCTGCCCAGGAGACCGGCAGGCACAGCAAAGCCGTTCCTACCAGAATTCCGCAGAAAAAACCCAGTATAATAATTCTTGTCGTCGTCAAAAACTCTCGTCGTTTCATTGTCTTTTTATCCACCCTATCAGCCTTTTTCATCCGCCTGGCATCCGAAAGCGCCGTCCGACCGGCTCATAACGAGCCAGCAGTTCCTCCACCGCCATCTGGTATTCCGCTAAGGAAGCGGCTTTTTTCATTTTTTTCTCCAGCTTTTTGTCCTCTGGAAATAAAAAAATCAAATAGCACCAAAGCTCCTTCAGCTTAAACAAAACATTCCTTTCCCCGGAAAACAATTCCTGGTACCTGGTACGGATTTCCTCTAAAAATGCCTCTATCCGCCGGTTTTCCGGCAGCTCTCCACCTTCTAATACTTCCACCAGTCCAGGATTACAAAGGATACCCCTTCCCAACATCACTGCCGTTGTTTCCGGAAAGACCTCTAGCAGCCTTCTGTAATCCTCCCTGGTAAAAATATCTCCATTATAACATAGCGGCACCTTACATTCCTGCAAGGCCTGCCGATAGGCCTTCCAATCCGGCTTTCCCTTGTAATAATCGGTCTGTAGCCGCGGATGGACAATCAATTCAGAAAAAGGAAACTGGTTATACACCCCAAGCAGCCTTCCCCATTCCTCTGGATCGCCAATCCCCAGCCGTGTTTTTATGGATATCTGAAGGCGGCTGCCGCAACGGTCAAACACCTGACAGAAAAACTGCTCCAACTCCTCCGGGTCGGCCAGGAAACCGGAACCTCTCCGCCTGGAAACGACCGTCCGGGAAGGACAGCCTAAGTTTAAGTTCAGTTCCGAATAGCCAAGCTCCTCCAATCTTTCTGCAGCCCAGACAAACACCTCTGCCCGGTTTGTCAAAAGCTGCGGCACCAACGGATAGGCCTGGTTATGCTCCGGCAGGACATCCGCCAACTCCCTGTGCTTAAAGCTGGGCGTCTGGGTAGGCGATAAAAAAGGAGCAAAATACTTTTCCATCGGCCGGAACTGCCTGTGATACGCATTCCGAAAAACATAACGTGTAATCCCCTCTAAGGGTGCCAAATAATAGTTCATTTTGCCTTTGCCCTGAAATATTTTCTAAGCCATTTGCCTGATTCGCTTAAATCTGCACTCTTCCAACCAGAAGTCTTTTTGCAGCCACTTCCAATCACACTGCTTGTTTCCGCCTTATTTGCCAGGTTCCAGGCGCAATAGCTAATCTCATACTGATCCAAAAGCTTTAACCATTTTTTCGCCTGTTTAAAATCATTTCCGCCATTGCCGGAGGCATCACAGGTTCCGAACTCACTGACAAAAATCGGAAGTCCCTTTTCCACACAATCCTCCATCCGGTCTCTGAGCCAATCGGTATGAGTGCCTGCATAAAAATGAAGAGCATATAAAATATTGTCGTATTTTAGCGGCGACTTTGCCGCCTGGTCAATGTCCTGGCTCCAAGTAGGCGTCCCTACAATGATAACTGCATCCTTGTCATTTTCCCGAATGACCGGAATCACGGCGTTCGCATACTTTTTGATTGCCTTCCAATCCGTCCCACCATTCGGCTCGTTGCAGATTTCATAGATAACATTGTCATAATCCGCATACAGCTTTGACATTTCCTTAAAAAATTTCTTTGCCTCTTTTTTATTGGTGTTCGGATCTCCATCGCTTAAAATATGCCAGTCGATAATCACATACATTCCCAGCTCTGTCGCGTATTTTACTCCGTTTTTTACCAGCTTTTTCAAGGCCTTTTTATCCCCATCGCTGCAATAGCCGTTGTATTCATTCGTATACATGGCAAGCCGGATGCAGTTTGTCTTCCAATCATCCCGCAGGGTTTTGAATGCCTTTTTATTTACATAATCTGGAAACCATGCAATGCCATGTGTAGACATCCCATAGAGCTGCATGGCATCTCCGTTCTGATCCACAAGCTTTGCTCCGTCTACCCGTAAGGCACCATGCTCTTCTACTGGGGTCTTTGCCACAGCAGTCTTGGTACTGGCAGCCGTTTTATCTGCCGTCGTCCCAGCAGCAATCGCTCTATCTCCTCCTATTCCCATAGACGCCAGACATACTGCTATTGCCAGACACAGCGCCCACAGCCTTTTCCCTGCTTCCTTATTTCCTTTCATGCTCCGCACTCCTTTCCTATCACAAGGGTTCCCTTTTCAAAAGATCTTCGATCTCCCAGAGGTTTCGGATCTCCTTCTCTATCAGAACACCGTCTGGCAGTGGCAGCCCGTCCGGGTTGTACCAGCAGCACCGGATACCCGCCGCTCTTCCTCCCTGCATATCGCTGGTCAGGGAATCGCCTACGATCAGAACCTCTCTCTCGTTATATCGGCCAATCCGCTCCCAAATATAATCAAAAAAACGAGGATTTGGTTTTTCAAAGCCTACTTCATCCGAAATAAAAACCCCGTCGAATAATTCTCCCAGTCCGGAAAGCTTCAGCTTCTTTTTCTGGGCTATGTAGCTGCCGTTTGTTACGGCATATTGCTTTACCTGCCCCTTTAGCTTTGCCACCAGTTCATAGCTTTGATCCCGGAAGCAAATCGTTTCCCCGAGCTGCTGCTGATATTCTGTATTGACGGCCTCTGCCTGATCAGCCGCAAGCCCCTCCAGAGTAAAAAACTCCCGGAAACGTCCGACCAATACCTCTGCCTTTGTCAGTTCTCCCCGCTCTAAGCGATCCCAATAAGAACGGTTAATCCTGGAATAGCGAGCCAGCATTTCCTCACTGCACTCTCCCAGGCCAAACAGCTTAAAGCATTTTTTGATTGCATGGCGTTCCGCTTCCTTAAAATCCAGCAGCGTCCCGTCAATATCCCATAAAATCACCTTTATCATATGCTTCCCTGCCCTTCTAGCGGCTCATCTCCCGCAGCAGCTCCAACAGCTCCAGATCCGACTGCTTTACCTGAAGATTCGTCGTCATCCTTTGCTGCCCTGGCTTCTGTATGCTGATTTCCAGGATCGTCCCCTCCTCGATGCCGCCGTCAAATGCCGCCTTTAAAAATGCTGCAAACTTTGGATGATTCTGTTCAAAACGCTTCTTTGCTCCCAATAATTTCATTATATTAGCAGGATTCTTTCTGTCCATACATACAAATCCTTTCTGAATACGGTTAGCTTTCGTTCATCTTTATTAGCTTTGCTGCCATGGTCTACCCGACCAGGCACTGTTAGGCTTCGTTCATCTTTATTAGCTTTGCTGCCTGGTCAGCGGCGATGCAGGCGTCGATGATTTCTTCGATATCGCCGTCCAGGATTTTATCCAGCTTATAGAGTGTCAGTCCAATCCGATGATCCGTGACACGTCCCTGTGGGAAATTGTAGGTACGGATCTTCTCGGAACGATCTCCTGTGCCGACCTGGCTGCGGCGCAGCTCTGCTTCTGCATCCTTTGCCTTTTGCTGTTCGATATCGTAAAGCTTGGCGCGCAGCAGGGCGAATGCCTTTTCTTTATTTTGAAGCTGAGATTTTTCGGTTTGGCTGTAAATGACAATCCCGGTCGGATAATGAGTCAGACGAACCGCAGAGTCGGTCGTATTGACACACTGTCCTCCGTTTCCAGAGGCACGCATCACATCAATTCGGATATCCTTTTCATCAATTACCACGTCTACCTCTTCTGCTTCCGGCATCACAGCCACCGTAATCGTCGAAGTATGAATTCGCCCGCCTGATTCGGTTTCCGGCACACGCTGTACCCGATGAACACCGCTCTCGTATTTCAACCGGGAATAGGCACCCTGCCCGTTTACCATAAAGGTTACTTCTTTCATGCCACCAATGCCGATTTCATCCACATTAAGCGTCTCTACCTTCCAACGGTGGCTCTCTGCGTAATGGACGTACATCCGGTATATTTCTGCTGCAAACAACGCCGCCTCGTCCCCGCCGGCTCCGGCACGGATTTCTACGATAACGCTTTTTTCATCATTCGGATCTTTTGGTAGGAGCAGCACCTTCAAACGTTCTTCCAAACGTACCAGCTCTTCCTTGCTGTCCGCTAATTCTTGTTTTGCTAACTCCCTCAGTTCTTCGTCGCTCTCCTCCTCTAACATCGCCAGGCTCTCCTGGATGTTATTCTGATGGGCGCGGTATTCCTGAAACGTTTCGACAATCGGCGCCAGATCATTTTGCTCCTTCATCAGCTTGCGAAAATTTTCCTGATTGGCCACTACCTCAGGAGCATTTAATTCATCCATCAGCTCCTGATACCGTCTTACTAAATCCTCTAACCGATCAAACATGTTATTCTTCCTTCCCTTTCGCCTTCCTTAGCTCTCTTTCTTTTTTTGGGGATTGTGCTTCTGGCCGATCACAATCCGATCCAGACCGGCTAAGTCTTTGATTACCTCTACACCGTCAAAGCCCTGCTGCCGCATCCAGCCAGAAACGGCATGTCCCTGGTCATAACCGATTTCAAAGGCCAGTCTGCCGCCTTCGTTTAAATAAAAAGAAGCCTCTGCCAAAATCCTTTTATAAAATGCCAGCCCGTCCTCCTCCCCGTCTAACGCCAGCCTCGGTTCAAAATCCTTTACCTCCGGCTCCAGCGTTTCTATTACACGGCTTGCAATATAGGGCGGATTGGAAACAATCAAATCAAATTTTCCTTCTATCTGCCTGAACAAATCACTTTGTATCCAATGCAATTTTTGCTGCTTTTCTTTTAGCAGCCGCTCGCCGTTGCTTTTTGCCACCTCTAACGCCGCCTCGGAAATATCAGTGCCTGTCACCGAAGCCGGCTCTCCTAATATCGCCAAGGAAATTGCAATACAGCCCGATCCGGTACACAAATCCAAAATCCTGGCCTCCTTGGTATACGGCAATACCGCTTCTACCAGACACTCCGTATCCTGCCTGGGAATCAAGACTGCTGCGTTGACGGCAAACTCCAGTCCACAGAAATTTCTCCAGCCCGTCAGATAAGACAGGGGTATCCTCTTTGCCCGCTCCTCTATCAGCCTAAGATATTCCTGTATTTGCCCGGCCTGTCCGCTCTCTAACGGCTCTTCCCGGTGCAGCAAAAACTCGGTTTTGCTCATACCCGTAACCGCCTCCAGCAAATACCAGGCGTCCAGCTCTCCCTCTGCTACTCCATGCTCTTCTAAATAAGAAGCAGCTTCTCGGTATCCCTGAAACCATGTATCAAACAGCAGCTTCTCCGGCTCTTTCTCATATACCGTTTGATCTCTCATAGTCTTCCGGCTCCGGCCTGATCTTTCCTTCCTGTAGTATCAGCGCTTTCTTTCTGCGTTTCTTCCTTTTTATATACAAAAAAGTGATCCAGAGCATTTAAAATCTCGTCGTCCTCTTCTTCGATTTGTTTCATCATCGAAGGTTTTGCTGCCGTATTCCGCTTGGTCGTCGGCTCCGGTCTTGCTCGTTTTACAAGATTTCCCTTCTTTTCCTCTATCTGCTCCTTTAAAAGCTCTTCTTCTCTCTTTGCCTGCCGTTTTACCGGACGCTCGGTCTGCTCCCTTCCTGCTCCGACAGAAGTCGTTCTGACGGACATCGGCCTTGGTTTTTTCACTTCTCCTGCAGCAGATTCCATTGTGGTTCCTGCTGCTATCGGCCTTCTTGCTTCTGTCCGCTCCCTGGCTCCGGCAGTCGGCTGGCTGACCGCACTTTTTTGGGAAACACCTGCCGCCGGCCTTTTGCCTGGCACCGGTCTTTCAGAAGCCTTCTCTGCCTCTGCCGGTTCTGTTCCGGCAGCTATCGTTCTAGCAGGAACTGGCCTGCTGGCAGTCGGCCTGGAGGTTCTGGAAGGTCTTGCTTCTGTAGCTGTCCCCCCTGCCCCCGCCGGTCTGGCAGCCGGCCTCTTTGCCGCCGTAACTTTAACAGCAGTGTTTGCTTTGACCGTAACATTTTCCTCTTCTTGCTTCGGTGTGGAGGCCGTCGGTGCCTTTCCGGCATTGGTTCTTTCTCCTGCCGGACGCGTAACGGACTTTTTTGGGGGGCGATTGGAGTCCTCTCTTGCTGCGGCGATTTCCTTTCTTACCGCCTGCTCCCTCTGCACCGCTTCTGTTTTTTCCACTGCCTGCAGTTCTGCCGTTTCCTGCTTCCAGCCTGTTTTCTTTTCCTTTGGCTTTTGCGTCGCTTCCTCTGGCTGAGTTTCTTTGAGGATAGCTTCTCCTTCCTCGGCTTCTGATTGTACTTCCTTATAAGCAGCCTCTTCCCTAGTTTCTTCTAACTGAATTTCTCTGTCTATAACTTCATTTTTGTCTATGACTTCCTTTTGTTCCGTTTCAGGCTTCTCTGCCGCCTTCGTCTTTTTCTCTGGAACCGTATCCTCTTCTAAAAAAGCATGCCAGTCAAATACCGCCTCTACCGAACGGATCGCTACCTCGATCATCTCTTCGTCCGGCTCTCTGGTGGTCAGACCCTGCAGCCACAGACCAGGCTTGCTTAACAACTCTACCACCCGGTTTTCACTCCGCCCGGCCAGCTTGATAAACTCATAGGACACACCGGCAATCACCGGAATCAGCAAAACGCGGAACAGCATCCGCAGCCACATGTTATCCACCCGGATAAACATAAAAAATAAAGCGCTTAATATAATGACAAAGAGCATAAAGCTGGTTCCGCAGCGCTTATGCCTCGTAGACTGCTGTTTGACATTTTCCACCGTCAACGGCATCCCATGCTCGATGCAGTTGATAGATTTATGCTCAGCCCCGTGATACATAAATACCCGACGGATATCCTTCATCATCGAAATCGCCAGCACATAGCCGATAAAAATAGTAATCCGTATCAGTCCCTCTACCAAGGTCAGCACCGCCGAAGACGTCACCACCTTCTCTAACAAGCTGGCAATCCAAAACGGCAGCAGCATAAAAATTGCTACCGCCAGCAAAACAGAAACGGCCACCGTACAGCCCATCATCACAGCCTCTGCCTTTTCTCCCATCATGGCAATCAGCTTTTTCTCAAACTCCGACGGCTCCGACTGATCCTCCTCCTCGTAAAAGCTGGCCGAAAACGTAAGCGTTTTCATCCCCAGCACCATAGACTCTACGAAGCTAACCACGCCGCGGATAAAGAGCCACCCTAAAAAGGGATACTTCTTTGCCGCACCGTGAAACTCCTTTTTCTCTACTACAATCTGCTTATCCGGCTTCCTGACAGCAACCGCATAAATTTCCTCATTCTTCATCATGACGCCTTCTAGGACAGCCTGTCCACCAATACCCGATGGCTTCATACCGACACCTAACCTTTCCCCATATTCTCTCACAGCCCGGTCCCCACACTGCATTTCTTCTATATTCAAAAATAGGTTGAGATTCTAAAAACCTCAACCTGTTTTCTTCCGCAGTTTGTAAATGGATTGTCTAATTCTGTTCCTGCTTTAAGCCATATCTACGGTTAAACTTATCAATCGCACCGCGTGCTGCAGCTGCTCTTTGCTGACCCGTATAGAACGGATGGCATTTAGAACATACTTCTACGTGAATATCCTTCTTCGTAGAGCCTGTCACAAACTCGTTGCCGCAGTTGCAGACAACCTTTGCCTGATAATACTCTGGATGGATTCCTTCCCTCATGATTTCACCTCTCTGATTTCTACTCGAATTGGATTTTGCCAATTCTAACAAACAGCTTTATGATTATAGCATACCCTGTCCAAAAAAGCAATCCCTTAAATAATCTTATTTTTCTTTAAATATTCAATCGTCTCGCGGTTGTTTCTGGTAATTTTGAAAATTTTTATGATATTTTCCATGGCATCGTCCGAGCGCGACGAACTAAGCGCCCGTTTCATCAAAAGGTTGGCGGCTGCCTCCTCCTGGTTAAACAACAGATCATCCCGTCTGGTGCTGGATTTTGCCAGATCAATCGCCGGGAAAATCTTTTTTTCCGACAGCCCGCGGTCTAAGACAATTTCCATATTACCGGTTCCTTTAAATTCCTCGAACACCACATCATCCATCCGGCTCCCAGTCTCGACCAGCGCTGTCGCCAAAATTGTCAGGCTCCCGCCCTCTCTCATATTTCTGGCTGCACCGAAAAAGCGTTTCGGCATATGGAGTGCCGCCGGATCCAGACCGCCGGAAAGCGTCCGTCCGCTTGGCTGTACTGTCAGGTTGTAGGCTCTGGCCAGTCTTGTAATACTGTCAAGCAAAATCACAACATCCTTTTTATGCTCGACCAAACGCTTTGCCCTCTCAATCACCATCTCCGATACCCGCTTATGATTTTCCGGCAGCTCGTCAAAGGTAGAGTAGATAACCTCAACCTTGCTCCCTTCAATGGATTCCTTCATATCCGTCACTTCCTCCGGACGCTCGTCGATCAACAAAATCAGCAAATACATATCTGGATAATTTTTCGTAATAGAACGGGCCACCTGCTTTAATAGCGTCGTCTTTCCTGCCTTTGGCTGAGAAACGATCATTCCTCTTTGCCCCTTGCCAATCGGTGAAAGCAAATCCACCATCCGCATGGCCAGAACATTCTCCCCCGGAGTCTCTAAGCGCAGACGCCGGTTCGGAAAAATCGGTGTCAGATCCTCAAATTTAGGACGCCTTCCGGCATCCGCCGGATGAAAGCCATTGACGGATTTTAAATACAGCAGGGCGCTGAATTTTTCATTCTGGCTTCGGATTCTGGTATTTCCTATAATGATATCTCCGGTTTTTAAATTAAAACGCCGGATTTGGGCAGGGGATACATATACATCATTTTCTCCTGGCAAATAATTGTCACAGCGGATAAATCCATATCCGTCCGACATTACCTCTAAAATACCCTCCTTGGTTTCTCCGCTGTCCAGGGCCGCTATCTCTGAAGGCTCCTCCGGAATATAGCTGCGCCGCACAGGACGTACCTCCCCTTGTGACGAAGTCTCCTGCTCCCCTCTCGTATGCTCGCTTCTCCCCTGGTCAGCCCTCGTATAGTCCGGGCGTGTCTGCTCTCCTCTGACACTTTCCCTGCCTCCGGCCTCTGCACGCGCCGGCTCGGTTCTGACAGGCTGCGCGGTTCTGGAAAAGGAATGCTGGTTCGTGCGGCCTGCTGTATAGCTCTGATTCCGCACTGGCTCCCGTTTGACTGGCTCCCGTCTGACTGGTTCCTCTCTGACCGTCTTTTTTTCCGGGACAGCAGTTGGTTCTGCTTCCCTTCCGGCGGCGCTCTTAGGCTCGGACGCTTCTGCCGCAGTATTCTCACTTGCCTTCAGCAGCTCTACCAACTGCGGCTTTGTCATCGTGGAATACCCCTTCCTGTTCTGTTCCTTTGCCAGCTTCTTCAATGCTTCTTTTGACATGCTTTCATAATCCATACGTTTTCTCCTTTACTTTTCCATTTCCAACAGTTGGTATCCTTTATTCTGCTAATAGGAATATCTGACGAAGTGTCTGACGATCTCACGATTTATCCTAGAGACTGTTGTAATTGATTTCTCATTTTTTCTCCGAACTCTCCTTATGTTATGATAAAAAGTCCTCCGGGCAGGAGAACGCATTTGTGTGTATACACACTTACGCGCATAAGGAAATGCCCCGGCGCTGGAATTCTGCTTCATAGAATTCTGTTTCCTAAAATTCATGAAATAACAATAGCCTTACATTCATTATACCATGTTTTTTTTAAAATGCAAAGAAAAAGTTGCCTTCTTGACTTCCTATTTCTCAAATGATATGATTATCCTAATTTCACGAATGGAGGGATTCATCCTATGGATAAAAAAGAGCAAGCACTTCAGTTACATAAGGAATGGGGCGGAAAGCTAGAGCTGACTGCCAAATGTCCGGTCGCTTCCCGCGAAGATCTGGCTATCGCCTATACACCAGGCGTAGCAGAGCCGTGTAAGGTCATTGCAGAGCATCCGGAAGCCGCCTACGAATATACCATCAAATCCAACACGGTCGCCGTTATCTCCGATGGCAGCGCCGTATTAGGCTTAGGCAACATCGGAGCGGCAGCCGCTATGCCGGTTATGGAAGGGAAGGCGGTATTGTTTAAAGAATTCGGCGGTGTCAATGCCTTTCCCATCTGCCTAGACACTCAGGACACCGAGGAAATCATTGAAACCGTCGTACGGATTGCACCGGCATTCGGCGGTATCAACCTGGAGGATATCTCTGCCCCTCGCTGCTTTGAAATCGAAGCCAGACTAAAGGAGCGGCTCCATATTCCGGTTTTCCATGACGATCAGCACGGTACGGCTATCGTTGTGTTAGCCGGGGTTATCAATGCTCTCAAAGTAACTGGCAAGCGCAAGGAGGACTGCCAGGTTGTCGTAAACGGAGCAGGCTCTGCTGGAATTGCCATCGCCAAGCTGCTGCTCCGGTATGGCTTCCTGCATTTGATTCTCTGTGACAAATCCGGAATTCTCTCCAAAGAGACTCCGGATCTCAACTGGATGCAACGTCAGATGATGGATGTCACCAACCTGGAGGGCAAAACCGGAACACTGGCGGACGCTATGCGCGGCGCGGATATCTTTGTCGGTGTTTCGGCTCCTGGTATCGTATCCGAAGAGATGGTGGCGGCTATGGCGCCGGACGCCATTCTCTTTGCTATGGCCAATCCTGTGCCGGAAATCATGCCGGATCTGGCCAAAAAAGCCGGAGCGCGGGTAGTCGGTACAGGACGGAGCGACTTCCCGAACCAGGTCAACAACGTCGTTGCCTTCCCTGGTATTTTTAAGGGCGCACTGGAGGGACGCGCCGAGCAGATTACAGAGGAGATGAAGCTGGCGGCTGCCGTCGCGATTGCCGGACTGGTAAAGGAGGAGGAGCTGCATGAGGACAATATCATGCCGGAGCCATTCCACCCGGATGTCGCCCGTGTAGTAGCCGCCGCTGTAAAAGCACATATTTGAGACAGGGACTACGCTGGGGAGAGGATCGGTATTATACCCTCGCCTATTATTTAAAAGAAGCCTTTGGACGACGTTTATACAAGCTGGCCTTAGACGGCGGTATGAGCTGCCCGAACCGGGACGGAACGCTAGGCACCCGCGGCTGTATTTTCTGCAGCCGCGGCGGCTCCGGCGACTATGCTGCCAGCCGCAGCCTGCCGATATCCGAACAGATCGAGGCGGCCAAGGCCTTGATTGCCCATAAGGCGCCGCCCTCCTCTTCCCCCTCCTATATCGCCTATTTTCAGGCCTATACCAATACCTATCCGCCAAAGGGCCAGGAGCCTCTGTCCTGGCTAAAGGAGCGTTTCCTGCCTGCGATCCGGCATCCTGAGATAGCGGTTCTTTCGATTGCCACCAGACCAGATTGCCTCTCAGATGAAATCTGCGATCTGCTGGCGGAGC
Organism: uncultured Lachnospiraceae bacterium; assembly: GCA_949155905.1. Taxonomy (GTDB): domain Bacteria; phylum Bacillota; class Clostridia; order Lachnospirales; family Lachnospiraceae; genus MGBC131033. Next base: position 21,275 of record CASCWU010000008.1, read on the forward strand.
TAAACCGGCTAAAGCCTGTCTGGATCGAGCTTGGTTTGCAGACGGCAAATGAAAACACGGCACGCTGGCTGCGGCGCGGTTACTGCAACGCCGTTTTTGAAGAGGCCATCCATAGGCTGTCGGCGCGTTCTCTTTCTTCTATCGTCCATCTCATTTTGGGGCTAAAGGGAGAAACTGCTTCTGATATGGTTGCTTCGGTACAATATTTGAACCGTTTTCCGATCCATGGTGTAAAATTTCAGCTTCTTCATGTCCTCTCCGATACAGATTTGTCATTAGAACGGGACAAGCTGCATATCCTTTCAGAAGAGGAATATATTGACTGCCTGCTGTCTTGTCTGGCGGCGCTTTCTCCCTCTACTGTCGTCCATCGGATCACCGGCGACGGGCCGAAGGCCTCCCTGCTTGCTCCTGTTTGGAGTCTGGAGAAAAAACGGGTGCTAAACCATATCCGACAGGAGCTAAAGGCACAGGACATCTGGCAGGGGAAGCAGTTCGTCAGACCGTTTTAACGGCTTGGCTTATCTCATGATGGAGGTGCGCAATGCAAAACGATACGATGACCTTGTATAAGCTGATGATTCTCTATTTTCTGGATCAGGTGGATTACCCTTTGACGAATGCACAGATCTCAGGTTTTCTGCTGGAGCAGGAATACACCAATTATTTCACGATTCAGCAGGTGATTTCCGATCTGTTGGATGCGGAACTGATTCAGTCTGAAACCATCCGCAACAGCTCGTATTTCCGTATCACCGAGGAGGGGAAAAATACCCTGCTGTTTTTCGGCGATAAAATATCCGATGCAATCAAAGAGGATATCCTTCACTTTCTTAGGGAAAATCAACACAAGCTCCGCGCTGAGGTTTCCACTCCTGTGGATTACTACGAACAAAAGAAGGGAGAGTTTATCGTGCGCTGCCGGATATTGGAACGGGACAGTAAGCTGCTCGATCTTTCTCTGGCTGTCCCATCGGAAGAAGCGGCTATCCAAATTTGCAATTCCTGGCCAAAGCAAAACCAGGATATCTATGCAAAGCTGTTAAAATGGCTGGTCAAGGCGCCTTCTGACCCTTCCGGCAAGCCGTAATTTCCAAAAAAGGCTGTGAAAATCGGAGTTTTTCCACCCGTATTTTTTCACAGCCCTTCTGCTATCCTTCCTTTTCGCCTTGAGCAGTCCCTTCCTCCCGGCATTCGCCTAAATTCCGGCAAATCAACTTCCAGATTTCCTCCCGCCCCTGCTTGGTTTCCGCGGAAAACGGCACAATGACCGTCTCCTTTGTCGCTCCTAAACTCTCCCGTATCAGCTTTATCTGCTTTTCCTTTCCGCTCCGTTTGATTTTATCCAGCTTTGTCGCAATGATGACTGGCTGATAGCCCTGATATAAAATCCAGTCGTACATGATTTTATCATTCTCAGATGGAGCGTGGCGGATATCAATCAGCAAAAATACCAGCTTTAATACTTTAGACTCCTTTAAATAGCGTTCTATCATCCTTCCCCATTTTTCCCGGATCTCCTGTGATACCTTCGCATATCCATACCCCGGCAAATCCACAAAATACAAGCTTTCATTGATATTGTAAAAATTGATCGTCTGCGTCTTTCCCGGCTGAGAGGATGTCCTGGCCAACGCCTTCCGGTTGAGCAGGGCATTGATCAGGGAGGATTTCCCTACGTTGGATTTCCCGGCAAATGCAATCTCCGGCAGTGCATTGACCGGAATCCTGCTGGTAATTCCTATCACGGTTTCTAATGCTACAGATTTTATTTTCATCCTGACAGTTCCCCTTCCCATATTTCTGCTTGCTTTTTTTCTTATCTTCTGCTAAGATAGCCTCGTATCATATAAAAATTTTTTTAATCTACTGTAAGTTTGGAGGAATCTCTTTATGTCAATCCAGTATCAAAACTGTCTTATCGCACAATCCGGCGGCCCTACGGTGGCCATCAATGCCAGCCTTGCCGGAATTCTTTCTGCTTCCAGAGCATCTGGAAAAATCGGACGGATTTACGGAGCGCTGAATGGAATTCAGGGAGTTCTTTCCGAACGTTTCCTGGAATTAGACGCTCTTCTGACTGCTGCGCCTGACGGATTTTTGACAGCCTTAAAGCACAGTCCAGCTATGTATCTTGGCTCCTGCCGGTACAAGCTCTCTGATCCGGATACCCCTTCCTCTGATTATGCTGCCATTTTTTCCGTTCTGGAGCGGCTTCAAATCGGCTACTTTTTCTATATCGGCGGCAATGATTCTATGGATACCATAAAGAAGCTTAGTCATTACGGAGCGCTTCACCACTCTCCTATCCGCTTTATGGGAGTGCCGAAAACCATCGACAACGATCTTCCGGCAACCGACCACGCCCCTGGCTATGGCTCCGCCGCCCGTCATATCGCAGCTTCGGTATTGGAAATGGCTTACGACACCTATATCTACAATACTCCAAGCGTCCTGATCATTGAAATCATGGGACGGGACGCCGGCTGGCTGGCGGCTGCTTCTGCTCTGGCCAGAACGAAGGACTCCCGCGCACCTCATTTGATTTATTTGCCGGAACGAAACTTTTCAAACGAAGCCTTTTTATCGGATATCAAAGGACTTCTTTCCAGGCAAAAGCATATCGTAGTCGCTGTATCTGAGGGCATCCGATACGCTGACGGCAGCTATGTCAGCGCAGACACTGCCGCCAAGGATCAGTTCGGACATGCTACGCTAAACGGAGCCGGAAAATTCCTGGAGCATTTCATTGCCTGTGAAATCGGCTGTAAGGTACGTTCGGTAGAACTAAACATCCTCCAGCGCTGTGCTGCACACCTGGCTTCCTCTACTGATTTAGATGAAAGCTTCCGGCTGGGAGAGGCAGCTCTTAACGGCGCCTTGGAAGGCAGGAGCGGCCAAATTCCGGTCATACTCCGTCTGTCAGATAATCCTTACCAAATTCAGCTTGCCTATACCTCATTAGATGAAATCGCCAATCAAGAAAAACATGTCCCGTCAGAGTGGATCAACGAAGCAGGCAACGACGTCACAAATGACTTTATCCAATATGCTCTTCCTTTGATTCAGGGAATTCCTCAGCCAGTTCCGAACTGGGAAAATGGGCTTCCTGTTTTTCCGTCTGTCTGCCATTTGCTGCAAACCTGACTCTCCGGCTTCTCCGCTTAAACAGTCTCAGACCCCTCTATGACATCGGCCTTTGCCATAAATTCCTCCATCAGCCGGCGCAGGCTGTCCAGATCCTCGATTTCATTTACTCTGCCGCGCAGCCTGGAGGAATGCGGATAGCCTGCTGTATACCAGGCGACATGCTTTCGCATCTCCCGGATACCGACAAATTCTCCCTTCCACTGAATCTGAAGAGCAGCATGGCGCAGTACCATTTCGGCCACCTCCCTGGCCTTTGGCTTAGAAGGAGGCTGCCCGGTCTGGCGAAAGAAACGGATCTGTTCAAACAGCCAGGGATTTCCCCTCACTCCTCGTCCAATCATAACCGCATCGCACCCCGTCTCCTCCTCCATCCGCAGTACATCCTGCGGACAGCAGACATCCCCGTTGCCAATCACCGGAATGGATACTGCCTCCTTCACCTGGCGGATGATATCCCAATCGGCCTGCCCGCTGTAATACTGCTCTCTCGTACGCCCATGCACCGCTATTGCCGCACCGCCGGATGCTTCGACAATCCTTGCAATTTCTACTGCATTGATTTCCTCCTTGGTAAAGCCTTTTCGGATCTTAACCGTCACCGGCTTTTGAATAGCTCTGCTGACTGCCGAAACAATTTCTCCCACCCGCTTTGGCTGCCTCATCAGCGCACAGCCTTCTCCATTGTTTACGACCTTTGGAACCGGACAGCCCATATTCAAATCCAGTACATCAAAATCCCGATCCTCTATCCGCTTTGCCATTTCTGCTAAAATCACCGGATCTTCCCCAAAGAGCTGCAGGGCAACCGGACGCTCCTTAGGCAATACCTGGAGCAAGGCTTCTGTATTTTTATTGTTGTAATAAATCCCCTTTGCACTGACCATTTCGGTATAAAGATAATCCGCGCCCTTTTCCTTACAAAGCAAACGAAATGGCAGGTCTGTGATGCCTGCCATTGGTGCTAATACCACATTACCGGGAATGACCACCTTGCCGATTTTTAATTCCATCTTTGCCTCCGTCTTTTCTCATTACCCTTGCATTCCTACTTCCTGTGGGCTTTTCCCCAATATAAAAACCTGATAATACAGCTCTAATGCTTCTAATAATTCCTGCCGTTCCCGCTGGATCTGCTTGACCTTGAGTACGCTGCCGATTTCATCATATAGCAAATCTCCCTCTTCTGCTGTTGTATGAAAATACAGACTTCCATCCTCCTCATACTCCAGCGTAAGGATTCCCCCTACGTCCTCGGTAAATAAGACACATAAAATCTGCAGCTCTTCCTGAATCGCCTCCGGCAGTCCACGGTATGCTTCGCCCAGGTAATACTTCTGCTCATAGGCATTTGAGACACATAAAATCTGCCTGTCTGACATCTTTTCCTCCCTGTTTTTAACTCTCTGATGGCTGCTTTCCATATTCCTGCAAATATTTCGTAGCCTGTTCCAAGGAAATACCTATTTTTTTCTGCAGCCTTTCCAAAATAGCCTTTTCCTCCAAACCATACTCCTGTCCCAGTTCAATTAACATTTTCACTTCACCCAGAAATATTCCCTGAGAAAGTCCCTGAGAAAGTCCCTGTTCTCTCCCCTGGCGGATCCATTTTTCAGATTGCGTTTCTAATACTGTTCCACCCATTACCTTCACCAACCTTTCTTCTTTTTGGTTTCCGTTCGTAATATGGACGATAATTGTATTCACAAGTCCCATCAAATCTACCATCTCACCATCTGATAGTTCTCCATTTTGATTCAGGCAAAGCATCTCATCACGAAAATAGCTTAAATCTTCTATTGTTTTTTCTATATTGCCATTTTCTGATACAAGTTCGCTTTCATATCTGGCTAAATAAAAAGGAATGTACGGAAATAAGCGTTTTTCTATCATTTCTTCTTTTGTAAAGCTTTCCAAAATAATATTGTCGGACTGATAATCCATTCTCCTTCCATCTGGAAAGCAAAAGGTAATTTTCGTTGTCTTTGGTGTCTTGGCTGTTTTCTTGATATAAATGACAGAAAAATGCGGCAACGGAATAACTGCATGGCCAATATCCCAGGTTGCTGACTGTCTGGCTGCAAGAAACGCATATTCCGCAATTCGGATCGCCATAGAACCATCCTCATAGCTTTGGCATTCGAGTAAATATACTTCTCCCTCTATCTTAATTAAAAAATCTGAAATCTGTTCTTCTATTTCCTTGCTCCCATCCTTTGTCTCCTCTTCTGTCAGGTATCCCTCTGAAGGCAAAGCCTCCACCTTAGTATTCATTGCATATTGCTTTCCAAACGCATGATTGATTACAGAAATTTAGTTTCCATTTGCCCTCATCAGAGCCAGCCAGATCCCAAGTATTCCGATCACTGCGCCAAGTAACATCATACTCATCCCCTGATTTCGCCCTTTAGGCTGCCGGTACAGCCTTGCGCCCTGCAGCAGATTGGTTCCGCCGCCGGATACGGCGAGAAGCAGCAGCGCCGGGCGGCTGTCTGGTTTTATCAAAATCAGCAGCAAGCCGACCGCAAATAAAATTCCAAACAACCCCTGACACGCCTGAAACCAAACTGTCCGCTTGTTTTCTATTTCCTGTTTACTCCACTTCATAGTCTACGCAGCTCCGGCTCCTTCTGACCTTTTTCATAAATTCCCCTACCTTGACATGCTCCGGGTGGACGATGTAACGCTCTAAATCCTCTTTGGAATCAAAATCGGCAATCAGACAAAGATGATAATTGGCCTGGTTCGCGTCCGGATGGTTGAGTCCGGTTTCCGAACGGCGTATCCAGGAAATGCTATCCGGCAGCTTTTCTAACATCTCCTGCGCTATCCTGGCATTTTCCATGGCGCTCCTGCCCTCTGCCTCCTCTAAAAAGTCAAACATCACAACATGACGGATCATTTTGCTCCCTCCTTTGCTTCCTTGGTTCCTTCCGCCATACGCTTCCGCATCGGCACATATGCCCTTCGAGGCGAAACGCTCTTGTAGGCCGGACGGATGATCTTTCCTTCGTTGATAATTTCCTCTAAACGATGGGCGCTCCAGCCTGCAATACGGGCAATCGCAAAGATTGGGGTATACAGCTCCATCGGCAGATCCAGCATCCGATAGACAAAGCCGCTGTAAAAATCTACGTTTGCACTGACGCCTTTATAAATCCGCCGTTCCTTCCCAATGATCTGCGGCGCCAAACGCTCCACCATCTCATACAGGGCATATTCCCTCTGCATTCCTTTTTCCTCGGAAAGATTTTTCACAAAGCGTTTGAACACTCTGGCACGCGGATCGGAAATCGAATAAACGGCATGCCCCATACCATAGATCAAGCCGGCCTGGTCAAAGGCCTCTTTATGCAGCAGAGCGGTCAGATAGCCGCTGACCTCCTCTTCATCCTCCCAGTTTTTCACCTTTTCCTTCATATCCTCAAACATCCTGACTACCTTGATATTCGCACCGCCGTGCTTCGGCCCCTTTAAAGAACCAAGCGCTGCTGCCATAACCGAATAGGTATCTGTCCCAGAGGAGGTGACAACACGGGTCGTAAAGGTGGAATTATTTCCGCCGCCATGCTCGGCATGCAGCACCAGCGCCAAATCCAGAAGCTTCGCCTCCAGCTTTGTGTACTGGCCGTCCGCCCGCAGCAGATGTAAAATATTTTCTGCCGTAGACAGCTTTTTATCCGGCACATGAATAAACAGGCTGTTTCCGTCGTGATAGTGACTATAGGCCTGATAGCCGTATACCGAAAGCACCGGAAAGAGCGCAATTAACTGTAAACACTGACGCAGAACATTGGCCACGGAAACATCGTCTGCCGCCTCGTCATAAGAATACAGCGTCAGCACGCTTCTGGCCAAGGTATTCATCATATCGGCACTCGGCGCCTTTAAAATAATATCCCGTACAAAGCTGGTCGGCAGCGTCCGGTACTCTCCTAACATCTTTTTAAACTCTCGAAGCTGCTGCCTGGCCGGAAGACTGCCGAATAACAACAGATAGACCGTCTCCTCAAAACCGAAGCGTTCCTCTTTCACAAAGCCCTTGACAATGTCCTCCACATCATAGCCCTGATAAAACAGCTTCCCGTCGCATGGAACCATATCCCGGTCTACCATGGTATAAGAAAGCACCTCCGACACCTCGGTCAACCCGGTCAGCACGCCCTGCCCGCTGATATCCCGCAGTCCCCGTTTTACCTCATACTTACTATACAGCTCTGGATTTAATGCAAAATTAGTTTTGCATACCTCAGAAAGTTCTTTGATTCTAGGTGTAATTTCCGAAAAATTCTTTTCTTTTTCCATATAATTTTCCCCCTTAAAAATAATGCTGTAACAAATAATTTCCTCATCTCTTTTTCCATACTATCATTAAAACCTCTGCTCTTTTTACCCCTATTTTATGAAACAGAAGTTCCAAAACAGTTCTGTCTTAAACAGAAAAATTCAGAAATATTGCAACAGTACTTCTTTATACTTCCAATAATAGTATTTTTTAATCATATCATATTCTAAGCATTTCGGCAATAGTATTATGAAAAATTTAATATCTTTTTATAAGATTTTTTCCAATTACAGTTTCCATTTCTGTTCCTCTTTGTCTCACATTTTATTTTAAAATCATCCTTCTGCTTTTATTTTTGATGATAAAATTATCCTAAAAATAAAGTTGGATTTTTGATAAATTTTGATATGATTCTATCTTTTTATCCCTCTGCTTTTTTGTTTTCTCCTCCCCTGTTTTCTCAAATTTTTCGTTTCTGTCCCTCTGCAACCCTCCAGGCGCCTTCCCCTCCGGAAATTCTGTTTGCAGAATTTCAAAACAAATGCTTGCAAATTCCTGATTTTCCTGTAAAATGTTGAATGAAATGGTTCTGCCGGAACAGCGATAGATTAGAATAAATCGAACCATATGTAACACTATACTAAGATAGAAAGGATTTTAACATGATTCAGGCAAGCAATATCACATTGAGACTGGGCAAGCGCGCCCTTTTTGAAGATGTCAATATCAAATTTACCGAAGGAAACTGCTATGGCTTGATTGGTGCAAACGGCGCCGGAAAATCGACCTTCCTCAAAATTTTAAACGGACAGCTAGAGCCGACCAAGGGAGAAGTGATCATTACACCAGGTCAGCGTCTTTCCTTTTTACAACAGGATCACTTCAAATACGATCCGTTTCCGGTTTTGGATACGGTCATTATGGGAAACCAGCGGCTGTATGATATTATGAAGGAAAAGGATGCAATCTATGCCAAGGAGGATTTTACGGAGGAGGACGGAATCAAGGCCAGCGAACTGGAGGGAGAATTTGCTACGATGAACGGCTGGGAGGCCGAATCAGATGCTGCTACCCTGCTAAACGGCCTCGGCATCGAAACCGATCTGCACACCAAGCAAATGAGCGAGTTAAACGGCAGCCAGAAGGTCAAGGTGCTGCTGGCACAGGCCTTGTTTGGAAATCCAGACATCCTGCTGCTAGATGAGCCGACCAACCACTTGGATATGGATGCGATTCGCTGGCTGGAGGAATTTTTGATTGATTTTGAAAATACCGTCATCGTCGTTTCCCATGACCGTTATTTTCTCAATAAGGTCTGCACCCATACGGCGGATATCGACTATGGCAAAATCCAGCTTTATGCAGGTAACTATGATTTCTGGTACGAATCGAGCCAGTTAATGATCCGCCAGATGAAGGAGGCTAATAAGAAAAAGGAAGAAAAGATCAAGGAGCTGCAGGAATTTATCCAACGCTTCTCTGCCAATGCTTCCAAATCCAAGCAGGCAACCTCCAGAAAACGCGCCCTGGAAAAAATCCAGCTTGAGGATATTCGTCCGTCCAGCCGGAAGTACCCATACATCGACTTCCGTCCGGCAAGAGAAATCGGCAATGAAGTATTGACGGTCAACCATCTCAGCAAGAGCATCGACGGCGTTAAGGTATTAGACGACATTTCCTTTATTATCAACCGGGAAGACAAGGTGGCCTTTGTCGGCCCGAATACACAGGCTATTACGACACTGTTCCGTATTTTAGCAGGGGAACTCGAGCCGGACGAAGGGGATTATAAATGGGGCGTTACTACGACAACCGCCTACTTTCCAAAGGACAATACGAGGGATTTCTCCGGAGACGAACAGATCGTCGAATGGCTGATGCAGTATTCCCCGGAAAAGGACGTCACCTACGTCCGCGGCTTCTTGGGGCGAATGCTGTTTGCCGGAGAAGAGGGAGTGAAAAAGGTGAAGGTTCTCTCGGGTGGAGAAAAGGTTCGTGTTATGCTCAGTAAAATGATGATTATGGGAGCCAACGTCCTGTTGTTAGACGAACCAACCAACCACCTGGACATGGAATCTATCACAGCCTTAAATAATGGCCTGATGAAGTTTTCCGGCGTCGCACTCTTTACTTCACAGGATCACCAGTTTATTCAGACGATTGCCAATCGGATTATGGAACTGACGCCAAACGGCCTGATTGATAAGATTTCTACGTATGACGAATATTTAGACAGTGATGAAATGGCAAGAAAACGCCAGATTATGAACTTCGTAGCAGAGGAAGAGCCTGGTGAGGAGGAATCAGAGGAACATACTATCGACTAAATAATTTCCTTAACAAGAGACACTAATGATACTATACTGCTCAAAACAGCAAATCTTCTCCATAGAAGCCTATAGAAACTTGTAAGCATAATTTATACGAAAAAGGAAAGGACTTCCTTGTTAAACGTCCTTTCCTTTTTCTTCTGGCAAACGTTCCAAATACCGGCAATCGACCTTTTCGGTCAGCCACACCCCATTCTCGGACTGGTAAAAGCACTGCCCTTCCCGGTACATCCTCCCGCTTTCTACTTTTAGAAGCACCGGAATCCCATGCCTGGCTCCAACCTTTTTGGCCGTCTCCAGATCCTGAGAAAGATGGACGTATTGCCTCCCCATCGGCTTTAGGCCCTCCTGCAAAATACTGCCAAGAAAACGGGAGGCAGTCCCATGATAAAGAAATTCCGGCGGCTCTATCGGCTCTAATTCCAGATTAACCGGAATGCTATGCCCCTGATTCGCCCGAATTCTGCTTCCACTCTCGTCAAAGCGGTAACGCCCCTTCTCATCCTCTGCAACGATTTTTTCTAACAGCGCCCTGTCAATGGGACGCCCCGTCCGTTTCAGCCCCGCTAACAAGTCATCTACCTCTGCCCAACCATGCTCATCTAATGCAATACCGGCGGCATCCGGGTGATGCCTTAATACAAGACTAATAAATTTGCTTAGCTTATCCTGGCTTTTTTTATCTGCTTGCTTCATATCCTCCCTGCTCTCGCCTTCTATCAAAGGGCTTCTGCTATTCATAAAGTTCCTTCGCTCTTTGAAGCATTCTGATTTTATGATAGCAGAAAACCCTCTTTTTGTAAACTCTGTCTATCCTAAGCCCCTTACGGTCTCCTCCACTAGTCTTTGTATCTCCCCATAGTCCTCCCGTTTCAGCAATTCTCCCGGAACCATATAGCTCCCGCCGCAGGCCACAACATGCGGCAGTGCCAGATAGTCTCCGAGATTTTCCGGACTGATTCCACCGGTCGGCATAAAGCTCATATCCCGATAAGGGCCTGCCAGAGAGCGAAGCATTTTCACGCCGCCTGCCGCTTCTGCCGGGAAAAATTTTACGATATGCAGTCCCATCCGTCGGCATGCTTCGATCTCCGTCGGCGTCGCACAGCCTGGAAGCACCGGAATTTGTCTCTCCAGACACCAGGCAACGACCTCCGGATTCGTCCCGGGGCTGACAATCGCAGAGGCTCCGGCCTCTATAGCACGCTTGGCAGTTTCCACATCCAATACCGTTCCGGCCAAAATCAGTACCTCCGGCACCTCCTTATGAATCGTCCGAATTGCCTCCTCTGCTGCCGCAGTCCGAAAGGTAATCTCTGCTACCGGAAGGCCACCCGCCGCCAATGCCCTTGTCAGGGGAACTCCCTGCTCCGGGCGCTCCAGTTGAATAACCGGCACAATCCGAAGCTGCCGCAGCCGTTTTTCTAATACCTCTGTTTCCGTTGTCTCCTCCACGTTTTCTTCGTCTGCCTCTTTTTCTGTCCTCTCCTCCCGAAAGGATTCCTCTTCTGCCCTAACAGAACTTCCCCTATCAGAAGAACTGCTCTCCCTGTGTTTGGAGAAAAAATCTGCCAAGGCTTCCCGCGTCGGCAAGCCTTCATTGTCTCCTCGGTGCATCACCTGAAGACAGCCAATCGCATTCCCTCGCTGTACGGCCTTTCTCAGCGCTGCCTCTGCCTCCTTCCCGCCTTCCGGGAACCACTCAAACAGCCGTTTCTCTTTTCCTGGCAGCTCCTCTAACAATCCGCTCAAAACTCCCACTGCAAAGCCGTCGCCTGCTCCTACGGTATCCACGACCCGCTCTGCCTGAAAACCTGATACATAACCAGTCTGCGCCTGTTCTATAAAACATCGTCCATTTCTTCCATTTTGAGAATCTAAACCAATTCGACAAATGGAATAAAAGGCTCCCTCTGCACCGGTTTTTATCACCACTGCCCGAACCCCCATCGCATGATACACCCCGGCGATTTCCTCTGGTGTATCTTTTCCGGTCAAAATACGTCCTTCTTGCAAGCCAGGCAAGACGACATCCGCTAAGGAGGCGATTTCCTGTAAGGTATGCTTCATCTGCTCCTCACTCTCCCAAAGAGAAGGACGCAGATTTGGGTCGAAAGATACAAGGCAGCCTGCCTGCCGTGCCTTTTTCGCCAGTGCGAGAACAGCGCCGCGGGTTCCTTCGTTTAAGGCCGGAAAAATTCCGGTAAGGTGAAGAGCAGCATATTCCTTCAGGCTCCATTCCTCTACCTGCTCCTTTGTCAAGGCCGACGCCGCCGAATTTTTACGGAAATAAAAAATGTCCGGATCGTCTCCCTCTGCTGCCGCCCTGCCCTTTAGCATCATGCCGGTCTGTCTCGTTTCATCCCAGAGGATACGCTCTGTTGCAATCCGGTTTTCCACAAGGCCGGCAAAAATCCTTTTTCCAAACGGATCACGTCCCAGCCTCGTTGTATAGACCGGTTCATGTCCCAGCCTGGCCAGTCCAATCGCTACGTTGTATTCCGCACCGGCCACGCTGATGGAAAAATCCTCTACAGAGGCCAGCTCTCCCGGCCTGTTGGCCGTCAAAAGCGCCATCGGCTCTCCGACTAATAAAATACGTTTGCTCTGCTGCTTGACCATTTATGCTCCCCTTTCCCTCTTTTTCTTCTTCCTGTTTCTTTCCAGCCATTTCCCGGCAGCAGTGGATACCGCTTTCGCTGCGCCCACTACTGCCAGCGCTCCTGCCATCCGTTAATTCTTCGCTTACTGTTCCAGGCTTTCCCAGCGTTCCTTTAAATAAAACGCACTGTCCTTAGGCTGACGCTGCCTGGTAAATACACCCTTTTTGTTTCCATCTACCCGCTTGATTCCTTCTACCGTCTGGAAATCCGCAAAATTCCACACCTGCTCTCCCTTTACAAAATCATAGGAATCAAACACCTTGGAATACATGTCCAGATATTCCTTCTGATACTCCTGGCTCCACATCACCGACGGAAGCTTATGCTCTGACGCATAGGTATCCGCGCCATACTCTGTGAAAATAAACGGCTTATTTAAGCCCTTGGCAGCCCAGGCATCCATTTCCTTCCGAAACATAGCCTCTGCCTCTTCTATTTCATAGCCTCCGGCAATATACCAGCCATAATAACGATTTAAGGATATCACATCACTAAAAGAATAGCAATGACATGTATCTGGCAGGGAGTTTGCTAACATCGCAAAGGTTCGCGGACGCTTCTGCACATCTAACTCTCTGGCACGTTCAAATACCTTGGCAAAATAATCTACAGCAGCTTCAGACGTTGTTTCCGGCTCATTCATCAAGCTCCACATAATCACGCAGGCATGATTTTTGTCTCTCTTTATCATTTCCTCCAGCGCATTCAGGTGATTTGCCAAAAGGCTTTCTGTTGTCGGTTTTAAGAAATACGGAACCATTTTCCCCAAGGCGGCAATATCAAAATTTTGCAGACTTTCCATAAAACCTACTGCCGGAAGCTCATCTATCACCAAAAAGCCCTCCTGATCGGCCATCTGATACATCTCCTCACTATACGGATAATGGGAGGTACGGAAGGAATTGGCTCCAATCCATTTCATCAGCTCAAAATCCCGTTTCATGACTCCGGCTGAAAAACCTTTGCCGATGATATCGCTGTCCTCGTGCTTGCCGAAGCCCTTTAAATACACAGGCTCTCCGTTTAATAAAATCTCACATCCCTTTACCTCTATCGTTCGGATACCCTGATCCTCCCAATATTCATCCACCAGGCTATCCCCTTCATACAGCCGGAAGCAGAAGCGATACAAATACGCATTCCGTACCCTCCAGAGATGTACCGCAGGCACACGCAGCTCTCCTTTTAGGATAGTTCCTTCTTTTCGGATAGTTTCCTCCTTCCAGAAGGCTTCTCCCTCCGCTGCCAGATCGCCCTCCTCCTCATAAACAGACAGCTTTACTCTCAGCTTATTTGCTATCAGCTTACCTGCTGTCAGCTCGTTTGCCGTATCCGTCACCTCTACCTCGTAGGAAACCACCGCATCCTCTCCCTCCAGCCGATAGGATAAGGTATAGTCCTCGATTGCACAATTCGGTACGGAAACCAGCCAAACAGAACGATGAATCCCTGCATAGTTAAAAAAGTCAAAATAAGGCTTGGTCATTTTTCTGCCGGACGGCAGTATCTTTGTCTGCCCGGCAGGCAGCGTATCATCTGCCAGCTCGTTGTTGCCCTTCACGACTACCTGATTTGTTTCGTTATAACGAATCGCCTCGGTAATATCCAGAGAAAACGGTAAAAATCCTCCCTCGTGACCTCCGACTGCCCTCCCGTTGACAAAAACGGCTGCCCGGTGGGTGACAGAGCCAAACCTCAGGTATACGCGGCTTCCCTTCCATTCTCCTGGTACAAAAAAGTCCCGCTCATACCAGAAATCTCCCGTAAACTCCCGTTTTTCCTTTTCCGTAAAAAAATCGCAGAAGCTGGCAGGCACCGGAAGCAGCTCTGCCTTGGCTCCACGGCCTGGCAGACCATTTGTCCAGCCCTCCTGCTCGCCCTTTTCCTCCGGGTCAAAGCAAAATTTCCACATTCCGTCCAGTTTTTCTTCTCTTCTGGTTGCTGTCATCTTAGGATACAGCATAGATACTAATTTTCCCATATTGAAACACCTCATTTTTTTATTTTTATTTTTTTAAAAAGTGCCTTCCCCGTCCACATGCTTATTCTGCGCTTTCTTTCTCACATTACCTTTCTCTCTGAAAAAATGCTCTCGCATTTTCTCCGCATACTCCTTTGACCAGTTCCGTCAGCCTGGCCTGCTCTGACGGAGTTTTTCCTGGATATTCTCCGCGCTCTACCCATGCTCCTACCAGATTGCAGAAAATCCGGCGGAAATATTCATGTCTGGTAAAAGAAAGAAAGCTTCTGGAATCCGTCGTCATCCCGATAAACCCGGAAAGAGCAGAGACATTGGCAAAGCATTCTAGCTGCTCCTCCATCCCTTTTTTGTGATCACTAAACCACCAGGCAGGGCCAAGCTGCACCTTACAGCGAACGCCCGCTCCCCCAAAGCTTCCAGCCAGAACCGCCAGCATTTCATTCATCTGAGGATTCAGACCATACAATACGGTTTTTGGCAACAGGTTCTCTTGATCCAGCGCAGAGAGAAATGCCGTCAGCTCCCGTGCCACGCTCTGATCATCCATTCCGTCACAGCCAATATCCGCTCCCAGCCGCCGGTAGAGCCGCTCGGACTGATTCCGTACCGCTCCGATATGAAGCTGCATAACAATCCCTTTTTTCGCGTAGAGCCTTCCTAACTCCAGCAACAACGCGCTCCGGTAGCACCCTATCTCTTCCTCGTTCAAGGCTTCTCCTTCCAGCCTCCGGCGAAATACCTGAGCCGCCCAAGATGCTTCACCAGGCTTTCCTGCCTGTCCGGATTTTGCACTCTCACCGAGCTTGGCACCCTCTCGGAACATCGGAGAAAAAATCCAACGCTCCAGGCTATGATCCGAGGCGACGCAGCCTAACTCTTTAAAAAAGTCCAGCCGTCCTTCTAATACCTCCACCAAGCCTGTAAAATCCGTAACCCTCTGCCCTGCCGCCTCTTCCAGCTTCGTGATATACTCTGGAAAATCCGGCTTTTCAATGCCCAGCGCACGATCTGGACGAAAGGTTGGGCAGACCTGAATCGGATAACCCTCTTCCTTCAGCTTCTGATGCCACTTCAGTGTATCCGCCGGATCGTCTGTCGTCCCGACCACCTCTACCCGCTGCAGCTCTAACAGCTTGCGTGCGGTCAGACCATTTTCCAGTTTTTCCTTAGTCAGATCCCAGATTGCATCGGCATACTCCGGGCAGACTGTCAAATCACAGCCAAAGTACCGTTTTAATTCCAAATGCGTCCAGTGATACAACGGATTACCGATCAAATTCGGCACGGTAGCGGCCCAGGCGTCAAACCGTTCCCGATCAGAGGCCGGTCCGGTAATCAATTCCTCCGAAATCCCCATCGCACGCATCGCACGCCATTTATAGTGGTCGCCGTACAGCCAGACCTCTGTGATCGTTTGATATCCCTTATCCTCATAAATCTCCTGCGCACTCAGATGATTATGAAAATCGAAAATCGGCTGCTTCTCTACCTGCTCATAAAGCTGCTTTGCCGTTTCTG
The DNA here is from genome assembly GCA_949155905.1 of uncultured Lachnospiraceae bacterium. Taxonomy (GTDB): domain Bacteria; phylum Bacillota; class Clostridia; order Lachnospirales; family Lachnospiraceae; genus MGBC131033. Next base: position 37,199 of record CASCWU010000008.1, read on the forward strand.
TTTCCAGCAGAAAATCCTCTGCCATAAAGGTGTTCAACTGTATCCCCTCCTTTTCTGTATTCCTATTTTTCTGTATCCCCATTCTGTAAAAAACTCTGCGCCAGAAACATTCCTTCACAACATGCTTCCCGGCCTCCGGCCTTATAAATTCCGATACTCCTTCAACTCCTGCCTGACTGCCCCGGCTCCGGCTAACATCCGCGCCAGACTCTTTACCGTCCGGGCAAATAACGGCGTTTTGGTTACATCATAGCCAAAGATATCCTCCCGTGAAAGCAGGGGACTTATCTGCTCAGAAAGCGCCTTTAATTCCTGTTCTCCCAAAACAGCTCCCGGCGGATTTGACGGAATTTCCTGCCGGATTCTTTCTGCCAGCAGCTCCCGTATCGGAGAAAGAATCGGCTCTAGCTCTGCCAACCTTGGATCCGGACTGACCGTATAGTCTGCTCCGTTATCGTCTATTCCGGTCAGATAACGAATCCACCCGGCATAAACCAACGGAATCGCCTTTAATTCCTCTAAGGAACGGCCCTGCTCCTGATATGCCCTGACCGTTTCCCCAAACCGTACCCCGAGCTTTTGGGAGGTATCCGTTGCAATCCGCCATGGAGAATCCGGCAGAAAGCTGTTTGGAAGCCGTTTTTTCAGCACCTCCTCTAAAAACTCCTCCGGCTTTAAAATACCCGGATCGGTGACAACCGGCATTCCCTCTGTCCGTCCAATCTGCTCTGCCAGCTCCCTTAACGCTTCATCCTCCATCTCCTCGGCAATCCGCTCATAGCCTAACAGACAGCCGAATACGGCCAAGGCTGTATGAAGCGGATTTAGACAGGTGGATACTTTCATCCGCTCTGCTCTTTTGACTGTTTCGCGGTCGGCAAAATAAATCCCCTTCCCGGAAAGAGGAATCCGTCCTGCCGGGAACCAGTCCTCCATCACCAGATACTCACATTCCTCTGCGTTGACATAAGGAGCCGCATAGCTGTTGGCCGAGGTAATCACCGGCTCCATCCCGGCAAAGCCCTTCTGTACGAACTGTTTTAATACCTCCTCGGACGGACGTGGCGTAATCTTATCAATCATCGTCCATGGGAAGCCCACCTTTGTTTTATCCTCCAGCCAGCTTAAAAAGCCTGGCTCTGCCGTTTTGTTCGCCGTCCAGGCCGCCGCATAGGCACAGATAGCCTCCTGCAGCTTTTTCCCATTTTCCGAGCAGTTATCCATACTGACCAATGCAATCGGGGCAGCGCCGGCCTGATAACGTCTATACAGCAGTGCGGCCACCTTCCCCAGATAGCTTTCCGGTACTCCCTCCGGCCCGTTTTGAAAATCCCGCTCTACGGCAGAAAGCGGCTTCCCGTCTGTGCCCTGAAAGGCATAACCTTTTTCGGTAATCGTAAAGCTAAGCGCCCGCACAGAACTCTTTTTCATTTGAACCGAAAGCGCCTCCCAGTCCGAGTCCTGTCCGTTCTGCCGCATCACTGTCTCCTGCCGGGTCTTGCCGCCCGCCGAAGCATCTGCAATATTATAACATGCTGCTATGCTGCTGCAAAGCTGTTGTTTCATCGTTCCATCCGCACAAAGCGTTACGGCTACAAACTGATTTCCACAAGGCCGATAGATCGTTTCTATCAACTCTCCGTCAAAGCCCTCTACCACTAAGACGCCCTTTGTCTGTGTTCCTGCTTCGATGTCCTCCTGCAGCACTCTGGCCGGAAATGCCCGGAACAAATTTCCCGCTCCGAAATGAATCCATTCCGGTTCCGCCATCGTCCTTTCCTTTTCTTTCTTCTTTTTCTTTTCCCATACCAGTTTTCCTGCCTGTTCTACCTGTGCTGCCTTCTCTATCGCTTCCCAGAGACCGTTTAAATACGCCGCGCCCAACGCCCGGTCATACAAACCATAGCCTGGCATCGCTACCTCATCCCAGATCATCCTGCCATGATCCGGACGAATCGGCCCGTCAAAGCCAGTCTCATACAAGGCCCGCATAATCTCGTACATATCAAAGCTTCCGTCCGAGGACAGATGTGCTGCTTCCTCAAAGTTTTCCGGGGTATGGAATTTTAAGTTCCGAACATGGGCAAAGTGGATTCTTCCCTTTAATGCCCGAATCATGTGCGGCAAATCATTTTCCAGATTCGTCCCATAGGAGCCAGAGCAAAACGTCACTCCATTGTGAACATCGTCTACCATCTGCATCATCCGCAAAATATTTTTTTCATTGATAATGATACGAGGCAGGCCAAAAACGCTCCAGGCCGGATCGTCTGGATGAATCGCCATCTTAATATCATATTTCCGACATACCGGCATAATCGCTTCCAGGAAATACTTCAGATGTTCAAACAGCTTTTCCTCGTCTATTTCCCGGTACAGCTCAAACAGCTCCTTCACATGCTCCATCCGCTCCGGCTCCCAGCCAGGCATAACCGTTCCGTTCATATCCGAAGAAATTGAGGTAAACATCTTTTCCGGATCTAAACCGTCTACTGCTGCCTGCGTATAGGCTAACACCGTAGAACCATCCGGGCGCACCCTGGCCAGCTCTGTCCTTGTCCAGTCAAATACCGGCATAAAATTATAACAAACGAGATGAATATCCTCTTCTCCCAACGCCTCTAAGGAACGGATATACGTCTTAATATAGCGATCCCGATCTGCCGTTCCGGCCTTGATCGCATCATGCACGTTGACACTTTCTATCCCGGCAATGTGCAGTCCGACTTCCTCCACCTCTGCCTTTAATGCCCGGATTTCCTCTCTGGTCCATTCCTCTCCCGCAGCCTTCCCATAAAGCGTGGTGATCACGCCTGTCACGCCCGGAATCTGGCGGATTTGCTGCAGCGTCACCGTGTCATAAGCCGATCCGTACCAACGCAATGTCATTTCCATGGTATTCTCCACCTTTCTGCTTTTTTAACTGTCAAAAAATCTCCTCTGAATTCCTTTTATTTTCTCCTATCCTTACCATATCACAAATCTGTTTTATAGAACATACTAGAAATTGCTTGAAACATTGCAAAAATTGCGGTATACTAAACAACAGGAAAAAATGGATCGAAAAAATCGAGAGGAAATACCAATATGGCAGAAAAAAAGCAGATGGCAGCCAACGACGAACGCCAATATATGCTGGCAGAGGATTATGAAATATACGAAAAAGCCGGCGCTCCGGTCGGAGCAACCAGCCTTCATTACCATGATTTTTATGAAATTTTATATATTGCGGGCGGCCATTTTGATATTTATGCAGAGCCGTCCGTCTATCACTTAGGACAAGGCGATTTTCTTTTGATCGGCCGGAATCAGATTCACCATTATCTCTACCAGCCCGAGCAGCATGATACGAGCCGCCGTATCCTGCTTTGGGTGACAGACACTCTTTTAAGTCAGCTTTCCTATGGGCAGGAATCCTCAGGCCAAAGCCGGATCGATCTGTCTCAGTGCTTTTCCAAACCGAAATGCGCCTGGCATTTTCCGGCTGCTACGGAACGGCTGCTCCAGGAATACTTGCTCCGTCTGGTCGCTGCCGAAAGCGAAAATGAAGAACAGCGCCAAATCCGGCTCTTAACCGACCGAGCCTACCTCACCCTGTTTTTTACGACGCTCTACCAGCAGCAAAAGCATAAAAAATATCTGGCGGACGTAGAGGAGGACTCGCCTTATCCTCTGGTCCGCCAAATTTCTAACTATATCGACCGGCATCTTACAGACGATCTCTCCTTAGAAACACTCGGCTCTTATGTCCATATGAGCAAATATCATTTCCTGCGCTCCTTTAAGGCACTAACAGGGCTGACCGTCCATCAGTTTATTTTACAAAAACGCTTAATCCGCGCCTGCGATCTGCTCCGTCAGGGCGGCACCCCAGGCGAAGCAGGACTGCAATGCGGCTTCTCGGATTATTCGTCCTTTTTCCGAAATTTTAAACGAGCCTATGGGATTTCTCCCAGAGAATACAGCTCTATCGAGCATACGATTCTATAGGAAGCGGCAGGCATAAAGCATCCTTATGCCACAGGAAGCCCTACGCCGGCTCTGCGGCTCTCGCTCTTCCACTCAAAAAGCTGAAGAATGGCATCTACCACACGGAAGCAAAGCTCCACGATATAACGGCAGTCCTCCCGGACTGCTTTGATCACCTTTAAATAGTTTTCGTGCATCTGCTTGATAAACTCACAAATTTCATCCACGGAACGAAAGCTTCCGTTCTTCTCTCGGATACTCTTGGCGAGGCTGCTGGCCTCCTGACCCTGCACATATTCCTGAATCGCATCCTTGAGACGGTTTTCATAGGCGCAATGCTCTCTTAGTCCCCCCTCAAATACGGTGTTGTGCGGATACGTAAAATAATCTGCCAGGTAGTGGGTGATAACCCCTAAATGCCTGCAATAGTAGCCGTTCATCCCCTTTTCCGGCTGAAAATCCTCTGTGATCTTGCGGATTTCCTTCTTTAAAATCTCAAAGGTCGTATCAATCCGATGCTTTCTCGTCAAAAAGGACGGAACACAATCCGGCAGGATGCTTCCTAAGTAAAAGGCCTTGCGATGCTCCTGCAGCTCTTCCACTCCGCTGTTGCAAAGCAAATACCCCGCCAAGGAAATATGTGATTTTTTCTTCATAATCGTAATTTTCTCCCTTCTTCTCTATCCTAAAACGAACTATAAGAGGACTCCCACCTCTCTAAATTACCGTCAAAATGGCAATGGACTATCTGAATGTGTCAGATCCATTGCCATTCTAACGCTTTTTCACCAAATAATCAACAGGAATTTTACTGGCTAATTCTTAAATATTTCCATTTTCCTGTCCGGTAACGGGCGAAAATCAGAATAGAACGAAGCATCTGATCTGCAGCCAGCGCTACCCACGCACCATTTAAGCCCATATGGAAGACATTGATTAAGATAATTGCTAACGTCGGACGGACAATCAGCATCGTAATAAACGTCACAACCGCCGTAGCCTTCGTATCACCGGCTCCGCGCAATGCACCGGCTAAAATAAACTGCATCGCCTGGAACGGCTGTAAAAACGCTACATACCAAAGAATCACCGCACCGGCCTCAATGACCTCTTTTTCATCGTTATAGAGCATCACGATCTGCCTGCCGAATAGCAGGAATACAATCGTTAAAAGAAACGCACAGGCATACCCGATTCGGCTGGTACGGCTGCTGTATGCCTCCGCCATATCCGAACGAACACGTCCTAAGCTCTGTCCGACCAGGGAGGTAGCGGAAACGGCAAAGGCCTGTCCAATCATAAAGGAAAGCGCCTGGATATTCATACATACCTGATGGGTCGCATAAGCCACCGTACCCAGCCCGGCAACTGTCCTTGCATAAATAATCATACCGGTTCGCATCACAAGCTGCTCGATCATCGCCGGAATTCCGATCTGGAAAATCGACTTTAATGCTCCCTTATCCGGCTTAAAGCCCTCTTTGATTTTTAACTGCAAATACTGCTTCCCGTTCATAATCGCATACATACCCAGTAAAAATGCGATAAATTGTCCGATGATCGTCGCCAGAGAAGCACCGGCCACCTCCATACGAGGGAAGCCGAAATGTCCGTAAATCAACACATAGTTCAATATAACATTGACCACATTGGCCACTACGTTATATACCATTGCCGTCTTGGAATTCCCCACTCCGCGCAGCGTGGCCGTAATGGTAGAGGTCAGCGCCATAAATACAAAGCCCAGCATCTGGATCTGCAAATAAGTCGTACCACCCTCTAACGTCACCGCATCCGGCGCACCCATAAAGCGGATCAGCGGCTCTGCTGCAAAGAACCCGATCACAGACATCAGCAAGGATAAAACAAACGTCATCAGAAAAGCCTGCCGTAAAATCAGGTTGGCCTTTTCCGGCTTTCCAGCTCCCTTATAACGCGCTACCATCGCCGTCGCACCGACGTTCAACGACATGAACAGCGTCATCAGCAGGAATTTCGGCTGTGTCGTCAAGCCTACCGCCGTCAGCGCCGAAGACCCGAGATGCCCTACCATCATCATATCCACCATAGACGCCAGCTGCGTCAGCGTCAGCTCAATCAAGGACGGCCATGCAATATGTACAATGTCCTTATATAGCATTTTTGATGTAATATTTTCCGGCAGCGGCACTTTTTTTAATTTCTTCCGCGCCTCTTCCTCCTCCGTTGTACCCGGCGGCACCAGATCCAAAGCCATCTGCGGCACCGCTTTTTTGCCTGTACTGTCCATATCGTCTCTTCCTTTCTCTTTGTAAACGATTTCAATTCTGCACATGCTTTTGACATATTTAATTAGTATAACATGCCTCGGCAAAAAATCCTATAGCTTTTTTACCTATTTTCTTATCATTTCTTGTGCAATGTTGCACATTTCTTTTCTTTAGAAGCATGAAAGCCAGTTCCAAGGTTATACTTTCTTTTCCCATAAATTTCACCGTCAGGTAAAAGAAAAACTCTCCTCCTACAGCAGAGGCATTTCCCACTCTGCTTCGGAGAAGAGTTTTTTACAACATCTATTTCGTCTGAAGTTCTTCTATGGAAATCCAGTGAGCATACAAGGTCTGCTTGCCTGCTGCCGTTATCTCCACTTCACTTTGCTCCGTAATAAGAGTCCCGCCGACCTCTGCCGTATACCAGCCCAGGAAATAATAGCCGCTCCTGGAAACAGCCGGCAATGCCGAATAATAGCTTCCTGGCATAACTGTCTTTCTGGTAAATTTTGGCGTCGCACCATTTCCGTCAAAGATAACGGCAATCGTATTCTCCTCCCAGTGAGCATATAAGCAGGTGGTGGCCGGTGTCGAAAGAATCGTCTCAGAGGTTATCTTTTCTCCGCCGTTCGGCGCTGTATACCAGCCTAAAAAGCGTTCCTCTCCCTTCGTCGGAACAGGCAAATCCCCATACTTCCCTTCGTATGCAATCCTGACAGAAGCAGTCTCTACGATCCCTCCCTGGGCATCTAGTAACACCTCATAGGTATTTGGCGTCCAATGGGCAAAATAGGTTTTAGCCGAAGTAATCTCTGAGATATCCTGACCTGTAATCTCTGTCTTTCCGGTTTTGGTTGTATACCACCCATCAAAGGTATAGTATTCTCTCGTCGGAGTAGGCAATGTCCCATACATCGTCCCATATATCACCGAATATGGCTGTATCACCGGTTCTCCGCCATTGGCATGAAAGATAACGATAGCCTCCTTTGGAATCCAGTGAGCATACAGCGTATGCGGATCCCCTGATGCCACCTCTTCATCTCCTGTCACCTGTCTGCCTCCCTCTGGTTCTGTATAATAGCCTGCAAACATACTGCCCTTTTTACTCGGCAGAGGTATACTGGCCGATCCGCCATAGCTTCCCTCGTAACGCGGGGAGCGGCTGGTAGAATAGATAATCGAAGAAGTATTTGTTTCCGGATTTCGTATTACCATCGAGCCTCCGTTAAAATCATACTTTACCTTGATTTTTGCCTTTTCCCAAAGAGCATATACTGTATGACTCTTCATCTCTTCTACATCCGTTGCAGAAGCAAGCTTCTTACCACCCTCCTTCGCCGTATACCAGCCTAAAAACTCATAGCCATACCGTTGCGGAACAGGCAAATTCCCATAGTTCTCTCCATAAAATACCTGTCTGGAGCCTTCCTCACAGCTTCCCTTGTTTGCATCAAAGGAAACTGTCGATTCTATTCCCTTCCACTTGGCATAGAGGGTTTGCTTTGCTGTCACCTCAACCGTTGTACCGGCCTCTATCTGTTTTCCGGTGCTTCCGCTGCTCGTAAACCACCCCTGGAACACATAGCCGGTTCGTTCTGGAGTAGGAAGGCTTCCATAGCTCTGTCCATACGTTACGATTTTGCTCAAAGACGGCTTTTTGAATCCGCCCTCCCAAACGCGTCCGCCATTGGCATGAAAAACGATCTCCGGAGTAAGGACTTCCCAATGGGCATACAGGGTTTTAGCAGAAGCCCAATCTACTATAGAAGTGGACAATATCTGTACTCCCCCCGATTGTGCCGTAAACCAGCCAAGGAACTGATACCCGGTACGGCTCGGTGTTGCCATGCTGCTAAATTTTTCTCCATAATAAACGGTCTTGCTCTTTGTAGAACAACTTCCTCCATTTGCCTGATATGTCACCTTAGAAGAAACGCCTTTCCAATGTGCCGTCAATTCTGTCGGCACCAACAGATCTACCTTACTGGAAGCCGTCACCCTTGTATTTCCCAGATACCATCCCTGGAAGGTATAATTCGTTCGTTTCGGAGTCGGCAGTGTTCCATAAGTAGAACCATATTTCACGGTTTTCGCCGAAGAAGATACCGAACCGCCGTTTCCGTTGAAAAGAACTGTCGTTTCCAAGCCTTCCCAATGAGCATATAAAATATCTGCTGCATCAACGCTTGTCACTTTCTTTGCACTGGAGGAGGTTGAGGTATACCAACCAGTAAAACGATATCCTTCCCGCTCTGGAGTTGGAAAGGCAGCATAGCTCGTTCCCTTCGTTACACTGGTAGAATCCAAATCCACCTTCCCGCCGTTTGCCTTAAAAGTGACGGTATAGCTTTGATCATTCCAATGGGCATACAGTTTTTTCCCATAAGACGCATCCACCTTCATAGTAGAGGTAATCTTCCGTCCGCCGTTCTTTTCCGTATACCAGCCCTTAAATGTATGCCCGGACCAGGTTGGCGTTGGCAATGTTCCATACTTTTCTCCATGTTCTCTTAACCGATGCGTTTCCGGACTAGTACCACCGTTGGCATCAAACCAAAGATGATATACCTTCTTTTGCCAATGAGCATACAGGGTATGAGCCTCCCTTACTGATACTACCGTATCCGAGGTTATTTTCGTTCCTCCGCTCTCCGTGGTATACCAGCCAAGAAAATCATAGCCTTCCCGCTCTGGTATCGGCAGTCCTTTATAGGTTCCCTGATAATATACAACGTAATGCGTACCGGAAACCTCTCCGCCCATCGGCGCCAACGTCAGTTGAATAGTGGCGCCTGTCCAAGAAGCATAAAGAGTATGATTTCCTGCTGTTGTCACCTTTGTGCTGGAGCTTACTTTTTTTCCATCCTCGGTACGCCATCCCGTAAAGGTATAGTTTGCTTTCTCTAACCCCGGTAAATCTCCATAGGATTCTCCAAACACCACAGAAACAGTCTTACTGCCGCTAGATGACCCCGGACCAGTATCCCGCAACGTCACCTGATAGGTATTTCCTTCCCAATGTGCATACAAAATTTCTGAGGTCGTAGCCTCTATTACTGTCTCCTCTGTCACTTCTTCTCCGGTACTGCCAGTAGAGGTATACCACCCAGTAAAATGATACCCCTCCCGTTTTGGCACCGGCAGGCTTCCGTATTTATCTCCATAGGAGTATACCCGTTCTGTCGTACTGACCCATTCGTGATCGACCAATATTTCCCCACCGTTTGCACGAAAGGTAATCGTTGGCTTTCTAATCTTCCAATGTGCATATAATGTACTGTCGGTCAGCTTCCAGCAGCTTGTATCATTCGTTATCAGCGTCCCGCCGGATGCCTTCGTATACCAGCCTGTAAAGTCATATCCCGTCCGCTTCGGCGTTGGCAGCGTCCCGTACTCTCCTCCATAATAAATCAGCTTGCTGTCCTTTGACACCGTTCCCTCCTGCGGATCAAAGGTGACAGTGGTTTCCTCCCCCTTCCACTGCGCATATAACGTAAGCTCTCCATCTAAGGTCAGTTTACTAGTTGCCTTCACCGGAGTCTCACTGTTGATGCTGGTAAACCAGCCCTGGAACACATAATGCTCCAGCTCTGGAACCGGAAGCTCTCCGTAGGTTTCCCCGTAAGCGATAAACCTGCTTTTTGGCTCCGACATAGTACCCCCGTTCGGATCAAATGTCACCCGATATTCATTCATCCTCCAATGCGCATACAGAGTCTGATTCGCGGACAGATCTACGACGTCTGTCGCAAATACCTGTTTTCCTCCCTTCTCTTCCGTAAACCAGCCTAAAAATACCGCATGATCCTGATAATTCGGGGTCGGCAGTGTTCCATAGATGCCGTCGTTTTTCACGGTCTTGCTTTTTGGAGAAACACTCCCTTCCCCAGCTGAAAATGTCACCTGATATCCTTCCGAAATCCATTGAGCATATAGGACATGGTTTGATTTTGCTGTCACAACCGTATCCTTCTCTACAATAGTTCCGCCATCCGCTGTGAGAGCCCATCCGTCAAAGGTATACCCTTCTCTGACCGGGGTCGGCAATGTTCCATAAGTTTCACTGACAACAACCTCCTTCGTCTGAGCAGGCATTATTCCTCCCTGCGGATCAAAGCTGACGGTGCTGACGGCTCCACGCCATCTGGCATAGAGCATCGTCGGAGAAAGGGTTGTTATGGTATCATTGGCTCTTACTTCGCTTCCCCCATATGCTTCCGTATACCAGCCTAAAAAGGTACAGCCTGGCTTCTCCGCCCTTGGCAGCGCTCCATATGCCTGGCCATATTGAACCATTTTCCGCTCCTGTGTCACCCTACCGCCGTTCGCGTGAAAATAAACGGCATAGGAAAGCGGATTCCAACGGGCATATAAGCTATGCTCTCCTGCTACTGATACGATATCCGTCTCTACCACACGTTGACCGCCCTGCGGCAATGTATACCAGCCAATAAATTCATAGCCCTTTCTTGTTGGAACAGGCATCGTGCCATAGGCTTCCCCATAGGTGACAGCCGACGTTTTTTTACTTACCGTTCCTCCTATTGCTTCCCAGACTACCTTTCCCTCTTTGGTAGTCCAACGAGCATAAAGCCGGATCGTATCCTCGCTGGCCACCCTCGTTTCTGCCGAAACCTTTACTCCGCCAGTTTTTGCCGTATACCAGCCAGCAAAAAGACATCCGCTCTTGCTTGGCTCCGGCAATGTCCCATATACCTGTCCAAACAGCACCGTCCGTTCAGTCTCCTTCACAGTTCCGCCATCTGGATCAAACAATAAGGTCGTCGGCTTGGCTGCCCAAACCGCATACAGCGCAGACACACCTTCCTCATAGCAATCGGTCTCCGTCAACCGCGTGCCGAGGGTTCGAATCCTTCTGCCCCTGCCAATTTTTCCCCGGAAACTCTAGGGTTTCCGGGGTTTTCTTTTTTGCTTTCTATCAGTTTCCAGCAGCTTTTCTATCAATTTTCTATCACCCAATCCATCAGGTGGGTTGATAGATGGCCTTCTCCATGGCAGCGGCCATGTCCAGCTTGGAATTTTTATCGACGTGGGCGTAGAAATTCAGCGTGGTGGACGCGCTGCCGTGGCCCAGCCACTGTTGTACCTGGACGATGGAAAAGCCCATGTTTAGCAGATTGCTGGCCGCACTATGCCTCAAGTCATGAAGTCTGACACTAGGTAAGCTGCTTTTTGAAATGATGTTATGGAACGTGCGGGACAGATAGTTGGGTGATATAACCGTTCCGTCTGCCCAGGTGCATACATAGTCGCTCTGTATGTACCCTTTGCCGAGAGCAGCCTGTATGCGCTCCTGGTCGCGTTTCTGTGACCGTCAGAGTGCGGGTCTCGAAGTCGATATGCTCCCATTTCAGCCCAAGCACTTCACTCCTGCGAAAGCCATACACAGCGCATAGATTAACCGGCAGCTCTACCACGTTGCCAATGAACAGCGCCAGCAGGGTGTCTATCTCCGTCGGGTTTAGGAAACTTGCGTTGTATCGCTCGGCCTTTGGCTTTCTCGCGGTAGCAGCGGGATTATACTGGATTAGACTATCATGTACCGCGTCATTCAGCGCCTTGGATATCACCTGATGGTGGTGCCGGATAGACATAGCCGACAGCGTACCTTTACCGTTCTGTTTGCTCCCTGGCTGTTGTTTGGCCTGGTAATACGCGTCCAGGTCGGTGGGTTTCAATTCTTGCAACAATACCGGGTGCTGTTTGAAATACGGCACTATGTGATTAGCGACCATCGCTTGGTATGTGCGGTAGGTATTGGGCTTGATGTTCGCCCCAGCCCGCTTGATCCAGCGCTCTAGGTAATCAGCAAAGGTTAGCTGGCAGTAAGGCACTTCCTTAGCCTCCCACTCGTCTATCAAGGTGCGCAGAATCTTTTCAGCGTTACGTTTGTTCCCTCTCAGCGGTAGGTCGGTGGAGAACCACTTTTGCTTGCGCTTTCCGTTCTCGTCATGGAGATTCAGGACGGCATAATATTTGCCGCCTTTCGTTGTTACAAAGCCCGTGATTGCCATTTATTTACTCCTTTCGAGGCTTTCACACGCTTTACCTGATGGATTCCATTATAGCAGGTTTCGCGCCCTTATTCAAGCCCAAGAAGTCAATCACGCTGGCTTTCGGAATTATATACCTCTTCCCCACCCTCACCGTAGAGATTGCCCCACTTTGCAGTAGGCTATAAGCGGCATTTCTGCCGATGTGGAGCATTGTCTGTAAATCATCTACTGATACGACATCCGGGTAATTGCTAAACATAGCATTTCCCATATGGCATACTTCCTTTACTTTCGGTATAAAGTGCATCACACAAGCCCACGTTGGCGCGTGGCGCGATACCAGCGAATGGTGACAACGGCTGACTAAACCGTCCAGGCCAATCCCCCAGTACCCCCCTTTGACCCTGCGGTACGGGCGGTGCATTACTTGTGCGCTGCTATGAGGTTTTCAAGGTGCTATGTAGTTCAAGGAGCAAAGTCATAGATAATACTGTTAAGTATATCGAGTTTCTCGCCACACATCATTGGACGCAATTCTTCGAGAAACTCTAGCTGCACAGAACTGAGGGCTATCTTTGCTTTCGGCTTGGATTCCAGGGTATGTCCAGTGCAAATTCTAACTCCTCCGCCGTAGCGCCCTCGTACTGTTTCTATGGGGTATGAACACATGAGTTTAAGAACGTCATTACGAACCGTTTCCCGCGAAACGCCGAACTCTCGCATAAAATAGGAATATGTCACTTGTTTCTTTTGACGTATGATTTCTATTTCAGCCTCACGGCGTTCCGTGGGAGTCATGTGTTCACCCCCTCTCTGCTCTCTTGCAGCTATCATAACAGGTAAAGGGCTGGGTTCACTTGGCCTTTAGAAAAGTTTTTGATAGATTTTTGAATTTGTTTATCACATTTCCAATTGCAATCTATAAATGGTTACAAGCAAAAAGACCGAACCAGCCTCACGGCTGACCCGATCTTTCATATTAACAAAATTATTATAGAAGTATTACGCAGTCCAGCCCAAGTTGCAACTAATAATGCTTAAAAAGTGCCTCCCCAATATCCCCATCTATACAGATGGAACGCCCTGCGATTTCCTCCGGGCACACAGCTTGCCCCATGTTCACACACGCGTAAACCGCCCGAGGGTTCTCCGCCGTCATCTGCCAGAACGGGTACTTGATAATCCCCGGCGTGTTGTACCCCACCCCCAGTTCTAAACGCAGCACTCGACCGGCCCGGTGAGACTTGACGAAATCGCTATACCGTTCCGCAGCCTTTAGCCACCCCTCATCCTCCACAAAAGTATCGTCTGCCCGGAGATTCATACTCATGGGCGCGCCGCATTTGGGGCACCTCGGGATAAGCCTGGACGGTATTTTCATGCCCTCCTGCTCCTCCACCATGCGGCGCATGACATCCTCATTGTCATAGGTGTCGATATTGCACGGCCTGCTGCACTGGAACAGCCCATAGTCCCCTTGGGTGTAGAACAGCCGCTTTTTGTCGAAACCCGCTTTCTGGAAGCAATGGTCTACGTTAGTGGTCAGCACAAAATAATCCTTGTCCTTCACCAGTTCAAAAAGCTGGCTGTATACCGGCTTTGGCGGGTTCATATAGCGGTTGACACAGACAAACCGGCTCCAGTAAGCCCAGCGTTCCTCCGGGGTTTTGTAGGGGTAGAAGCCGCCGGAGTACATATCATGGAAGCCATACTTTTCCTCAAAATCCGAGAAGTATCTCTGAAAGCGCTCCCCGTCATAGGTAAACCCCGCCGAGGCAGACAGCCCCGCTCCCGCGCCGATGAGCACAGTGTCCGCCTGTTCCAACGCGGCCCCTAACCGCTCAATTTCCGCCGAGCAATTCCCGGTAGATCTCATAGTCCCTGTCCTTGAACACATTAAAAATCACCTCCATACCGCCCCGATATTTCCGTACCGTTTCCACCGCGATTTCAGCCGCCCTCCGGTTTGGAAAGCGAAAGACCCCGGTGGAAACGCAGCAGAAGGCCACGCTCTTTATGCCCTTCTTTTGAGCGAGTTCCAGGCAGGAGCCGTAGCAATCTTCCAGCAGCTTTTCATCCTGCGGGGTGACCTCACCGCTGACGATCGGCCCTACCGTATGCAGAATGGAATCGCACGGCAGATTGTAAGCGCCAGTCATTTTGGCTGTGCCGGTAGGCTCCTCGTGTCCCTGTTTTCCCATGATCTCAGCACATTCCAGCCTCAGCTGCACTCCGGCAAAGGTGTGGATGGCATTGTCTATGCAGCCATGCCTCGGCATGAAGCACCCCAGCATCTGGGGATTGGCGGCATTGACGATGGCCCCGCACTTCAGCGTGGTGATGTCCCCTTGCCAAAGATAGACGCCCGGCTGGACAGGCTGCAGGCTCCGGTGATCCGTGATCCCTTTGCGGCAAATTTCCTCCTGCAAATACGCGTCCTGCACCTGCAAAAATTCACCGCTGACAGGCATAGGTGGTCGCACGTTGAACAGGGCGCGGAGAAGCTGATTTTGTGCATCCATGCCTTTGGGTATCTCCAGGTCCCCGCCCCGCTCGGCCGCCAGCGCCTGTATCAGCCAAAGGCGGCGCTCTTCTTGTGTGCTCATGCGCGGATGATCCTCCCCTCCTTCCGGGGCTTATCAAGGGGCTTTGGCCCCTCCCGATACCCCAGCAGCAGGTGCCCCACCGGCGTCATATCCTCCGGGACGCCCCATTTCTGCCGCAGCTCCCGGCCATAGTCCGTGTCAAAGGTTTTCTCGGCCCTGCCGATATAGCAGGCCCCCAGCCCCAGGAAGTGGGCGGCCAGCCACATATTTTCCGCCATGAAAGCTACATCTTCGTGGGCATAGTACCCATCACGCACAAAGATGGTCAGCACAGTGGGCGCGCCGTAGAAGGCGTCCTTGATGCTCAAATCGTCCCGGATGCTGGGCTGTTCCGCCGACACAGGCCGGATCTTCTCAGGGTCGGCTGTCTGCACCATATCCATAGAGCGGTTCAGCCTGCCCAGCCGGAGGTTGACCTCCTTATCCTGGCAGACCACAATACGGGAATACTGGTTGTTCCCCGCGCTGGGGGCGTACAGCCCGGCCTGCAGGATCTGCTCCAACTTGCTTTCCTCAACTTGCCTGTCCTGAAACTTACGGATGGCGTGGCGGGTGATGATTTTCTCTATCATTTCGTTCATGGCGTCCTCCTTAATCCATACAGGTCACGTTGATCTCGGAGACAAACGCCTCCGTGCCAACATCTACAAAAATACCTACAGAGCCATGCTGGCCTGCACCATGTTTCATGTTCTCCACAGAAAGGGCCAATTTCCCATTCAGATAAAACGCGGCCCGGTCATCCTCGATTACAGCTTTCATGGTGAACCACTCATCCAACGCAAAATCTACCGGCGCTTCATATTTTATAATACCAAATTCCCGGAAATAGTCGAACGTGTATCCAGGGTAGGAAAAATACTGGCATCCATGGGCTTTCCGCACCAGATCTGTGCATCCCCGTCCATTGGTGGGCCGCACGTAGAATGATTCAAATTCCGAATCGGCCTCGTTGGCCCGGAACACGATGCCGATGAATCCCCGGGCAAAGTCCGGGGCATCCGGCAGAAGGCGGCTCAGCATCCTGCACTCGATCGTGCCGTTATGGAAGAGCAGTCCATTCGCTCGGGCATATGTGTTTTGGTCATACTGGTCGATCTTGTCTTTCTTCACCACCCGCAGGGCCGGTTTGCCGTCCAGCTCTACGGTATCTGTCGCGGTATGCACCGCCGTAAAATTTTCTTTCTTTATATCTATCATGTTCAAATCTCCTTCCAGCATTGTGGGTCCGCCCCATAAAAGTTCCCTTCTCTGCCGCTGGCAACGGCGGGGCACCCCCGGCACCAGGCCAGCAGCTCGCATTTCTGGCACTTCTCAAACTTCGTGTACTCCCGGTACCGCTCCATCTCACAGACCCACACATCCGCCAGCCTGTCCTCGAACACGTTTGCCACCCTGCTGTTCTGCACCCGGCGGCAGGCGTACACATCGCCGTCAGGCAGGATGGTCAGATGGCAGTTCCCACAGTTGCAGCCGCCGTAGATCATGCCGGGCTTGGTGGTGTCCGGTATTACAAATTCCCCGGTCTCATACTCATAGAGCGTCCAAAGATGGTCTTTTTTGTTGAAATATGTTTCACAGCCCCGGGCTTTGTACTCCTTGAATTTCTTATCACACTCGGCTAAAAGCTGGCGATAGCGCATGGGCTCGATACCCACATCCTTTTCCTCGCTGGTGGGGCAGTAGCGGGCGAAGGCGAACACATCGGCCTTGTGCTCCACCACTGTGTCGATGATGGCGGGAATCTCGTCAAGATTCGTGCCGGAGACGGTAGTCATAATGACTGCTCTAATTCCGGCTTTTTTGATGGTCTGTATCTTTTCCAGTGTGATGTCAAAGCTGCCCTGCTTGCGGAACCAATCGTGGGTCTCCCGCATCCCGTCAAGGGAGAGCTGGTACTTTTCACAGCCCAGAGATCTGAACCGGGCGCATACCTCGTCCGTCAGATGGAAGGGGTTGCCTAAAATAGTGAAGGGGGCCCCTTGGGATTTCATCAGCTCCAGCAGCCGCCAGAAATCCGGGTGGAGGATGGGGTCGCCACCGGTGATGTAGAAGTAGGGGGAACGGCCATGCACCTCGCATAAGTCCAGACAGTTGTAGAAGGTGTCCTCCATCTGCTTGAAGGTCATGCTGTCCAGCCTTTTGCAGGCGTTTTCGGAGAAAATGTAGCAGTGCTGGCAGCGTTGGTCGCACTCGTCGGTGATGTGCCATTGAAAAGCGAAATAAGGTTTCATAGTGTCTGTCCTTTCTATGTTGAACCGGGTTTACCGGGTGACTGTCGGGTGTTCCCGGCCCGAAGGCTGGGAACACGATGGGCATGGAACGCGAGATTACTTGCCGTCCCCAGCGCCGCAGGCAGAGCCGCAAGCAGAGGGCTTTTCCTCTTTCTTCTCGTCCCCAGCGCCACAAGCGGAACCGCAGGCGGCAGGCTTTTCTTCCTTCTTCTCATCGCCCGCGCCACAAGCAGAAGCCACCTTCTTTTCCTCGTTCCATTCAGCCAGATTTGCCAGTGCCATGATAGGTACGTACCTCCGTTGGTTTATTCAGGGAAACCTGCGGCGGAGCCGCAGTGTTTTTTGCCCCCTGTGATTCCCATTATACCGATTTTTCCGAAGCGTACAAGTACGCACTTTTTTGTGGGGTAGTTACATAAAAGTAACCCACCCTCTTGACAGTGTGGGGCCAATACAGTACAATTAGAGTGTAACATGACATTTTGAAGTATTGGAGGCTGATATATGCTGACCAAAGAAGAACTCCCCGAGTGCCCAGTGGCCACCACCGTCCAGCTCATCGGAAGCAAATGGAAACTTTTGATTATCCGCAACCTGCGTATGCGCCCTTGGCGGTTCAACGAATTGCAGAAGAATTTGGAGGGAATCAGTCAGAAGGTACTGACGGATTCCCTGCGGGCGCTGGAAGCCGATGGCCTTGTCACCCGCACGGTCTATGCGGAGGTGCCGCCCCGGGTGGAGTATACCCTTAGCGATCTGGGCGAGACCATACGGCCCATTCTGGATGTTATGGAGCAGTGGGGCGCGGGGTATAAGGAGATGGCTAAAGGCAAGTAAAGTGTTTCTAACTCACAAAGTCAATTTGTTGCTTTCTATTTCCCTATAACTACTTGCTCAATATGCTGCACAGAGTTCCGTAACTTAATTACGTTCTCATAATAAGTGGCCTCGTCAATCAGCCCGGTAGCGTTAGCGACAAAAGCCAGCTGATTCAGATTGTTGCCTATCTCTTTCAACTCGCGGGTCATAGCAAAGTAATCGGCAGGCGGCGATTCTTTAGGCTCATACCCAACAATAAGCTGACGAACATAAGCCGACTTTGTCAACCCACAAGACTTAGCTCGTCTAGTAATCCTCTTGTACTCTTTCTCACTCAGCCGAAGACTGAGCTTTTTCGTTCTACTGATGTCGATATGAACATCTCCTTTCTGCCGCGCGACATTGCGGCTCTAAAACCGCCGGGGCGTATATGAATGGGGTCGTAGGGGCAGCGCCCCTACCCAGCCGCGCAAGCGGGCATTTGAGGGCATGTGTCGGACAGAATGTCTGACACTTTGTCCTACAAATGCGATGCTGGCTCGTACTTAAAACTCAATAATTTTCGTTTTAACTACTTTTGGGCCTACGGCCCAATTTAGCGGCTTTCAGCCGCTTATAAATCATCCCCTAAGCAGAAATCTTCGGCGCTTTCGCTGCCAAAAAGAATCACGCTTAGCGTGGCAATAGCCCGGTTTATGTTCTTGTAAAACGTCGAATGTTCAATCGCAAACCGCTCCTCAATAGCGGATATACTTATCGGGGTATCGCAGAGATAACGGGCATAAATGAGCTTGTAACCCCGCTGAGCGGAAGGGTTGGTTTCGTTTTTGCACATCTCTTTGTAACAATCCAGAGCCGCATTTAAGCGCGCCCATAGCACCTGATTCGAGGCAGTTAAAAGCGACATTGAGGTCAATTTCTGATTCCTGACGCTTTCCTCCTTCTCCATCAGGCGCTGATATTCGTAATCCTCCAGCAGTTTCAGGTTGTGTTCCATGCCGCATTTCAAGGAAACTTTCAGGTTGCGGTAGTTCTTCAGCAGCTTTTTTGTGACAATAATCCTCGAATTTTTCTGATTTTTACGCTGCTCTTTCGCAACCGTTTCAGCCTTTTTCTTGGAGAATCCGGCTACCAAAGCCAGCACTTTTTCGGCCTGCTGTGGTGTCCAGCCGGTAATCAAAGCTAGTTCTTTAGCGGTATCTTTGTACTCGTTTCCCAGGGTATCATACTTGTTTTTCATGGTTATATCCTCCCACAAATTCAGTTATTAGCGTTGTAAATTGCTTGTGTTGCGGTACTGCATGAGGCCGGAGCGTTGAACAAAACTGCAAGCAAATACCTGTGTGGATTATGTACCGGCCCAGCTTTCCCAAGGTTGTCCAGCGCATAGGAAACGTGCTCATAGGTCAATGAGCGCATACGCTTGCGCACAAGGGCAGTCGGAAATACTGTGCCTCCAATCTTCATTTCCGGCCCGTCCCGGCAGAGAGTTTCCGTGATGATCTCCACAACTTCATCCGCCAAATCTTCGTCGTAATTCTCACAAAGTACCGTGTACTCGATTTGCGAACGCACGTCAGCCTGCAATTCTTCAACGTCTTTCTCCGTCATTTTGTTTACTTCACACTCCCTATCCCCTGGAAGGAAGGTAGGAAGGATAAGGTCTTTATTCTCAAGTTCTTTACTATTAAGTTCTATAGATGAAAGATTTTTAACGTCCAGAAGTTCATTTTCTTTACTGCAAGAAGTCAAATTTCCTGACTTGCAGAGGTTAATATCCGGCGATTCTTGAGCACCAGTGTCACCAGAAGTAAAGTCCTTTATGTAGATTCTGGCGGGTTTTCCCTGCCCCTGTCGCACCTTATCAATCAGGCCAATTTCAGCTAATTGTTTGGTGAATTTGATGACCGTGGGATGTGAGCGTAGGATGTCCTTTTCCATCTGCTCCACGGTGTAAATGATGAAAAGCCGACCGTTTTCATCACTGAACTTGTCCTCATGTTGAGCAGATAGACCGGCTCTCTCCAGCATTTTTGCGTACAAAATGACAGCGCCATAGTCCAACCCGGAGAACGCCGGATTCTCCAAAAGCTCCTTTGGAACCGAGAGATAGCGGTACCTTCTGGCGGTCTGAGGACGCATATATTCCAGTTCAGTTTTGTCCAAATTATCATCTCCTTTTCTCTTGTCAACGATAAATTTTGCCGGTGAGCTTGTCCATAAGCACCACCCTTTCCGCAATCGAAAAACCGGATAATTCAGCCAAGCGCCTCAATTCACAAATCAATTCCTTGGCTTTTTTGTGGCGCTCCTGCATGATATTGTCCAATGCCTGCCCGGATGTTGGGTCGCAGTAGTGCTCTGAATTTCTGTATATCTTCACGATTCCTCCTCTCTGCCAACTCTATAAACCACAAAAAATGGCCCTGATAACCGAAGTCATCAGGGCCAAAGTAGGGCTATTATAGCTGACTTATCACGTCATACACTGCTTGAATATGTGCTTTCCAGCGTTCGCGATCCGCCTGGTTTTTCCATCTGGAACACATATCATGGTCGGGATTCTGAACCTTTAGGAGTACACACAGCAGCATATTTGCCTCGGTTTCCGGCAAAACGATCTGACGGATTTCGTGGTCGATGTACTCCCATGCGTTTGTGTCCAATTCAGAAAAAGCAATCCTCCCGGTTAGGAAGAACTCTGCCACACACTCGGCTATCAGCACCCTAATAGAATCAAAGTAGGTTGGGTACATAAAGCGTAGCTCAGATGGGTACTCGCCTTTCCGTGGTGAGAACTTGCTGATAAGATGGCTTTTTATTGTCTTGATAGCCTGCGGAACGTCCAACTCCTTGAACCTCACTTGCCGGAGCTGCTTTTCAATCAACACCTCTAGCATATCCTGACCGAAGGCGGTTTCCTTTACACTGATTTTGCTATTAGTCGTATTCATTTTGTTATTCTCCATTGACTTTTGTAATTGCTATTTTGGCCGAACCTTATCATGGTAATTAAAATCAGGTAAAAGCGTTATGGAAGCCTTCTATCAAGTTATTGGATTCTTTCTATCACTTTTTCTATCAAACGTGCAGAAAATTTGCAGATTCAGATAAATTCTAAGCCTTGGCAAACGTCAAAAACCCAGGTTTTAAGCCATTTTTAGGTATCCTCTAACACTTGATAAAACTCCGCTGATGGTGTTTGGATTCACACTTCCCCCTGTCGGATAAAGCGTCACCTGCCAGGCTTACTCCACCGGCTCCTCTGCTTCCGACACCATAACATCAAAGCTAATCCAGGCTTCCCTTCCATCCTTTTTCGCCCATATCGTCACCGGATACAAGCCTGCCTCTGTGAAGGTATCCGTCCAGACTCCTCCGGCTATCGTGCCAAAATCCGTCTCATAGGAAACCGGCTTTTCTGAAAAATACCCATCTAATTCCAGGGCAACCGTTTTCCCCACCGTCGTCTCTACCTCTCCTGGCTGGCGCACGGCATAAATCCCTGTACCTCCTAAGAAAATGACCGGATATTCCTCGCAAATCCCATCCTGTCCCCGGCTGTCTACATAAATCAACATCGATCCATTGCCATTTTCAAATTCGTCCTCCTGATAAACAAGATAATAAAAATCTCCTTCTGGCATCAGATCATATAGTCTGCCTCGTAATACTGCCTGTACCCGGTACTGACTGATATCCGGATCCGTCAGCTTCACTTCAATCCGTGTGCCGTTTCGGATCTCACCGGTCGTTTTTCCGTCATAGGTGACAGAAGCAATTTCCGGAAGCCTTGCCTCTCCCTTTTCCTTTGAGCATAGAGTCAGATGCTTTTCGGCTATCAGACCGGTTTTTCCTACCGCTCGGATCACAATGTCGTTATTCCCGTTCTGAAGCTCCAACTCATCTGTATAAAAAGCCAGTTCCTCCCAGGAACAACCATAGGAAATCTCAACAGGAATACCGTTGCAGGTGACAGAAACCTCTTCTCCGTTTTTCACACTGCCGGAAAGCACTGTTTTCCCAAAATATTCAAAAAACTCGTAATCCTCCGATAAAGTAATCACCGGAACGGCAGAACAAATCGTCACTGCATAGCTTCCATCCCAGCCCTCTGTACCGTCTGCCGCAACAAGCGAGGTACGTAAGGTATAGTCCCCGTCCTCGATTCCCGTAAAAGAAGCTTCAAATGTCCCGTTTGCCGGAAGCTGCTTCTCTGCCGCTACCGTTCCTGTCGTATCAATCAACTGTAGCTATATAGTAGCGCCAGGCTGCACGCCAGCCGTACCAGATACTGTAAAGCTGCCGTCGGTCAGATTTAACAAGGTGTCCGGGTTGTCCAAAAGCGGAGCAGCCAGTTGGGTATAAAGACCGACGTCATAGGAGGCTTCCTCCCCATGATTGATCACCCGATAGCTCCAGGTTCCCGGCATCCCGTGAAAGAGTAATGCGCCCTGTGTCCCCAGGTTCAGGACAGCTTGTATATCATCCTCTGCTACATTCAAGTTTTCATAACGCTGTCCGGCATAGTAACTATGTCCAGCCGGATCGGTTATCTCTAAGGAGAAATCTCCCAGCCAATCGTCAGACAAAAGTGCATAGTCGGTTCCGCTGCCGACCTCAAAGGAAAAGGAATCTGAGGTTGCACCTGCTGCCAGAGTTCCGGTTTGCCGATCTGTTTGAGTGAGGTGGAATTCGTCGGCGAGCGGGTGGAGTGGAAGGTCGGCTGTTTGCCAGTCAGTAGATGGTTCAGCCGTTATGTCTGTCACATCTGTCGTATCCGTAATGGTACTGTCTGTATTAGTGACATCTGCGACAGTTTCCTTTACAGACGCTTCCTCTGAAGTATTGGCAGTCTCTTCTAGCTGTAGCTGTTCTGCGGTTTCCTCTATGGCAGATGGAGTGGTGGTCTGAAGCCCTGATGGTAAGCCAGGGATGTCTGCATCTGTTGTCGAAGAGCTTTCCGGTGCTACGATTAAACTGTCTGCTTTTGTAATAGTTGTATCTTCAGAATTAACTAAATTGCTTTCTTCTGCCCCTGTAGCTACTTCCTCTGTTTCTGGTATTGTAAAAGTTGTATAGGCCATCGTATATGGAGTACGATAGTCACTTCCATTTGGTACTAATTTTGAAGTATAAGGGAAAGGTCTTTTTACATCCTTTTGGACAGTCGTTTCCTTATTTGCAAAATCACATACTTTTACAGTTAACGTATGTACTCTTTTATTTAATAGTTTTCCGATACTAACTGTCACTGTCTCCTTTTCCTTGAAATCCCAGTTGTCTATTTTTTTTAGTTTTTTCCCATCTAAAAATAGTTCAACTGATTTCACACCAATGTTATCAAACGGACTAATCGTAAAATCAACCGTTCCTTGAAGCATATTTATATTCCAGTCAATTTCAGCAGATGGGGCTTCGTCATCATATTGGCATAGATTTTGAGCAAAAATATTCCAATAATTATAAGCCTCTAAAGTATTTTCATTAACACCACTTTACAAGTTTTTAACAAAAAGTGCCGTATGAAGCACTTTGGTGTA